>NZ_CP071870.1:935719-1247626 GCF_017569205.1 Propioniciclava sp. MC1595
TGGGCGTGCCCGGTGCGGCGGCGTCCTTCTGGGCCGTCGTCATCGGCCTGACCCTGTACAACGGCTCGGTCATCGCCGAACTGGTGCGCTCCGGCGTCCACCAGCTGCCCAAGGGGCAGGGCGAGGCCGGTCTCGCGATCGGCCTGACCCCGGCACAGACGCTGCGGTCGATCCAGCTGCCGCAGGCGCTGACCGCGATGCTGCCGGCGCTGATGAGCCAGCTCGTCGTCATCCTCAAGGACAGCGCCTTGGGCACCGCGATCACCTACCCCGAGCTGATCGCCGCCGCGCGCCAGCTCGGATCGCGCCACGGCAACGTCATCGCCGCCTACCTGGTGGTCGGCCTGATCTTCGTGCTGATCAACTGGCTGCTGACGATCGCCGCCGGCCGCCTCGAGCGGTTCATCAACCGTCGCGGCCACACCGCCGCAGCGGCCACGACCGCGGCGTCCACCCTCGTGCAGGGTGGCGGCGCCCCCGGTGAGTTCGGGGCCAACATCGCCGACGCCGTCGAGGAAGAGGTCGACGACTGGCGGCGCGAACGCCACCACCGCTGACCTGCGGAGCACCGACCGGGCCGGACGCTGGGCGTCCGGCCCGGTCGTGTGTTCGGGGTCGGTCGGGACTGTCGGTCGGAGCCGGTCAGGCCGGGGCCGCGACGTCGCGCAGCAGCCACGAGACGGCCTGCGCGCCGGTCCACCCGTCGGGGTGCTCGGCCTGCAGGCCGTGCGCGCCGGCGAGGTCGGAGCCCAGGGTGACCGCGGGCTCCTCGACGTAGCCGCCCTTGCGGCGCTGGGGCATGCCGATGTTGGCGAACAGGGCGTTGCACAGGCACTTGCGTCCGTCAGTCTGCTGGACGTCGCCGCCCTTGCGCTCGAACATGTGCACGGGCTCGGACGCGCAGCGGTAGACGACCTTGCCCTCGGCCGTCTCGGCGGGCTGGCGCAGGTAGCCGAGGTCGCAGATCCGGTCGCGGGCGGCGTACACCTCGGGCTCGGACAGCGTGCCGGCCAACCGCGCCACCTTGAACGGGAACCCCGTCGGCGAGGCCAGCGCGTCGTTCTTCACCGTCAGCGTGCCCGCGCGCAGTTCGTCGAGCAGCTGCCCGCGGATCTCGTCGGTCAGCCCCGACTCGGCGGCGAGGGCGAAGATCGTGCCGCACTGGACGCCCTGGGCCCCGGCCCGCACCGCCGCCGCGACCTTCTCGGGGGTCGACCAGGCGCCGGCCAACCAGAACGGCAGGCCGAGGGCCACCATCTTCTCGATGTCGGCCTCGTCCTTGGGGGAGTAGATCGGCTCGCCGTTCTCGTCGAGGGTGAGCTTGCCGCGCGGGGGAGCGCTGTGGCCGCCGGCGACCGGCCCCTCGACGACGAAGCCGTCGGGGCGGATCTCGGGGTCGCGGGCGAGGTAACCGCCCAGCACGTGCAGGGAGATGATCGCGATGAACTCGGGCCGCTTGAGCTGGTCGACCGCGTCGCCGAGGTAGGTCACCGGGTCCAGCACCGCGGTGTGGGTGCGGGTCTGGGACTCGACCTCGATGGTCAGGCGGCCGGGGCGTCCGGCGGCGAACTCGGTGAGCACCCGCGGCATCTCCTTCGGGATGCCCGCGCCCATCAGAACGTAGTCGACGCCCGCCAGCATCGCGCCGAGCGTGGCCGAGAGCGTCGCGGTCTGGATCTTCTGCAGGAAGTTGATGCCCACCACGCCGTCGTGGCCCTCCTTGGCCAACCAGACGTCGACGAAGTTTCCGACCAGGCTGAGCTCGATCGCCGCGCGGCTGGGGGAGATGGTGAGCGTGGGGTGGGGGCGGTAGGGCTGCCCCTCGGCGCGCCCGCCGGGCAGGAAGTAGGCGGCCAGCACCCGCTCGGCGATCTCGGGGACGGGGAAGTGCGCGATCGCGCGGCGGACGTGGCCGCCGGGGTCACCGTCCTGCAGCACGCGCGCGACGACGCCGTCGAGGGCGGTGCCGGACACGACGCCCAGCTGGCCGGACCGCGCGACCGCGTTGGCCAGCTGCCACGAGGACACGGCGACGCCCATGCCGCCCTGGATGATGGTCGGGTGGGTTCGGGACATCACGGAGCCGTTCACTAGGGGGCGTGTTCTCAACCTACGGTAACGTAGGTTGTGGCGTCCTGAAAGTGAAGGTGACCGTGGTTGCCATCAGGCCAGAGCGATCGCCGAGTCGAAGCGACGGTCGGTGCCGTCCACCGGGTCGACGAACGACAACGTGCGCGCGACCAGCCGCAACGGTTCTGCCGGGTCCTCGGGAGCGTCGGAGACCGTCGGGTAGAGCGGGTCGCCCACGATCGGCGCCCCCAGCCCGGCCAGGTGCACGCGCAGCTGGTGCGTGCGGCCGGTGCGCGGCTCGAGCCGGTAGAGGCCGTGGACGCCGCGGGTGCCGACGAGCGTGACCAAGGTCTCGGCGTTGGGCTCCGCGTCGGGGACCTCGACCGCCTGCAGGTGGCCCCGGAGCTTGACGATGTGGGAGCGGACGAGCGTCGGCTCGGCCAGCGCGGGCAGGGCGGGGGCGAGCGCCTCGTACGTCTTGGTGGCGGTGCGCCGCTCGAAGAGCTGCTGATAGGGCGCACGCCACGCCGGATCCGTGGTGAACAGCAGCACCCCGGCGGTCAGCCGGTCGAGCCGGTGGGCGGGCGCGAGGTCGGGCAGGTCGAGCTGGCGGCGGAGCTTGACCAGCGCGGACGCCTGCACGTGGCCCCCGCGCGGGATCGTCGCGAGGAAGTGCGGCTTGTCCACCACCACGATGCGGTCGTCCCGGTGCAGGACGACCAGGTCGGGGACGTCTGCCTCGGGCGCGGCGTCCTTGTGGAACCAGATGAAGGTCGCCGGGGTGTACGGGGCGTCCGGCCCGATCGCGACCCCCTGACCGTCGACGAACCGGCCCACGGCGAGCCAGTCGTCCACGGGCACCCGCTCGGGGAGCCGGGCGCGCAGGAAGTCGCGCATCGTGGCGAACGGCGCCGGGGTGTCACCGACGCGCGCGGGCGTGCGGACCCACACGGCGTCCAGCCCCGCCCGCTGGGGCAGCGGCGAGCGTGCGCGTCGGCGTCCCACCCCGCACCCCTCAGGGGGTGCAGATGAGGTGCGCGACCATGGCGGTCCAGCCGGTCTGGTGGGCCGCGCCGAGCCCGACGCCGTTGTCGCCGTCGAAGTACTCGCTGAAGGTCGGGTGCGCCGCCCACAGCGGCCCGGTCGGCTGGTGGTACGGGTCGCCGGGTCGCCGGCCGTCGGGGCCGAGCCGGAACAGCGAGACCAGGCGCTCCTCGAGGTCGTAGGCCGCGTCCTCGAGCGACACGAAGTTCCCCGAGCCGCGGGGCAACTCGACCCGCATCGCCTTGCCGCCGTGGCGGGCGTAGGTGTGCAGGGCGTCCACGAGCAGCACGTTGATCGGGAACCACACCGGCCCCCGCCAGTTGCTGTTGCCGCCGAACATCGGCGAGTCCGACTCGCCGGGCACGTAGGCGATCGGCAGGTCCTGGCCGGCGACCGGCAGGTGCTGGCCGTCGCGGTAGGCCGCCGACAGCGACCGCACGCCGCCGGGGGCGTAGAACTCGGCCTCGTCGAACATGCGCCCGACCATGCGGGCGAACCGCTCCGGCGGGACGACCGCGAAGGTGAGTTCGGCGCCCTCCTCGTCGGGGGTCGCGGTGAGCAGCTGAGCCAGGCGCCCCGGGAAGCGGCGCTGGAGCCAGCGCAGCCGGGCGGTGTAGTCGGTGAGCTCGGACGCCACCCAGTCGGGGGCGACCGCCACGGCCAGCAGGGGCAGCAGCCCCACCAGCGAGCGGACGCGCACCTTCTGCGACTCCGAGCCGTCCTCGCGCACGAGCACGTCGTAGTAGAAGCCGTCCTCGTCGTCCCACAGCGAGGTGGAGTCCGGGCCGAAGGCGTCCATGGCCTCGGCGATCGCGACGAACCGCTCGGTGAAGGTGGTGGCCACGTCGTCCCAGGCGTCGTCGCTGCGGGCGAGCTCGAAGGCCATCTTCACCATGGACAGGCAGAAGAACGCCATCCAGCTCGTCGCGTCGGACTGCTCGAGCACCCAGCCCTCGGGCACGTCGTGCGACCGGTCGAACACCGAGATGTTGTCCATGCCGAGGAAGCCGCCCTCGAACAGCTGGGAGCCGTTGAGGTCGGTGCGGTTCACCCACCAGCCGAAGTTCAGCATCAGCTTGGTGAAGACGCGGACGAGGAACTCGCGGTCCCAGCCGCCGTCGGCGATGAACACCTGCCAGGCCGCCCACGCGTGCACGGGCGGGTTCACGTCGCCGAAGTCCCACTCGTAGGCGGGCAGCTGGCCGTCGGGGTGCTGGGCCCACTCGCGGCACATCAGGATGAGCTGGTTCTTGGCGAACGACGGGTCGACGTGGGCCAGCGCCACGCAGTGGAACGCGAGGTCCCAGGCGGCGAACCACGGGTACTCCCACGCGTCGGGCATCGAGATGATGTCGGCCAGGTAGAGGTGCGACCAGCCCTGGTTGCGGGGCGGGCGGTTCACCGGCGGGCCCACCGGGTCCCCGGCCAGCCAGTCGGCCACCGGGTAGCGGTACAGCTGGCGTCCCCAGAGCAGCCCGGCGAACGCGCGGCGGGCGATCAGGCGGTCCTCGTCGGTGGTCTCGGCCGGGATCACCGCGGCGTAGAACTCGTCGGCCTCCTCCCGCCGGTTGCGCAGCACGGCCTCGAACGCCGCGCCGAACAGGTGGGTGGGCGGCGGCTCGTCGGACAGCCGCAGGTCGACGGTCACGGTCTCGCCGGGGGCGACCGCGTCGAAGTGGTAGCGCAGTGCCACCTTCGTGCCGGTGCGCGCCGGGTTCAGCAGCGAGTCGTCGCGGTGCACGATCGCGCGGTCGACCGCCGTGGTCGGGTGGGGCGAGCGCCGCGGCTGGCCGAAGGTCGCCTCGTCGTCGGTCTCGTTGTCGCAGAACAGCAGCTCGGGGCGTCCGCGGCCGTGCAGCCGGTACCGGCCGAGGAAGCCGTGCTCGGCCTCGATCGCAACCGCCCCGCCGGTGCTCAGCTCGGGCGGGCGCACCTCGCGCAGGCTGGGGCGGCGGTCGTCGTTGCCCCACGACCATGTGTTGCGGAACCACAGCTGCGGGACGATGTCGAGCGGCGCCGCCTCGGGTCCGTGGTTGGTGGCGGTGATGCGGATGCAGATGTCGTCGGGGGACGCCTTCGCGTGCGTCACCAGGACGTCGAAGAAGCGGTCCTCGGCCAGCACGCCGGTGTCGGCGAGCTCGTACTCCGGTTCGTCACGGCCCCGGGCCGCGTTGCCGGCGCGCAGCTGCTCGTACGGGTAGGCCGCCTGCGGGTAGCGGTAGAGCTGCTGGGCCCAAGCGTGGGTGGGGGTGGCGTCGACGTCCCACCAGAACTCCTTGACGTCCTCGCCGTGGTTGCCCTCGTGGTTCGTGACGCCGAACCAGCGCTCCTTGAGCCGGTCGTCGTTCCCGTTCCAGAACGCGACCGCCAGGTTGAGGAAGCCGTAGCGGTCGCACAGGCCCGCGATGCCGTCCTCGCCCCAGCGGTAGGCGCGGGTGTGGGCCTGGTCGAACGGGAAGTGCCCCCAGGCGTCGCCGTCGTCGGAGTAGTCCTCGCGGACCGTGCCCCACTGGCGCCCGGCCACGTAGGGGCCCCAGAGGCGCCAGGCGTCCTCGTCGGTCGGGGACTCGGCCAGTCGGCGGTGCTCTGCCGTGTGTTGCGGCGCGCTCTTGGGTCGCATGGTGTTCACCCTAGCGGGCGGCCGGAGCGGCCTTACGGGCGGGGGTCAGGCCACGTCGATCCGGCACGCCCCGGGCTCGGCGAACGGCACCAGCCGGGCGCGCTCGTCGCCGGACGCCCCGGCCACCAGTCCGGCGTGGATCGCGCAGACCACGGAGGGGTGCTCCACGGCGGCGTCGAGGATCGGGCAGGCGCGCAGCCGGATGCTGTCGCCGTCGACCTCGGGGTCGAAGCCCAGGTCGCGCAGCACCGCGACCAGGGCGGGCCGCGAGGGTGTGGCGACCCGCTCGACGCCCCACGACCGCCCGATCGAGCGGGCGATCTCCTCCGAGCCGGGGACCTTGGCGAGGTGGCTCACCACGACCGAGAGGATCTCGGCGTACGCGGCGGCCGAGGGGTCGCCGGCGACCGCGCGCCGGCCGGCGTCGGTGAGGGTCCAGCCGAGCGCGGGGCGTCCGGGCCCGGTGCGGGGGAGCGGGGCCGCCTCCGCGAGCCCCTCCTCGACCAGCGCGTCGAGGTGCGCGCGGGTCGCGTTGGGGTGCCCGCCGATGCGCGTCGCGAGCTC
This sequence comes from Propioniciclava sp. MC1595, assembly GCF_017569205.1. Classification (GTDB taxonomy): domain Bacteria; phylum Actinomycetota; class Actinomycetes; order Propionibacteriales; family Propionibacteriaceae; genus Propioniciclava. The sequence continues at coordinate 942,018 of NZ_CP071870.1, forward strand.
GGCCAGCGGGACGCCCTCGCCCAGCTCGCCCAGCAGCGCGGCCACGCGGGCGCGGGCCGGCGGCAGCGTCGGCTGGGGTGCGGGGCGGCTCGGCCCGGGCGTCGCGGAACTCACGATTCCCATCCTAGTGGATTACTTACAGTTCATCCTGTATAAATGGCATCAAGGGTGGCCCCGAACCGGACTCACGGGGCCACCCTTCACACCGGACGCACTCAAGGTGCGCGAACTCCCCGAGGAGGAGACCCATGACCGACCTGCCCGTCGTCGAGAAGCCGACCTGCACCTGCGGCCACCACGACGAGGAGCTGCCCGTGCTCGACGCCCGCGCGATCCCGCACGCGATCCGCCACGCGGCCATCCTCGGCGCCGTCGCGTCGCTGACCCCGGGCAAGGCGCTCGCGCTGGTCGCCCCGCACAACCCGCTGCCGCTGCTCGCCCAGATCCGTGAGGCCCACGGCGACGCCATCGAGGTCAGCTACCTACAGGAGGGCCCCGAGGCCTGGACCCTCAAGCTCGCCCGCGCCTGAGCGGAGCCACCACCCCACCATGACCGCCCCCGCCAGCGCCGCGCCGCGTCCGGGTGACCTGGAACCTCGTCCCGGGCACGGCTCCCGGCGCCGGCGGGTGGCGCTGCTCGGGCTGGGTGGGGCGTCCCTGCTCTCGGGTCTCGACGCCGCCCTCGTCGCGCTGGGCGTCTGGGCCCCCGTGCCGGCCGCGCACCTGCCCGGGGTGCACGGGATGGTGATGGTGCTCGGGTTCATGGGCACCCTGATCTCCCTCGAGCGGGCCCAGGCCCTGCGCCAACCCTGGGCCTACCTCGCGCCGGCCCTGCTGGGGTCCGGCGGCATCACCCTGGCCGCCGGCCTCCCCGTCCTCGGGCAGCTGCTGCTCGTCCAGGGCGCGGTCGCGTTCCTCGCGGTCTACCTGGCGCTGTGGCGGCGCGCGCCGCTGCCGCTCGTCGCGGTGCAGGTGCTCTCGACCATCCCCGCGCTGGCCGCCGCCGCGCTGTGGTTCCGCGTCGACCTCGCCGCGCTCATCCCGCTGTTGGCCGCCTTCCTCGTGCTCACCATCGCCGCCGAGCGCGCCGAGCTGGCCCAGCTCGCCCTCGGCCCGCGCGCCGTCCCGATCCTGCTGGTCCTGTCCGCGTGGGTGACCGGGGCCGCGGCGTCCGCCCTCGTCTGGCCGGACGCCAGCGCCCGGCTCCTCGGCGCCGGGCTCCTGGCCACCGCGGCCTGGCTCGCGCGCGACGACGTCGCGCGTCGGATGGTGCGCACCACGACCGGGTTGCGCCGCTACAACGGGGCTGCCCTGCTCGCCGGGTACGCCTGGCTCGCGGTCGCCGGCCTCGTCTGGCTCGTCGGCGGCGCGCCCGGCTCCGACGCCGCCTACGACGTGGTGATCCACACCACCTTCCTTGGCTTCGGGGTCTCGATGGTGATGGCCCACGCCCCGATCATCTTCCCGGCCGTGCTGGGGCGCCCGTTGCCCTACCGGCCCATCCTGTGGCTGCCGCTCGCCCTGCTGCACGGCGGCCTGCTGTTCCGTGTCGTCGGTGACGCCCTGGGCCGGGGTGCCCTGTGGCAAGGAGGTTCGGTCGTGACCGTGGTGTCGTTGCTCGTCTTCGCGGCCAGCGCCGCCTGGTGCGTGGTGCGGGCATGAGCGCGAGCACCCCGACCCCCACCCGGCCCGGGCCCGCGGCGTCCGCGCGCCCGCGCACCCGCCGCCTGCGCGACCAGGTCGCGCTCGGCTGGCTGGCCGCCGCGGTCGTCATCACCGTGGTGCACCGCTGGGTGCCCGACGCGACGTGGCTGATGATCCACCTGGTGCTGCTGGGCGCGCTCACGCACTCGGCGCTGGTGTGGAGCGAGCACTTCGCGCACACGTTGCTGCGCACCCTGCCCGACGACGCCGGACGCCGCCGCCAGGACGCGCGCGTGCTGCTGATGGCGGCCGGCGGGCTGGCGGTGTTCGTGGGCGTCCCGCTGGCGCAGTGGTGGCTCGTCGTGCTCGGGACGGTGCTGGTCTCTGTGGCGGTGCTGTGGCACGCCGTGCACCTGGTCGCCGTGCTGCGCGGGGCGCTGCCGAGCCGGTTCCGGGTGGTGACGCACACGTACGTGGCGGCGTCCCTCTTCCTCCCGGTCGGCGTCGGCTTCGGCGCCGCCCTCGCCCTCGGCCTGCCTGAGGAGTGGCACGGCCGCCTGCTCGTCGCCCACCTCGCCTCGAACCTGCTCGGCTGGGTCGGTCTCACCGTCGTCGGCACCCTGGTCACCTTCTGGCCCACGATGCTGCGCACCCGCATGGACGACCGCGCCGAGCGCCTCGCCCGGCAGGCCCTGCCGATCCTCGTGGCCGGGCTGGTCGTGCTGGTGGCCGGGGCGCTGCTGGGCTGGCGCCCGCTCGCGCTGGCCGGGGTCGTCGGCTACGCGCTGGGCCTGCTCTGGTGGGGCCGCGCGCTCGCCCGTCCGCTGCTGGCCAAGGGGCTGCACGAGTTCGCGCCGGCCTCGGTGCTGGCCGCCCTCGTGTGGGGGCTGGCCGGCATCGTCTGGGTCGCCGTGCTGCTGGTGCTGGCGCCCTCGTGGGGGTCGCTCGGCGACGTGTTCCCGCTGGTCGGGGGCGTGCTCGCCGTCGGCTTCGCCGCGCAGCTGCTGTCGGGGGCGCTGTCGTACCTCATCCCGTCGGTGATGGGCGGCGGCCCCCGCGTCGTCCGCGCCGGCCAGGCCTGGTTCGACCGCTGGGGCACCGTGCGCCTGCTGGTCATCAACGCCGGCCTCATGCTCTGGCTGATGCCGGCGCCCTCGTGGGTGAAGGTCACGGTGTCGACCGCGGTGCTGGCGGGCCTGGTCGCGTTCCTGCCGCTGCTCGTGCTGGGCGCCCGCGCGTCGGCCCGCGCCCGCCGCGACCCGGACGCCGTGGCGCCCGAGGCCCGCCCCTTCTGGACCGGCAACCAGGTCGTCGCCGCCGTCGCGGCCCTCGCGCTGTCGGTCACCGCGGGCGTCGCCGTCGATCCGGCGGCCGCCGGGCTGGCGGGGTCGGGGCCGGCCGCACCCGCGGCGTCCGGGGTCGCGCCCACCGGCAACACCACGCGCGTCGAGGTGACCGCGCACGGCATGGAGTTCACCCCCAACCGCATCGAGGTGCCCGCCGGCGACCGGCTGGTCGTGGTGCTCACCAACACCGACCCCGCCATGGCTCACGACCTCGTGCTCAACGGCGCCCGCACGCCGCGCGTCGCGCCCGGCGCCACCGCCGAACTCGACGCCGGGATCATCGGCGCCGACACCCAGGGCTGGTGCTCGGTCGCCGGCCACCGGCAGATGGGCATGGTGCTCGACGTCGTGGTGCTCGGGGCTCCCACCGGGGCGGCGGCCGCACCACCGGCGGACCCGGCCGGCGGCCACGCCGGGCACGGGGCGTCCGGGGCCGGGGCGGGGACGGCGGCCGGGGCAGCGATCCCGCCCACCAACCCCGCAGAGACGCTCGGCACGTTCGTGGACCCCGTGCTGCCGCCGCTGTCCGACGAGACCGTGCGCAAGGTGACGTTCACCGTCACCGAGGTGCCGCTCGAGGTCGCGCCCGGCCTGTGGCAGACCCGCTGGACCTTCAACGGCGGCTCCGTCGGCCCCGTGCTGCACGGCCGCGTCGGCGACGTGTTCGAGGTGACGCTGGTCAACGACGGCACGATCGGGCACTCGATCGACTTCCACGCCGGGGCCCTCGCCCCCGACCGGCCGATGCGCACCATCGCGCCGGGGGAGTCGCTGGTCTACCGCTTCACCGCCACCCGCGCCGGCATCTGGATGTACCACTGCTCGACCATGCCGATGTCGAGCCACATCGCCGCCGGCATGCACGGTGCGGTGGTGATCGAACCCGAGGGGCTGCCCGCGGTCGACCACAGCTACGTGCTGGTGCAGTCGGAGGTGTTCCTCGCCAACGCGGCCACCTCAGCCGAGCAGGCGCTCGAACTCGACGCCGACAAGGTCGTCGCCGAGCGCCCCGACCGGGTGGTGTTCAACGGCATCGCCAACCAGTACGACCTGCACCCCTTCACGGTGCGGGTGGGCGAGCGGGTGCGGTTCTGGGTGCTGGACGCCGGGCCGAACCGGGCGAGCTCGTTCCACATCGTGGGGGGCCAGTTCGACACCTCCTGGACCGAGGGGTCGTACACGCTGCGCCGGGGCGAGGGAGCCTTCGGGGCCACCGACGGCGGCGCGCAGGTGTTGCCGCTGCTCCCCGCCCAGGGCGGGTTCGTCGAGCTGACCTTCCCCGAGCCGGGCCACTACCCGGCCGTGTCGCACGTCATGGTCGACGCCGAGCGCGGCGCGCACGCCGTCGTGGAGGTGTCTCCCTGACGCGGGGACGTCACGGCGGGGTGAGCTGCAGCAGCCGTCCGCCGGGGGTGTCCTCGACGAGCCAGATCGACCCGTCGGGGCCCTGCGCGACGTCGCGGATGCGCTGGCCCATGTCCCACTGGTCGGCCTTGGTCGCGTTCGCGCCGTCGAGGCCGACGCGGATCAGCGCCTGACCCGAGAGAGCGCCGATGAAGGCGTCGCCGGTCCAGTCGGGGAACGCGTCGCCGGAGTAGATCATCAGCGAACCCGGCGAGACCGAGGGCGTCCACCACACGGAGGGGGCCTCGAAGCCGTCGCCCGGGGTGTGGTCGGGGATCTCGCCGCCGCCGTAGTGCGAACCGTTGGACGCCTTGGGCCAGCCGTAGTTCATCCCCGGCGCGATCAGGTTGAGCTCGTCGCCGCCCTGGGGCCCCATCTCGGAGGCCCACAGCCGGCCGTCGGCGTCGAACGCGAGGCCGAGGGGGTTGCGGTGGCCCCAGCTCCAGATCTCGTCGGCCGGCGACCCGTCCGCGGCGAACGGGTTGCCCGGCGCGGGGTGGCCGTCGGCGGTGAGCCGCACGATCGTGCCGAGGGTGTTCGAGAGGTCCTGGGCGGGCTCCATCTTCTGCCGGTCGCCCGAGCTGATGAACAGGTACTGCCCGTCGGGGGAGAACGCCAGCCGGTGGCTGAAGTGCCCGCTGCCGGAGACCTTGGGTGTCTGCCGCCAGATGACCGTGAGCCCCTCCAGTCGGGGCGAGCCCTCGGTCACCAGTGTCGCCCGGCCGACGGCGGCACCCGAGCCGCCCTGCCCGGCCTCGACCCAGCTGAGGAGGACGGTGCCGTCCTCGGCGAAGGTGGGGGCGGCGACCAGGTCGCCCAGCCCGCCCTGGCCGGCGTCCACGACCTCGGGCAGGCCCTCGGTGACCTCGACCATGCCGTCGGGCCCGTACAGCCAGAGGCGGCCGCTGCGCTCGGTGATGGCGAGCAGGTCCGTCCCCGGCAGGAACTCCAGGGCCCACGGCTCGTCCAGGTCGGCGCGCTCGTTCACCACGAAGGGGCGGCCGTCGGGGGCGGTGCGGGGTCCGGACGCCGGCGTCCCGGTCGGGCTGCCTGCCGTGCTCGCGCCCCCTGCCGGGGTGGCGGCGGTGGTCGCCGCGGGCCCGGACGAGGCGCCGGGGCCGGTCGGGGCGGGGCTGGTGGCGGGCGCCGAGCACCCGGTGACAAGGGCCGCGGCGGCGAGGGCGGCGGCCAGGCTGCATGGTCGTCCCATGTCACGAGGCTACCGGGCCACCCCGACGGGGTGGCCCGGGCCGGTTCACGCGACGGTGAACACCTTGGTCTCCGACGCCGGGGGACCGGCCTCACCGCCCGACGGGTCGTCGAGCGTGACGCGCACCTCGTAGGTGCCCGGGTCCAGCGGCGGGAGGTCGAAGGCGAACGGCGCCAGGGTCATGCCCTCGTCGGTCTGGGCCACGCCCTCGGCGACGACCCCGGAGTTGGGATCCGGCCCGCGGACCTCCCAGAGGATCGTGCCCTCGAAGGCCGCCGCCAGCCCGGTGACCCGCACCGGCGACGAGACCGTGGCGCCGTGCGCCGGGGTGTCGATCAGCAGCCGGACGGCGCTCTGGGTGCCGTCGCCGCGGCCCATCGGCCGGTCGTGGACATTGTGCCCGGTCGCGAACTCGCGACCCTCGATGGTGATGAGCACGCGATCGGTGGGCGCGAACGCCTCGGTGACCGTCCAGACCAGCTGGTCGACCATGAACCCCTCGTAGGAGGCCCCCAGGTTGAAGTCCAGCGCCTCGCGCGACAGGTCGACGGTGATCACGTCGCCGTGCTTGGAGATCCCCAAGATGCGCGTGGCCGGGTTCCACAGGTTCGCGGCCTCGGGGTCGCTCGGGCCGGCCAGCATCGCCTCGAGCGCGCCGCGCGCGGGGGTCTCGGCCGACACCTGCTTGAGCTCGCGCACCAGGTTGGGGAAGGAATCGGTCGGCACGAAGTACACGTACGTCCCGACCGTGCGCGCCCCGGGCGCTCCGGACGCCGTGGGCGCGGCCGAGCCGGGGGTCGGGGAGGCGGACGGGGAGGTCGCAGCGGAGGAGACACCCGACGGCGAGGGCGTCGGCGACACCGAGTCGACGGGGGTCGGCGCCACGGGCGTCTGCAGCGGGTTCGGCACGGCCGTGTCGGGGACGCGGAACACGTTGGTCTGGACCCACCACACCGCGAAGGTGAGCAGGACGGCGGCCACGGCCGCGGCGAGGACGCGGCCGCCCCAGCGGGCGCGGCGCTCCTCGGTGTCGAGGCGGTCGCGCTCGGCGGCGACGGCGTCCACCGAGATCGGGATGTCGACGGTGCCGGCGACGTCGCGCAGGTCGGCGCGGAGCATCTGCTCGAGCTCGTTCATCGCAGGGCTCCCTTCTGCGGGTCGGTGGGGCGGCCGCCGGGCGAGCCCGCGGCGTCCGGGTAGTGCGAGCGGAGGGCGGACATCGCCCGGTGGGAGGCGGCCTTCACGGCGCCCACGGTCATGCCCAGGGCCTCGGCGGTCTGGGCCTCGGTGAGGTCCTCGTAGTAGCGCATCACCACGACGCGCCGCTGGGTGGGCGTCAGGGTGGCGAGCATGCGGGCGACGCGGTCGCGGTCGGCGACGCGGTCCTCGAAGGAGCCCGGCGCGGGCCGGTCGAAGTCGAGCCCGACGGCGACCTCCCCCTTCGTGCGCCGCCACCGGTCGATGTTGCCGGTGATCACGGCGCGGCGGGTGTAGGCGAGCGCGCCCTCGGCGTCCAATCGCCCCCAGGCCTGCAGGGTCTTGGCGTAGGCGTTCTGGACCAGGTCCTGCGCGTGCCCGCGGTCGCCGGTGAGCAACCACGCGGTGCGGGTCAGCGACGGTGTCGACGAGCGCACGAACTCGGCGAACGCCTCGTCGGGTGCCGGTGCCCTCATGGCCCACCTCCTCAACGGTCAGCGTCCCACGTGGGACGCCCTGCACAACGCAGCTGGGACGCAGAAGGTTACGCGCGTCCCCGGGGCTAGGATCGCGGCCGTGATGGACGACTACGGACTCGAGCTCCCCCTCGTGCACGCCGGCAAGGTGCGACGCCTCTACGCGCTGCCCGACGCCCCCGACACCGGCGACGGCCGAGCGCCGGGCCGATTCCTCATGGTGGCCACTGACGCGATCTCGGCGTTCGACCACGTCCTGACCTCCACGATCCCCGACAAGGGCGCGGTCCTGACCCGGCTGAGCCTGTGGTGGTTCGACCAGCTGGCCGGCATCATCCCCAACCACGTCGTCAGCGCCGACGTGCCCGGGCCCGTGACCGGCCGCGCGATCATCACCGAGCGCCTCGACATGGTGCCGGTCGAGTGCGTCGTGCGCGGCTACCTGACCGGGTCGGGCTGGGCCGAGTACCAGGCCGGCGGCACCGTGACCGGCATCGAGCTGCCCGCCGGCCTGCGTGACGGCGACCGCCTGCCCGAGCCGATCTTCACCCCCGCCATCAAGGCCGCCGTGGGCGAGCACGACGAGAACGTGCCGTTCGAGCGCATCGTCGAGCTGCACGGGGCCGAGCTGGCCGAGGAGCTCCGCGAGGCGTCCCTGCGGGTCTACGCCCACGCCGAGCAGGTGGCCCGCGAGCGCGGCGTCATCCTGGCCGACACCAAGTTCGAGTTCGGACGCCGCCCCGACGGCACCCTCGTGCTCGCCGACGAGGTGCTCACGCCCGACTCGTCCCGGTTCTGGGACGCCCAGCAGTGGGAGCCGGGCGGGGTCCAGCCCAGCTTCGACAAGCAGTTCGTCCGCGACTGGCTGGCCCACGAGTCCGGCTGGGAGCGCTCCTCCGACACCCCGCCGCCCCCGCTGCCGGCATCCGTCGTCGCCGCCACGCGGGACCGCTACGTCGAGGCCTACACGCGCCTGACGGGGCTGCCGTTCAACTGAGCGACCCCGCCGGGTATGCCGTTTCCCGGCAGATACCGTTGTGGCGGTAGGATTCCCCCATGGCGCGAGTGACCGTGGGCGTGACGCCGCCGCTGGGGCAGCGGTGATGCGCATCGGCGTGGTCGGCGTCCAGGGTGCCCCGTACGACGACGTCCTGAACGCCGTCCGCCTGGGTGGAGCGCTCGCCGTGGAGCTGGGCCCCCACCCGCACGACCTCTCCGGGGCCGACGCCCTCGTGCTCACCGACACCGTCGACACCCTCTCCGAGGCCATCGTCCACGCCGCCCAGCGTGGCCTGCCGGTGCTCGGCATCGGGCGCGGCTTCGGCGCCCTGTGCGCCGCGGGGCTGTTGCCCGGATCCCTGCTCGGCAACGACCGGCGTACGTTCGTCTGCCGCGAGCAGCGCGTGCGGGTCGAGTCCCGCGACACCGTCTGGACCTGCGCGATGGACGAGGGGCAGAACCTCGACCTCGTGCTCACCGGCGGTGGCCTCGGCTTCGGGGTCGAGCCCGATGTGGCCGCCCGGCTCGAGACCAACCGGCAGGTCGTGCTGCGCTACGTCGACGTCAACCCCGACGGGTCCGTGCACGACATCGCCGGCATCACCAACGAGAGCGGCACGGTCGTGGGCCTGCTCGTCCGGCCCGAGTACGCGGTCGAGGCCCTGACCGGGCCGTCCGAGGACGGGCTGCTCTTCCTGGCCAGCGTGCTCAGCTACCTGCGCGCCGCGGCCTGAGCCTATCCCGCCGCCGGGCCGGGCTTCCCTGCCCGCCGCAATGTGCTCGATGAGAACATTCACATTCGACGGTCACGACAGCCCCGTCGTCGTGCTCGACGAGGCGACCACCGGGCTCAACCCGGCGGCCGCGGCCGAGGTCCTGCGGGCCATCGAGAAGCTGTGCGAGGGCCGCACGACCCTGGCCGTCACCCACGACGTCCAGGTGGCCCTGACCGCCGACCGGCTGCTGGACGCCGACGAGCTGGGTTCCCTCGTGGGCCGGCCCGCCCGCGCGGCGTCCGTGCGGGCGAAGCCCGGCGCCCTGCTCGTGCTCGGCCTGGCCGACCCGGCCACCGGACGCCCCACCGGCTGGGCGCGCGTGCTGTGGCCCGCGGCGTCCGACAAGGCGGCCAAGACCGCGGAGCGCGCCCGTCGTCGGGGGCTGGAGGTCGTCGAGCGGTCCCTCCCCGGCGGGCTGGTGCTCCAGTCCGGCGGCATCGGCACCGACCCCGGGCTGGCCAACCCCCTGCGCGCGGCCCGTCCGAAGCGCCTGCGCGAGCTGGTCGACCGACCCGAGGCCGTGCTGCGGTACAACCCCCTGCGCCGGGTGCTGGTGCGCGACCGCGACGTGGTGGTCCGGGTGGGCGCGCACCCCGACCCGCTTCGCGAACGCCTGCTGGGGCGTCTCGCCGCGCTGGGCGTGCCGGTGCCCGACGTACTCGACGCCGGCGGGCAGGAGCACGTGTCGTCGCGTCGGTTCTTCGGCGACACCGACCTGGCCAGAACCCCGAGTGATGAGGGCGTGCGCTGGGCGGGGGCTGCCCTCGCGCGGCTCCACGCCACGACGGGCGACGTCCTGGGTGACGCCGACCTGGCCGCGGACCTGGGGCGGCGCACGCCCCCCGCGTGCGTGCCCACCACCGTGCTGCGCGACCTCGACCCGGCGCTCGCCGACCGGCTGGACGCCCTGGCCGCCCGCGTCGCCGACCGCGGGCTCGACGGCCCGCGCGTCCTCCTGCACGGTGACGCCTCGGCGGCCCAGGTGCTGGTGGACTCGGGGTGGCTCGACGCCTGGGTGGGGGAGACCCTCGGCGCCGCGTGATCGAGCTCAGCGCTCGGCGGCGGTCAGGCGGCTGGAGAGCGGGTGCGCCGGGTCGAGCGCGTGCAGGGCCGCGGCCCCGTCGACCGGACCGCCGGCCGGCTCGCACAGCGCGAAGCTCGGCCACTGCAGCGTGAGGTAGTCGGTGAACCGGCGCAGCACGCGCTCGTGGCGGAACACCGAGCCGACCGCCGCGACCCGCGGCGGCTGCGGCCCGCTGAGGTGGACCCGCCGGATCGCCGCCTGCACCGCCTCCGACAGGTGGGCGGCGGCCTTGTCGAGGATGTTGCCGGCCACGCGGTCGGACGCCGACAGCTCGGCCACGACGTCGGCGAACCGCGCGATCCGGGCGACCCGGTCGGGGGCGGCCTGCAGGTCGAGGTAGGCCGACTCGAGCTCGGGGAACACCTCGCGCATCGCCGCGGTCAGCGCCGTCATCTGGCGGCGTCCGTCGTGGCCGCGCAGGGCGGCCTCCAGCCCGGTCCGCCCGATCCAGTAGGCCGAGCCGGCATCGCCGAGGAGATGACCCCACCCGTCGACGCGTGCGGTGTCGCGCGGGCCGACGGCCAGGCAGATGGTGCCGGTGTTGGCCGAGATCACGCAGCCCTCGCCGTCGCCGATCGCGCCCAGGTAGTTGGTGACCGAGTCGTGGGCGAGCACGACGCGCCGCACGGGCGTGCCCGCAAGCAGGGGGAGCAGGTCGTGCGCGGTCTCGCGGCCCAGGCCGCTCGCGCCGAGGGTGACGGTGTGCACCTCGAGGTCGGTGTTCTCGTCGAGGAAACGCCGGATCGAGTGGGCCCACTGCTCGGGCAGGGGCCGGTCGGTCTCGATGCCGGGCAGGCTCAGGGAGCGGGGCTCGACCCCGCCGTACGTGGTCAGGCGGGTGGCGGACTGGCCCGCGTGGGCCGCGAGTCGGACGAGTTTCTCGGGCATGGGAACCCCCCATCGACAACGGGCGGCGTCGTGGTGACGCCGGTGCCCCCACCCTAGCGCGCAGGGTAGATTGGCGCCCGTGGCCGACACCGATGAGAACGCACCCGCCGGGGGTGGGCGGAGCGCCGTGGTGGACGTCGGTGACGGGCTCGCCGTCGCCTTCGCGATCGCCGCGCACGACCCCGTAGCCGCACCGGGCGCGGACACCGCGGTGGCCACCGTCGCCGCCGACCTGCGCGCGGCCGGTGTCGAACCGCTGGCCGTCCTCGACGCCGTCCACGTCGGCCCGTGGGACGCCGACGCCACCGTCGACCTCCTCCCGCGCCTCGTCGCCGGGCTGGCCGCCGACGCGCGCCGCCTCGACTTGCCGGGCCTGGGCGGCCTGCTCGTGGCCGACGAGGTCTACGCCGACGCCCCGCTGGCCCACGCGGTCGCGGTCGGTGTCGTGGACCCCGAGGCGACTACCACCCCGCCCGCCGCGCCTCCGGCAGCAGGCGCGATGCCCCCGCCCGCCCGTCCGGGCTGGATCGACCGGGTGAACGCCGACCGCGCCGAGGACCTGCCGCGCGCGACCACGGGCGACGGGCTGGGCGAGCAGGTGCTGCGCCTGGCCGGCTCGCCCGCGCTGGCCGACCGGGCCTGGGCCTCCGAGCAGTACGACCGGTACGTCCGCGGCGACACGGTGCTGTCCGCCCCCGAGGGCGTCGGCCTGGTGCGCCTGGACGCCGGGACGGGGCGCGGTGCCGCGCTCGCCGTGACCGGCAACCCCCGCTTCGCCCTGCTCAACCCGTACCTGGGTGCCCAGCTCGCCCTCGCCGAGGGCGTGCGCCGGGTGGCCGCCGCCGGGGCCGAGCCCCGGGGCGCGCTCGCCTGCCTCGACGCCGGCCACGCGGACGCCCCGGCCGCGGCCTGGCAGCGCGACGAGATGCGCCTCGGGCTGGTCGACGCCGCCGACCGCCTGGGCCTCACCCTGCCGGCCGCGTGCGGCCGCCTGCACGACCGCGCGGGGGGCGCCGCCCTGCACCCCACGCCGGTGGTCGCCACGCTCGGCACCCTCGACGACGTCGCCACCCGGACGCCCGGGGGCTTCGCGCACCCCGGCGACGCCGTGGTGCTGCTCGGCCGCACCGGGGCGGAGCTGTCCGGGTCGGCGTGGGCCGGCGCCGTGCACGGGCACCTGGGCGGCATGCCCCCGTTCCCCGACCCGGCCGCCGAGGCCGCCCTCGCGGGCGTCCTGGTCGACGCGGCCCGTGCGGGCATCCTCAGCTCGGCCCGCGCCCTGGCCGCCGGCGGGCTCGCGCAGACGCTGGTCGAGGCCGCCCTGCGCCACGACCTCGGGGTTTCGCTGACCCTGCCCGAGGGCGACCCCACGGTGACGCTGTTCGCCGAGTCCCCGGCGCGGGCGCTCGTGTCGGTCTCGGGGCAGCACTACGACGCGCTGCGCCGCTCCTGCGCCGCGGCCGGCGTGCCCGTCACGCGCCTGGGTGAGGTGCTCGAGCAGCCCGCCCTCGAGGTGCTCGGCCAGTTCACCCTCGGCCTGGCCGACCTCCGCGCCGCCTGGGGCACGCCGCTGCGCGCCGCGATGGAGGGCTGATGGACCAGCAGCCGCCCCCGCGGTGGGACCCGCCCTCCGCGTGGGATCCACCCACGGCCTGGAAACGGCCGGTCGAGCCGCAGGCGGCACCGAGCCCGGGGCCCGCCCAGCCGGCCTCCCCGCCGGCGTACGGCTGGCCCGCGCCCGCGGCGTCCGAACTGCCCGTCTGGTACCCGCCCCCGCCGAGCGACCCGCCCCTGGTCGGGCGGGAGCGCACCTGGGTTCCGGCGAGCCACTGGGTGGCGCTGGTGACCACCTGGCTGGGGCCGTTCGTGATCCTGATGACCGTGGGGGAGTCGCACCCCCGCGTGCGCGAGCACGCACTGGAATCGCTGAACTTCGAGATCACCTTCTGGTTCGGGATGCTGCTGGCCTCGCTCGGCACGTTCGTGCTCGTCGGCTACGTGTTCCTGGTGCTGCTGCCGATCCTGTGGGTGATGCTGCGGGTGCTCGCCACGATCGACGCGGCCGCCGGCAAGAAGGTCCGCTATCCGCTCACCGTGCGCCTGGTGCGGTGACGTCGTGGGCATCGGGGTCCGCGGGGGTCGGGGCGGCACTAGACTCACTCCAGTGACGCGCGCCCTGCACCTGCTCGACCCGGTCGGCGACCCCAAGCCCAACGAGGAGTGCGGCGTCTTCGGCGTCTGGGCCCCCGGCGAAGAGGTCGCCAAGCTCACCTACTTCGGCCTGTTCGCGCTGCAGCACCGCGGCCAGGAGTCGGCCGGCATCTCGGTCAGCAACGGCGAACGCATCATGGTCTTCAAGGACATGGGCCTGGTCTCCCAGGTCTTCGACGAGCCCACGCTGAACTCCCTGCTCGGCCACCTGGCGATCGGGCACACGCGCTACTCGACCACCGGGGCGTCCGTCTGGAAGAACGCCCAGCCGACCTACCGCGCCACGCCCAACGGCGGGCTGGCGCTGGCGCACAACGGCAACCTGACCAATACCCCCGAGCTGGAGGCCTGGCTGCGCGAGCGCGACGCGCACGCCAAGGTCGCCAGCAAGGAATCGATGGACTCCACGAACGACACGTGGCTGGTCACGTCGCTGCTGGCGACCTTCACCGACTCGACGTGGGACGCCGCGCTCTCCGTCCTGCCCCGCCTGCAGGGCGCGTTCTGCTTCACGTTCATGGACGACAACGCCCTGTATGCCGCCCGCGACCCGCAGGGCGTGCGGCCCTTGGTGCTCGGACGCCTCGAGCGCGGCTGGGTCGTCGCCTCCGAGACCGCGGCGCTGGACATCGTGGGCGCGACCTTCATCCGCGAGGTGGAGCCCGGCGAGCTGATCTGCGTCGACTCCGGCGGCCTCCGCTCGGCGCGCTTCGCCGAGGCCAACCCCAAGGGCTGCCTGTTCGAGTACGTGTACCTGGCCCGCCCCGACACCGTGATCGCCGACCGCCGCGTGCACACCACCCGTGTCGAGATCGGCCGCACGCTGGCGCTGGAGTCCCCGGTGGACGCCGACCTCGTCATCCCGACGCCCGAGTCGGGCATCCCGAGCGCGGTCGGCTACGCCGAGGCCTCGGGCATCCCGTACGGGCTGGGCCTGGTCAAGAACAGCTACGTGGGCCGCACGTTCATCCAGCCGTCGCAGACGCTGCGCCAGCTGGGCATCCGGCTCAAGCTGAACCCGATCCGCGACGTCATCGAGGGCAAGCGCCTCATCGTCGTCGACGACTCGATCGTGCGCGGCAACACCCAGCGCGCGTTGGTGAAGATGCTGCGCGAGGCGGGCGCCGCCGAGGTGCATGTCCGGATCGCCTCCCCGCCCGTGGAGTGGCCCTGCTTCTACGGCATCGACTTCGCCACGCGCGCCGAGCTCATCGCGCCCGGCATGAACGTCGACGAGATCTGCCGTTCCATCGGCGCCGACTCCCTGGCCTACATCTCGCTGGAGGGGCTGGTCGCCTCCACCGGGCTGCCGAAGAAGCGGTTGTGCCGGGCGTGCTTCGACGGCCACTACCCGATCCCCGTGCCGCCCCGCGCGGCGGAGCAGATGCGCCTGATCGCGCAGGAAGGTGACGACGATGACTGAGGCCCGGAGCGCCTACGCCGCCGCCGGTGTCGACATCGAGGCCGGTGACCGCGCCGTCGAGCTGATGAAGGCCCACGTCGCGCGCACCCACCGCCCCGAGGTGCTGGGCGGGCTGGGCGGCTTCGCCGGGTTCTTCGACGCGTCGGCGTTCAAGGCCTACGACCACCCCGTGCTGGCCACCTCCACCGACGGCGTCGGCACGAAGGTCGCCATCGCGCAGGCCCTCGACAAGCACGACACCATCGGCTTCGACCTGATCGGCATGCTCGTCGACGACCTCGTCGTCGTGGGCGCCGAGCCGCTGTTCGTCACCGACTACATCGCCTGCGGCAAGGTGGTCCCCGAGCGGATCGCCGACATCGTCAAGGGCATCGCCGCCGCCTGCGAGGTCGCCGGCGCCGCGCTGCTGGGCGGTGAGACCGCCGAGCACCCCGGCCTGCTGGAGGCCGACGAGTACGACATCGCCGGCGCCACCACGGGCGTCGTGGAGCGCTCGAAGATCCTCGGGCCGGACCGCGTCCGGGCCGGCGACGTGGTCGTCGCGCTGGCGTCCTCGGGCCTGCACTCCAACGGCTACTCGCTGGTGCGCCACGTGCTGCTCAACCAGGCCGGCTGGGCGCTGGACCGCGACGTCCCCGAACTCGGCACAACGCTGGGGGAGACCCTGCTCACGCCGACGCAGGTCTACGCGCGCGACATCCTCGCGCTCGTCGACGCCGCCGAGGTGCACGCGATCAGCCACGTCACCGGCGGCGGCCTGGCCAACAACCTGGCCCGGGTGCTGCCCGCCGGCGTCGCCGCGACCCTGCGTCGCGACAGCTGGACGCCGCCCGCGATCTTCTCCCTGGTGCAGCAGGTCGGCAAGGTGAGCCAGCCCGACATCGAGGCGACCCTCAACATGGGCGTCGGCATGGCGTTGGTGGCCCCCGCCGAGTCCGTCGACCAGCTGGTGCGCACGGCGTCCGAGCGTGGGCTGGAGGCCTGGGTGCTCGGGGAGACGCAGGCCGTCGAGGGCCCGGCACGGGTCGAGATGGCGGGGGAGCACGCGGGCTGAGCCGCACCCCCTGACACGCGCAGCCGGTTGCCGCGCGTGTGTACGGACCTGCTTTGTCCCGCCCCGGAACTCGGGTACCATCGGCCTCACGACAGACACATCCTCACGCGGCTAGACCGCCAGAAATGCTAAGGGGGTCGACCCGGACATGGGGCGCGGCCGTGCAAAGGCGAAGCAGACCAAGGTCGCTCGCGATCTCAAGTACCGTACCTTCGACACGGACTTCTCTTCTCTCGAACGCGAACTCCGGGGCGGTCAGTCGTCCTGGACCGAGTCGCCGGCCGAGGAGGAGACCGACGAGTACGAAGACCCGTACGCGGAGGATGACGAAGACGACGACGAGGGCGATGACTACGTCGAGCAGGGCCGCAACTACGGCTGAGCCCGCTCCCGACGAGGTGCTCTCCCTTCCACCCGAAGTACCGGTGCCCGACGAGGTGCCGCAGGGCTGGCGTCCCGACACGCTGCTGGACGGCTTCGAGAGCCTCACGCTGACGCTCGAGACCGAGTCCCTGCCCGACGAGGGTGACGAACCCCTGTGCGCGACGCTCGTGCGTCGCGTCGACCCCCGCCTCCGCACGGCGACGCGCGCCGTCGTGCACGTGCACGGGTGGAACGACTACTTCTTCCACCCCCACGTGGCGGACTTCTGGGAGGACCAGGGCTTCGCCTTCCACGCCCTCGACCTGCGCCGCTACGGTCGCAGCCTGCGGCCCGGCCAGCTGCGAGGCTACATCGCCGACCTCGACGACTACGCCGAGGAGCTCGACGCCGCCCTCGCGGTGGTGCGGGAGTCCCACGACAGCGTGCTGCTGACCGGGCACTCGACGGGCGGGCTGACGGTGTCGCTGTACGCGAGCCAACGCCCCGGCGCGCTGGCCGGGCTGGTGCTCAACTCGCCGTGGCTCGACATGTGGGGCCCGCCCGCGGTCACCTCGATGCTCAAGCCGCTGCTGCGCGAGTGGAGCAAGCGGGCGCCGACGTCGGTGTTCCCGGTGCCCGAGTCGGAGGAGAACGTCTACGCCCGCGCCATGCACGCCTCGTACGGCGGCGAGTGGGACTACTCCTTCGACCTCAAGACCGAGGCGGCCGAGCCGATCCGGGTCGGCTGGTTCCGGGCGATCCTGCAGGGCCACGCCCGCGTCGCGCGCGGGCTGGACATCGACTGCCCGGTGCTCGTCACGACCTCGGGCAAGACGCTGTGGCTGCGCCGCTACAGCGACGAGGCCCGTGAGGCCGACATCGTGCTCGACGTCAACCGGATCAACGCCGTCGCGTGGCGGCTGGGGCCGCTGGTGACGACCGCCCGCATCGAGGGCGGCACCCACGACCTGGCGCTCTCGCCGCCCGACGCGCGGAGGCGCTGGTTCGAGGCCATCGCGACGTGGGTGCGCGCGTACGCGCCCCCACCGCTGCCGCTCGAGGACTGACCAGCCGGGCGGTCAGCCCGTGACCACCCACGTGGACGCCGCCGCGCGCCGGCCCGCGAGGTCGTGCACGACCGCGCGGTACTCCAGCACCGCACCCGGCCCGAGCTCGCGGGTGTCGTGGAACACCCGGAAGTCGGGGTTGTCGTCGGTGCCCAGCGGCTGCCAGTCGGCCACCCCGAGCGGGCGCACCCAGAAGCTCACCTCGGTGAACCCGGACGCCTCGACGGCGGCCTCGAGCTCCACCCGACCCTTCACCTCGGACCCCGCGGCGAGGTCGAGGCCGACGGTGGGGGCGGCGTCCGGCTGCGGCATGGGGGCGGTGCCCCGCAGCACGACCGCCGACAGCGGCGGGACCGGGAACGCCAGCGCCCCGTCGGCCGCCGCGGTGGTCCCGGGGCCGCCCGGGGTGTCGCCGACGGCGAGCGACTCGAACGCCACGCCGGGCGACCAGGTCGTGACCTTGGCCTCGCGCTCCATGACCGAGTTGTTGAGCGCGACCACGTACTCGGTGCCGGTGGCCCGGTCGATGCGGGAGAACGCCAGCACGCCCGGGCCCGAGCCCACCTGCCGCGTGATCTGGGCACCGTCGGCGAGCGCGGGGTGCTCCTCGCGCAGCGCCGCGAGCGCGGCGAGGCGGCGGTACAGCGGGTGGTCGATGTCGTAGCGGTCGCGCGCGCCCGGCTCGGCGCCGACGACCTGCTCCTGCGCGTACTGCTCCACCTGGGTGGCGAACAGGCTCTGCCGGGCGTCCTGGTCGCCCCCGCTGCCGACGAGGCCCTGCTCGTCGCCGTAGTAGACCACCGGCTGGCCGCGGGACAGGAACATCAGGTCGTGCGCCAGCGCGGTGCGGGCCAGCAGTTCGTCGCCCTCGACGCCGCCGCGGAGCATCCCGGCGACCCGGCCCATGTCGTGGTTCCCAACGAAGGTCGGCAGCTGGTAGGCGTTGCTGTCGGCGTCGGTGTAGCGGTCGTCCTCGGCCCAGACCGCCGCCATCTCCTGGGTGCCGGTGCCGCGGGCGAACTTCAGCGCCCCCTCCTGGAAGCCAAAGTCGAGCGCCGCCGGGAGCTTGCCCGTCGTCGTGTAGCGGCTGGTCAGGGTCGCGTCGGTGGAGTAGACCTCGCCGAACATGAAGAAGTCGTCGTTGCCGGCCTCTGCCGCCGCGGTGCGCATGCGCTCGGCGAAGACCTGCCAGAACTCGATGTTCACGTGCTTGACCGTGTCGATGCGGAACCCGTCGATGCCGAAACGGACCCACTCGGCGTAGACCTCGGACATGCCCTCGACCACCTCGGGGCGCTCGGTGAACAGGTCGTCCAGGCCGAAGAAGTCGCCGTACTCGTCGGACTCGCCGCTGAACGTCGAGTTGCCCCGGTTGTGGTACATCGTCGGGTCGTTCAGCCATTCCGGGGCCTTGACGGTGGCGTCCTCGGGGCGCGGGAAGACCGGGGTGTACGGGAACGACGTGGCGGCGTCCAGTGCGGGGAAGTCGGGGCTGCCAGCCAGCGCCCGGTCGTCGAACTCGTTGCCCTGCGCGTCCTTGTACGGCTCGATCGTCTTGCCGACGTAGGCGTTGCGGTCCTCGGCGCGAGCGATGACGTCAGCGGTGTGGTTGGCCACCACGTCCATGAACACCTTCATCCCGCGCGCGTGCGCGGCGTCGACCAGCTCGCGCAGCGCCTCGGTGCCGCCCAGGTGCGGGTCGACCTGCGTGAAGTCGGTGATCCAGTAGCCGTGGTAGCCCGCGCTGGCGTTGTCGCCCTCGCCCTGGACGGGCTTGTTGACCAGCGGGGGCGTGATCCAGATCGCGGTGGCGCCCAAGCCCTGCACGTAGTCGAGCTTCTCGGTCAGGCCGCGCAGGTCGCCGCCGTGGTAGTAGGCCTTGTGGGTGGGGTCGAGGCCGGTGGCCCTCCGGTCGCCGGCCAGGCCGCCGGCGTCGTTGCCCGGGTCGCCGTTCGCGAAGCGGTCGGTCATCACGAAGTAGATCCGCTCGCGGGTCAGCGCCGAGCGCAGGGACGCCTGGGCGAGGTCGGCGTCCTCGGGCAGCTCGGCGCCCGCCGGCGTCGGGGGCTCGGCCCGCACGACGTGGCCGGCGGGGTCGTAGGTGAACCGGACCTTCGCCGGGCCGGGCAGGGAGAGGGCGAGGTTGTCGCCGTCGCGGGCTCCGCGGGCGCCGTAGTTCTCCTCCCAGCCGCCGGTGCGGGTGACCTTGAACTCGTGGCCGCCGGCGGGAAGGTCGAGCTCGACGCTGTGGCGGCCATCGGTGGGGGTCATACCGGTCTCGCCGCACGAGACGTCCCACTCGGTTGCGCAGCCGACGGCGGGCTGGAAGCTGCCGACGAGCGTGAACTCCGCGGGCGGGCGCGGCTGGGTGCAGCCGGTGCTCATCACGGCCGCCGTGGCCACGAGTGCTGCGGCGAGGGCTCGGGTCTTCATGGTCCTCCTGTGGTCAGGAAGAACCGTAGCGCGCGCGAACAGGGTCAGGGGAGGGAGAGGGCCTCGGACGCCGCGCGCTCGGCCTGGGCGACGTACCCGCCCCCGAAGAGCACGGCGTGGACCAGCAGCGGGTGCACCTGGTGCAGGGGGACCAGATCGCGCCAGCGGTCGGGCAGGTGCTCGGACGCCTCGGCGTACGCCGCCAGCACCCGGCCCAGTTGTGGGGCGCGGAACAGGGCGAGCATGGCGAGGTCGGTGATCCGGTGGCCGCCGTGCGCGGCCGGGTCGATGAGGGCCGCGCCGGTGGGCGTCCAGAGGAGGTTGCCGCTCCACAGGTCGCCGTGGATGCGCGCGGGCGGGGCGGCGTCGTCGAAGTCGCCGGCCTTGAGTCGGTCGCACAGGGCCTCGAAGACCGGGTGGCGCGCGGCGTGGAGGTAGGGGCGGATCCGGTGTCGGGCGTAGAAGGTGCCCCAGGTCGCCTCGGTGCGGAGGGGGAGCGGGGCGTCGCCGATGTAGCCGTCGTCGACCGCCAGCACCCGGGCGACGCGGACCGCGCCGGCGTCCGCCAGCCACGCGAGCCCGGCGGCCTCGACGCGGAAGAAGCCTGGCGGGGCACCCCGGCGGTGCTTGCGGAGGGTCTCCATGGGGCCAGTCTGGCGCACGGTCGCGGACCCCGCCGAGTGGGGAAACGCGAAACGCGAGCCCGAGGGGCTCGCGCTTGCTGGTGTTGGTGGCCAGGACCGGGGTCGAACCGGTGACCTTCCACTTTTCAGGCGGACGCTCGTACCAACTGAGCTACCTGGCCGTGCTCTGTGACGAGCAGCGACCCCGACGGGACTCGAACCCGCGACCTCCGCCGTGACAGGGCGGCGCGCTAACCAACTGCGCTACGGGGCCTCTTGTGAAGGCCGCTGCCCTTTCGGACAGCTTGAGAAGCATAGCGTGAAGCTCCGGGGGAGAAAAATCGAGGGGCAACCGGGGTGGGCAGGGGCGTCCGGAACCGCCCCGGGACGGCGAACGGCCCCGGCCAGAACGTGTCTGGCCGGGGCCGTTGCCGTCGCATCCCCAACGGGATTCGAACCCGCGCTGCCGCCTTGAAAGGGCGGAGTCCTAGGCCGCTAGACGATGGGGACAGGGCTGCCCCAGCATAGGGCACGCCCGATCCCGCCCCCAATTCAGCGGCTCGCGCCGAAGGCTCAGGCGGCCTTCTTCTCGGTGGCGAACTCGCCCGCGCGGACGGCGGCCATGGCCTTGGTCCAGACGACGAGCTGGTCGAGCATGCCCAGCACCTGGCCGGGGGCACCGTCGGTCGGGGCGAAGGTGGAGAAGTTCTCGAAGTCGTGGAACAGCGAGAGGCCGGCGGCAGCGCGCACGTGGGCGACCTGCTGCTCGGACAGGATGCCGCGCAGGTGCTCGATGGCGCGGGCGCCACCGGCCGAGCCGTAGCCGACGAAGCCGGCGGCCTTGTTGTTCAGCTCGGTGTAGAGGTAGT
The DNA here is from genome assembly GCF_017569205.1 of Propioniciclava sp. MC1595. Taxonomy (GTDB): domain Bacteria; phylum Actinomycetota; class Actinomycetes; order Propionibacteriales; family Propionibacteriaceae; genus Propioniciclava. Next base: position 963,085 of record NZ_CP071870.1, read on the forward strand.
CGAGGGCGTTCTTCAGCGCGCCGGTGAGCGAGTGGTTGTACTCGGCCACGACGAACACGTAGCCGTCGAACTCGTTGATCTTCTCGCTCCACGCCGTGGCGACCGGGTCATCGCTGGGGCCCCAGGCCGGGGCTGCGGGGGAGTCCCACACCGGCAGGTCGAACGCGGCGGTGTCGACGACCTCGTAGGTGGCGTCGCCGCGGGCGTCCGCGAGCTCCTTGACCCACTGCGCGATCTCGAGGCTCTTGCGGGCCTCGCGGGTGGAACCGGTGATGATGGCGATCTTCACGTCTCTCCTCAGATGCTTGAAATGTCAACTAAAGACTAGCCGGGGTGGGCCGGGGAGGCAAACCGGTTGTCGGTGTTGTCAGCCGAGGGCCTGGCCGAGCAGCATCCACGCCGGGACGCTCGCCAGTGCGAGCCCCGTCTGCACCGCCGTGATCGAGGCCATCAGCGGGGCGTCGCCGCCGAGCCTCCGGGCGAGCACGTAGGCGCTGGAGGCCGTGGGCAGCGACAGGAACACCAGCGCGACCACGGCGGCGTCGCCCCGGAGCCCGAACAGGTGGGTCAGGGCGATCGCGGTGGCCGGCATCACCGCGAGCCGGAGCACGGTCGAGACCGCGATCGGGCGCGCCTGCGCCCCGCCCTCGGGACGCCGCAGGCCCGAGCCCACGCACAGCAGGCCGATCGGCAGCGCCGCCTGGCCGAGGATGCTCAGCGTGGACGCCGCGATGCCCAGCACCGCCGCGGGCAGGCCGGCGCCCAGCACGGGGGCGGTGGGGTCGCGCAGGAGGTTCAGGCCCAGCCCGATCAGGCAGGACACCACCAGCGGGTTCGTCGCGATCGCCTTCAGCACCCCCACGCCGCGGATCTCGGCGTGCCCGTGGCGCGCCAGGACGAACGTCGACAGCACGTTGACGATGGGGACCATCACCGCGTTGGCGAAGGCCGCCAGCGCGACGCCCTGCTGCCCGAACAGGGTCGAGGCGATCACCAGGCCCACGTAGTTGTTGAACCGGATCGCGCCCTGGAACACCGACGTGAAGGCGGGCCCGTCGTCGGTCGCCACCCGCCGCAGCAGCGTGGTGACCGTCGCCCCGACCAGCGTCGTCGCCGCCAGCACCAGCGCCATCGTGCCCAGCTGCACCGAACCGAAGTCGGCGCGGGCGAGGGTGACGATGAACAGGGCGGGCAGCAGGAAGTTGTAGGTCAGGCCCTCGACGCCCACCCAGAACGGCTCACCAAAGCCGCCCTGACGGCGCAGCAGGGCGCCGAACCCGATGAGGAGCGCGGTCGGCACGAGGGCCGACGCGATGGTGACGAGGTCCATGGACGCCGTGCGCCCCGGTCAGTCGGTGGCCGGCCGGGCCGCGTCGATCTTCGCCTTCGCCCCGTCGAGCCACTGCTGGCAGATCGCTGCGAGCTTCTCGCCGCGCTCCCACAGCTCCATCGACGTGGACAGGGGCACGTTGCCCGACTCGAGCTGACGCACCACCTCGACCAGCTGGTCGCGGGCTTCTTCGTAGGAGAGCTGCTTCTCGTCGCTCATGCGTGCTCCTTGTCGTGGTCGTGCTCGTGCGGTTCGACGTCGATGACGGCGGCCGCGATGTCGCCGTCGATGAGGCGGGCGATGATCGTCTCGTCGGGCTCGACGTCGGTGATGGAGGACACCGTGCGCCCGTCGTCGGTGGTCAGGATGGCGTAGCCGCGCTGCAGGGTGGCTCGCGGCGACATTGAGCGCACGCGGAGCAGGTTCGCCTCCAGCTGGACCTGCTCCCGCTCCACGGCCTGGCGCACCCCGCGCCCCAGTCGCCCGCGGAGTTCGGCCACCCGCTCCGACGCGAGCACCACCGCGCCCGAGGGGTCACGGAGCACCGGGCGGGAGCGCACGGCGTCCAACCCCTGTTGCTCGGAGCGCACCCGCTGGGTGATCGCGGCGCGCAGCCGGTCGAGCCCGACGCCGATGATGCGGGCCTCCTCGGCCGCGTCGGGCACCACGCGCTTGGCCGCGTCGGTCGGCGTCGAGGCGCGCCAGTCGGCCACCAGGTCGAGGATCGGGGTGTCGGTCTCGTGCCCGATCGCCGACACTACCGGGGTGCGGCAGGCGAACACGGTGCGGGCGAGCCCCTCGTCGGAGAAGGGCAGCAGGTCCTCCAGCGAGCCGCCCCCGCGGGCGATGATGATGACGTCGACCTCGGGCTGGGCGTCGCACCAGCGCACGGCCTCGGCCACCTGCTCGGCGGCCTGGGTGCCCTGCATCGCGGCGTAGCGCGGCACCACGACCGCGGCCGGCCAGCGGCGGCGCACGTTCTCGACGACATCGCGCTCGGCCGCCGACTCGCGCGCGGTGACCAGGCCGATCTGCCGCGGCAGGAAGGGGAGCCGCTTCTTGAGGTCGGGGTTGAACAGGCCCTCGGCCTGCAGGGCGCGCTTGCGCTGCTCCAGGTGCGCCAGCAGCCGCCCTTCGCCGGAGGGGCGCAGGTCGCGGCAGGCGAAGCTGAGCGAGCCGTTGCCGGGGTAGAGGGTGGCCTTCACGTACGCCGCGACGAGGGTGCCCTCGGTGATCGGGCCCGCCGCATCGAGCGTCACGGTGTCGATGGTGACCGTCACGCTGACGTCGGCGAGCTTGTCGCGCAGGGTGAGGAAGTGCAGCGTGCTGCCCGCGCGCCGCTTGAGCTGGATGACCTGCCCCTCGACCCAGATGGCCCCGGTGCGCTCGACCCACTCCTTGAGCGCCCGGACCACGTCGCGCAGCGGCTGCGGCTGGTCGGGGGAGCTGGTCATCGGCACGTCTCCGAGCCTAACGGGGCTGGCCGACATTCACCGCACGGGGGAGACTGGGGCATGGACCGATCCCTCGACGACGCCTTCGCCGCGGTGCCGCGGGCCGACTTCCTCCCTCCCGACCAGCGCGCGTACGCCCACCAGGACCGCCCGCTGGCGATCGGGTTCGGGGCCACCAACTCCCAGCCGTGGACCGTGCGCTACATGCTGCGGGTGTTGGACGCCCGCCCCGGCGACCGGGTACTCGACGTGGGCAGTGGCTCGGGCTGGACGGCCGCGCTGCTGGGGTGGCTCGTCGGCGAGGCGGGCGAGGTCGTGGGCGTCGACATCGTGCCTGAGCTGGTGGCGATGGCGCGCGAGCACCTGGCCGGCCGCTTTGGGTGGGTGCGGTTCGAGCTCGCCCGGCGCGGGAAGCTCGGCTGGCCGGACGGCGCGCCGTGGGACCGGATCCTGGTCTCGGCGGCCGGCTCGGCCGTGCCCCAGGCGCTCGTCGACCAGCTCGCCCCGGGCGGGCGCATGGTGGTTCCCGTCGAGCACGACATGTGGGTCGTCGACAAGGACGCTGCGGGTGCCGTCACCCGACGCACCACCGGCGACCGGTTCAGCTTCGTGCCCCTGCGCTGACTCAGATGGGCATCTTCTCGTTGTAGACGCTCTGGTAGTCCTCGTGCGGCAGGGCGTCGAGGACCGCTGCGGCCTCGTCGGCCGACAGCTCGGCCCGAGCCTCCCCGACCATGCCCTCCTCGCGGGCGCGCACCAGCGCCTCCAGAGCCCCGCCAGGGCCGGTGACCTGGTCGAGCAGCTCCTGGTTGTGCACCTCGTGCAGCTGGATCAGGTCCAGCCGGTCGGTCCGCAGCCGTTCGAGCGACCGGTTGATGGACGCCCAGGCTGCCTCGGCGTCCCGCTCGTTGGTCTTGCTGGCGAGGAAGACCCGGTCGCGGATCGCGGGCATGAAACCGCCGAGCCGCTCCTCGGAGACGCCGTAGCTCGCGGCGGTGTCGATGTGGTTGACGCCGGCGTCGAGTGCGGCGGTGACCGAGGCCTCCGCCACGTCGGGGGTGACCTCCCACAGCGAGGCCGCACCGTAGATCAACACCGAGGACTCATGGCCGAGCCGGCCCAGGCGGCGGTACTCCATGGGCCGACCCTACGCCGAACCGCCGGGGAAGGGGGTGGGTCCGGTCACCTAGACTGGCCCGCATGACCAAGAGCGTTGTCGTCGCTGCCCCGCGCGGGTACTGCGCCGGGGTGGACCGTGCCGTCGTGACCGTCGAGAAGGCGCTCGACCTGTACGGGCCGCCGGTGTACGTGCGCAAGCAGATCGTCCACAACAGGCACGTCGTCGAGGGCCTGGAGGCGCGCGGCGCCATCTTCGTCGAGGAGCTCGAGGAGGTGCCCGAGGGCTCCACCGTGGTGTTCTCGGCGCACGGCGTGAGCCCGGCGGTGCACGCCGAGGCCGCCGACCGGCAGCTCAAGACGATCGACGCCACCTGCCCGCTGGTCACGAAGGTGCACAACGAGGCCAAGCGCTTCGCCAACGAGGGGCACCAGATCCTGCTCATCGGCCACGCCGGCCACGAGGAGGTCGAGGGCACGATGGGCGAGGCGCCCGACCGCACGATCCTGGTCGAGCACCCCGACGACGTCGCCGGCGTCGAGGTCGAGGACCCGTCGAAGGTCGCCTGGCTCTCCCAGACCACGCTGAGCGTCGACGAGACGTGGGAGACGGTCGGCAAGCTGCGCGAGAAGTTCCCGCTGCTGGTCAGCCCGCCCTCCGACGACATCTGCTACGCCACCCAGAACCGCCAGCAGGCCGTCAAGCAGATCGCCGCGGACGCCGACCTCGTCATCGTCGTCGGCTCGCGGAACTCCTCCAACTCGGTCCGGCTGGTCGAGGTGGCGCTCGAAGCAGGGGCCAAGGCGTCCCACCGCGTCGACAACGCGGGCGAGATCGACGAGGCCTGGCTCGAGGGCGTCGAGAAGGTGGGCGTCACCTCCGGTGCGTCCGTGCCCGACGACCTCGTCCAGGGCGTGCTGCGCTACCTCGAGGAGCGCGGCTACCCGCAGGCCGTCGAGGAGCGCCTCACCGAGGAGAACCTGACGTTCTCCCTGCCGCCCGAGCTCCGCAAGGACCTCAAGGCCCGCGGCTGACCTCTGCAGACGCACCTCGAAACGCGATCCGCGCCCGCTCGAGCGGGCGCGGATTCGCGTTCGGGGTGCGTTTGGCGCGCGGGTCCTACAGGCCCAGGTCCTTGGCCAGCTGCTTGGCCTCCTTCTTCGGCCCGCGCGAACCCCACCAGTCGCCGGCGCGGAACTTCGCCTCGCCCAGGTCCTCCAACGCGGTGACGAGCTCGCGCCCCCAGGTCCCGGCGTCGGACGCCGCGAGCGGGCGCAGCGCGTCCACCAGCGACTGGCTCGCCGCGAGGACGTCGCGGCGGTTGCCCGAGGTCCGGGCCGTCTGCAGGGCCGAGCGGGCCTCCTCCAGGTCGCCGAACCCGGACGCCGCGGGCTGCGGCTCCGGCTCCCACACCGGTTCCGGGGTCGGCTCGGGCACGTACACCGGCTCCGGCTCTGTAACCACGACGGACTCGGGCTGTGTCACGGGCTCGGGCTCCGGCTGCACAACGGGCTCGGGCTCGACCACGGGCTCGGGCTCGGGAACCACGACGGGGTCGGGCTCGACGACGGGCTCGGGAACCACGACAGGCTCGGGCTCGACCACCGGCTTGGGCTCCCAGACCGGTTCCGGCTCGGGTTCGATGGCGGGCTCGGGCTCCCAGACCGGCTCCGGCTCGACGACGGGCTCGGGCTCGGGAACCACGACCGGCTCGGGCTCGGGCACGACGACGGGCTCGGGCTCGGGCTCCTGCTCCACGACGGGCTCGGGAACGTACGCCGGTTCCGGCTCCGGCTCCGGCACCACGACCGGCTCGGGGCGAGTGACGACCGGCGCCTCCTCGACCACGGGTGCCTCGGGCGCCGGCACGGCCAGCGGCGCGCGCGTCGCGGCGGCGAGGGCCTCGGCGTCGGACAGGTTCGACCACGACGGGGTCGGCAGCGGCGACCGGGTGGCGACGCCCCGCGCGCGGTCGCGCGCGAAGGCCTCGTCGGGCACCCCGGCGTACAGGTCCGAGGGCGTGCCCTCCCGCAGCCCGGCCAGCAGCGCGTGGAACTCGCGCAGCGACCGCTCGGCGGCCTCCTGGTCACCGGAGGCGCGCTCCGCCTCGGCGCGCTGCAGGGCGGCCCCGGCCAGCGCGGCGGCGTGCCCGGCCGGGCGGCGCAGCGATGCGTAGCGATCGAACAACGAGGCCAACGCCTCGGCGGCCTCCGCGTGTTCGTCGCGTCGCACGAGCACGCGGGCCAGTTCGGTGACGGCGGCGAATTGCGCCCCGAGGCTGTCGCCCACCGTCGCCTCCGAGGCGGCCAGCTCACCGGCGATCTCCGCGGCGCGGCCGGCGGCGTCCAGGGCCTCGTCGTCGCGACCGAGGGCCACCAGGTCGTGCGCGAGGTCGGCGACCGTGCGGGCCAGGGCGTCCCGGGCGGGCCAGCCCCACCGCGTCCCCTGCCCGGCCAGGAACTCGGCCAGGCTCCGGCGCTCGGCGAGCCCCGCGTCCACCTGGCCCGAGCCCAGCAGGCGGTCGGCGAGGTCGCGGCGGGCGGCCACGAGCGGCCCGAGCACGCGCGAGGCCCAGACCTCCGCCACCCGCCCGGACGAACCGAGCACCGGCCCGGCGACCGCAGCGGCGGCGTCCACTGCCTCGCGCGTCAGCGCGACCGCGTCGTGAGGCACCCCGGCAACCCAGCGGGCATCGGCGGCCAACGTGAGGGCGTCCACCAGCAGCGAGGCGTCCTCACCACCGGCCAGCCCGCCCTCACGCGCCCGGGCCGCCGCGGCGTCCGCGTACGCGTTGGCGGTGCCGACGTCGCCGGTGGCGAGCGCCGACCGCGCCTCCGCCATCAGCAGCCAGGTCGCGGTGCGCGCGCCGACGTAGGGGGTGAGGTCGACGTGGGGGAGGAGGCGGGTCCAGCCGCGCAGCGCGGCGGCCATCTGCCCGCCGGGGCCAGGGTGGCCGGCGCCGACCTGCGTGACCGCGAGGTGGGTGGTGGCGGTGAAGAACCGGACCCCGTCGTCGATCGGCGTGAACGGGCCGACCGCGCCGTGGGTGGCGACCAGCCTGTTGGCGCGGGTGAGGGCGTCCTGGGCGTCCTCGACGGCGGCGACGTACTGGTGGGCGAGCAGGCGCTGCGCGGTGAGCTCGTTGAGCGCGTCGGTCAGGCGCTCGGCCACCGACTCGTCGGACGCCGCCCAGCCCCGCAGCTTCTTGACCTCGGACGCCAGCTCCTTGAGCTGCCGTCCGCGGTGGTCGGACGTGGGGTGTGCCATGGCGCGTCGCTCTCGATCGGTGGTCGGGTGGGCCCTCGCCATACTAGCGACGCGCCTCGCGGGGCCCTCCGGTGGCCCTTCATACGGGCGGGGGTATCCTTGGTGCACCGACTCGCATCAGGAGGCCCGCATGGAGCTCGATCCCGCCGACATGGACACCGTCGTCAAGCGGCTCAAGCGCGCCCAGGGCCAGCTCGGCGGCATCATCGCGATGATCGAGTCCGGCCGCGAGTGCGAGGACATCGTCACGCAGCTCGCCGCCGTTTCGAAGGCGATCGACCGCGCCGGCTTCCTGACGATCTCCACCGGGCTGAAGTCGTGCATGGCCGACCCCGAGCACAACCCGATGGACACCGCCAAGCTCGAGAAGCTGTTCCTCTCGCTGGCGTGATCAGGCCTTGGCGTCGGGGCCGGACGGCTCGACGTCGCCCTTCACCACCGTCGGCGCGGCACCCTCGCGGCTGGCGAACCGGTCGATGATCGAGGTGAGGTCGTAGCCGGTGGTGTCCTTGACCAGCTGCAGCGTCTGCATCAGGTTCTCCGACACCTGCTTGGGCAACGCGGCCGCCCCGTCGGTCGAGACCACGGTCAGCTTGTCGATGGACGCCAGCGGCGCGGCCACCTTCTCGGCCATCGCCGGGAGCACCTCGACCAGCATCTGCAGGACGGCGGCGTCGTTGTAGTGCGCGAACGCCTCGGCGCGCTTGTCCATCGCCTCGGCCTCGGCCTGGCCGACGGCCAGCACCGCGGCTGCCTGCGCCTCGCCCTCGGCCCGGACGGCCGCGGCCTCGGCGATACGGCGGGCCTTCTCGGCCTCACCGCGCTTGGCGCCCTCGATCGCCTCGGCCTCGGCCAGCGCCGAACGCCGCGACTTCTCGCCCTCACCGGTCAGGCGGGCCTTCTCGGCCTCGGCCTCGGCGTTCGCGATGGCGGCGGCCTTGTTGGCCTCGGCGGTCAGGATCGCGGCCTGCCGCTTCGCGGCCGCCTCGGTCTCGACGCGGTAGCGCTCGGCGTCGGCCGGCTTGCGCACCTCGGTGTCGAGCTGGCGCTCCTTCAGCGCGGCCTGCGCGACGGCGACCTTCTCCTGCTCCAGCAGGATGGCCTGGTCGCGGTCGGCCTGGGCCAGCGGGCCGGACGCTGCCGCCTGGGCCCGCGCGGCGTCCGTCTCGGCCTGGATCTCGGCCTGGCGCAGGACGAGCGCCCGCTGGGAGACCGCGATCTGCTCCTCGGCGACGATGCGGGCCTGCTCGGCCTCACGCCGGGCCTCGGCCTCGGCGACCGCGGCGAGGCGGCCGACCTTGGCGGACTCGGGGCGCCCGAGGTCGGAGAGGTAGCTGCCGTCGTCGGTGATGTCCTGGATCTGGAAGGTGTCGAGCACGAGGCCCTGGCCGGTCAGCGAGGACTCGGACTCGTCGGTGACCCGCTGGGCGAAGGCAGCGCGGTCGCGGATGATCTGCTCGACGGTCAGTGAGCCGACGATCGAGCGCAGCGAGCCGGCGAGTGTCTCCTGGGTGAAGGTCTCGATCTCGTCCTGCTGGGAGAGGAAGCGCTGGGCCGCGGCGCGGATCGAGTCCTCGTTGCCGCCGACCTTGACGATCGCGACGCCGTCGACGTTGAGCTTGATGCCCTGGCCCGACACGGCGTTGCGGATGGTGACCATGATGCGGCGCGAGCTCAGGTCGAGCACGTGCAGCCGCTGGATGAACGGGATCACGAACACGCCGCCGCCCATGACCACCTTCTGGCCCGACAGGTCGGTCGACATCAGCCCGGTCTCGGGGTTGACGACCTCCTTGCCCTTGCGGCCGGTGATGATGTACGCCTCGTTGGGCTTGGCGACCTTGTAGCGGCTCGCGACGAGCAGGCCGACGAGGACGAGCAGGACGAGCAGGCCGCCGATGGCGATCAGGAACTCGGGCACGGGGTGGATCCTCTCTGGGGTGGGGGCTACGGGGTCAGTTCGTGGGGCTCGCTGGCGAGGCGCACCTCGACGGCGGTGGGGGAGACGACGGCCGAGACCCACACCTCGGTGCCGGTCTCGATCGGGCGGTCGGCGCGGGCGCTGAACTTGCGGACGTGGCCGCCCGCGACCAGCCGGACCTCGCCGTAGCCGGCCTCGGGGATCGCCGTGATCACGCGGGCGGGCGCGCCGACGAGGGAGTCGGAGCGGAAGGTGTGCCGGGCGTCGTGCTTCAGCTTGCGGGTGAGCCAGACCGCGCCCCAGGCGGCGGCCGCGCCGATGACGACACCGGACGCCACCGCCACGGCCATGTTGTCGACCAGGGACAGGCCCAGCGCGCCGCCGAAGCCGAAGGCGCCGACGAACGCGCTGATCGAGGAGATGGAGAAGAGGTCGCTGTCCAGGGCGTCGAGTTGCAGGACGCCGTCGAGCACGTCACCGACCACCAGGGCCACCACGGCGAGGACGATGCCGATCGCGCCGATGATGAGGAACGGGGTCACAGGTGGGCCCTTTCGCTGGTTGGGACCAGTCTACCGGCTCGGGCCGGCCGGCCCGGGGCCCCGATCGCGCTCGCGGCGCCAGCGGAGGAAGGTGATGACAGCCAGGGCCGCGATGAGCACGAGGGCCCCGACGCCCGTCCATGGCACCTCGCCCGAGGTCGTCCAGCGGAGCACGACGTCGGAACCCAGCAACACCAGGAGGCCGAGTTGGATGAGCAGCAGCACGGGTGTCCTCACCCGGCCGACCCTATCGGAGGGGTCCGCCGGGCGAGGCCGGTCGTTCAGGCCTGCGCGGCTCGGCCCGCGGCCCAGGTCTTGTAGCCGCCGTCGAGGTTGACGGCGTCGCGACCGAGCTGGCTGAGGATGCGGACGGCCGTGTGGCCCCGGATGCCCACCGCGCAGTGCACCACGAGCAGGCCCTCGGGCAGCTCGGCGACGCGGTCGCGGAGCTCGTCGACCGGGACGAGCCACGCGCCGGGGATCGACCCGGCCTCGAACTCGCCCGGGGTGCGGACGTCGACGACGGTCGCCCCGTCGGCGACGGCGGCCTCGAGCTCGTGCCACTGGATCGAGCGGGTCACGCCCGAACGGAGGTTGTCGGCGACGTGGCCGAGCATGTTCACCGCGTCCTTGGCCGAGCCGTAGGGCGGGGCGTAGGCGAGCTCGAGCTCGGCGAGGTCGGACGCCGTGAGGCCGCCCGTGATCGCGGTCGCGATGACGTCGATGCGCTTGTCCACGCCCTCGCCGCCGACGCCCTGGGCCCCCAGGATCGCGTCGGTGACAGGGTCGACGAGCAGTTTCAGGGCCATGCCCTCCGCGCCGGGGTAGTAGCCGGCGTGCGAGGCCGGGTGGGTGTGGATCGCACGGTAGGGGCGTCCGGACGCCTGGAGGCGCTTCTCGTTCGCGCCCGTGGCGGCGACGGTGAGGTCGAAGACCTTGACGATCGCGGTGCCGAGCACCGGGCGATTGGACGAGGGCAGGCCCGCGATGTGGTCGGCCACGCGCCGCCCGGCGAGGTTGGCGGTGTTCGCCAGCGGCACCAGCGTCGCGCCGCCGTCGAGGGCGTCGACCTTCTCGACCGCGTCGCCCACGGCGTAGATGTCGGGGTCGTTCGTGAGGTGGTTCGCGTCGACCGCGATGCCACCACGCTCGCCGACGGTGAGGCCTGCCTCGGTGGCCAGCGTCGTGTCGGGGCGGACGCCGATCGCCGCGACCACCACGTCGGCGGGCAGCTCGGTGCCGTCGGCCAGCGTGACCGTCGCCTCGCCGATGGCCGTGACGCCCGAGCCGAGGTGCAGGTCGACGCCGCCCTTGCGGAGGGCGTCGTGCACGGGGGCGGCCATCTCGGGGTCGAGCGGGGCCATGACCTGGGGCAGGGCCTCGACGAGCGCGACCTGCATGCCCAGGTGGACGAGGTTCTCGGCGACCTCGATGCCGATGAACCCGCCGCCGATGACCACGGCGGTCTTCCGGCCGCGAACGGCGGCGACCATGGCGTCGGTGTCCTCGATGTCGCGCAGGGTGAGGGCGCGCTCGATGCCGGGGATCGGCGGGCGCACCGGGCGGGCGCCGGGGGAGAGGATGACCTTGTCGTAGGGGAGCTCCTCGGTGGCGCCGGTGGCGAGGTTGCGCACGTGCACGACCTTGTTCTCGCGGTCGATGCGCGTGGCCTCGGTGGCGACGCGCACGTCGAGGCGGAAGCGGGCGGCCAGCGACTGGGGGGTCTGGAGGAGCAGCGACGAACGCTCCGGGATGACGCCGCCCACGTGATAGGGCAGGCCGCAGTTGGCGAACGACACGTGGCGCGTGCGCTCGAGGACGATGATCTGGGCGTTCTCGTCGAGCCGGCGCAGGCGCGTGGCCGCGCTCATGCCCCCGGCGACTCCACCGATGATGATGACTCGCATGGACACGAAGATACCCCCAGGGGTATAGTTGGGACCAATCCAGATGGAAACCAATCGTAGGAGAGAGAACATGTGTCGTCCCGTTACGTGCAAGCAGTGCGGCAAGACCACCTGGGCCGGCTGCGGCCAGCACATCGCGTCCGTGAAGGCCGGCGTCCCCGCCGGTCAGTGGTGCGACGGCCACAAGGATGCCGCCCCGGCTCAGTCCGGCGGCTTCTTCAGCAAGCTCTTCGGCTGAGCCCGACGCGGTGAGCCCGTGCCCCACCCGGGGGGCACGGGCTCACCGCTGTCTCAGGGCCGGGCCGACGCCGCCGCCCGCGCGGCGACCGGGAGCGCCTCGGCGATGCGGTTGAGCGCCTCGTCGTCGTGGGCCGCGCTCAGGAACCACGCCTCGAACACGCTGGGCGGCAGGGCCACGCCGGCGTCCAGCATCGCGTGGAAGAACGGCGCGTACCGGAAGCCGTCAGCCGCCTTCGCCTGGTCGTAGTTCCGGACGCCGTGGGTCGCGGCGTCCTCACCGAAGAAGCAGCTGAACAGGTTGCCGGCGGTCTGGATCCGGTACGGCAGGCCCTCGGCGTCGAGGGCCGCGGCGAGGGCGTCCTGCACCTGGCGCGACGCACGGTCGACGTGGGCGTAGACCGCGTCGTCGGCCAGCTTCAGGGTGGCGATGCCGGCGGCGGTGGCGAGCGGGTTCCCGGACAGCGTGCCGGCCTGGTAGACGGGGCCGACGGGGGCGAGGAGGTCCATCAGCCGGGCAGGGCCGGCGAGCGCGGCCAGCGGCATGCCGCCGCCGACGACCTTGCCGTAGGTCACCAGGTCGGGGGTGACGGGGGCCTCGCCCAGCGACGCCTCGATGCCCCACCAACCGGCCGGGCCGACCCGGAAGCCGGTCAGCACCTCGTCGGAGATCATGAGCGCGCCGTGGTCGAGCGTCAGGCGGCGTATTGCGGCGTTGAAGCCCGGGTCCGGCGGGATGACGCCCATGTTCGCCGGGGACGCCTCGGTGATCACGCAGGCGATCTCGGACCCACGCTCGGCGAACACCTGCTCGAGCGCGGCGGTGTCGTTGTAGTCGATGACGAGCGTGTCGCCGGCGGCCGCGCGGGTGACCCCGGCCGAGCCGGGCATGCCCTGGGTCGCCACGCCCGAGCCGGCGGCGGCCAGCAGGGCGTCGGAGTGGCCGTGGTAGCAGCCCGCGAACTTCACGATCACGTCGCGCCCGGTCGCGCCGCGCGCCACGCGGATCGCGGTCATCGTGGCCTCGGTGCCGGTCGACACGAACCGCACCTTGTCGGCGAACGGGATGCGCGCCCGGATCAGGTCGGCCAACTCGACCTCGGCGGTGGTCGGGGCGCCGAAGGACAGCCCGCGCGTGGCGGCCTCCTGCACGGCGGCGACCACTGCGGGGTGCGCGTGGCCCAGCAGCGCGGGGCCCCACGAGCAGACGAGGTCGACGTAGCGCCGATCGTCGATGTCGACCACGTGCGCGCCCGAGGCCGCCTTCAGGAACACCGGCGTGCCGCCCACCGACCCGAACGCCCGCACGGGTGAGCTCACCCCGCCCGGGATGACCTCACAGGCGTGGCGGTAGACGTCCTCCATGGACAGGTGGCTGGGCACACTGGCTCCTCTCGTCGCTCGACGGGGTCCATCATGGCTCACCACGCGTCGCGGCGAAGCGGGAGGCACGACCAGGGCTTGAGTTTCGAGCGCCCAGGGCTTGAGTTTCGTGCCCGCTCAGGCCGCCCCGACCAGGTGGCCCGGGACGAGCTCGGCACCGAGGACGCCCTCCAGCAGGCGGGCGTCGATGCGCTCGCCGCGGCGGAGGACGGTGACACCGCCCCGGGACTCCAGGATCACCAGCGCCGCGTCGTCCACGTGGCGCAGCCCGGCCGTGCGGAGGCGGAGCAGCACGTCGGCGTCCGAGGTCACGCGCTCGCGCTTGGGGCGGTCGACGAACTGGCCCTCGATCATGACCACCCGCGGCCGGTGCCGTGGGGCCGTGGCGCGCTTGGCCCACGCCGGCGTGGAGACCTTGCGGAGGCGACCGATGATCGCCTCCATCAGCAGCAGCGTGGCCGCGGCGACGATCGCCCCTCCCAGGGTGGGGAAGTCGCCCAGCATGGCGCGCGCCATCAGGCTGCCCAGCACGGTGAGCAGGGCGACGCTCAGCGTCGACGAGCTCGAGAACAGGCGTGGCCCCCACAACGTGAGGACCACCGAGTACAGGACGTAGAGCAGCGCCGAGGCGACTGCGACCCCCAGCGCGCCGTCGGGGGAGATGCCGATGTGGGTCCACAGCTCGTCCATGGGCTCATTGAAGCAGAGCGGAAACCCAAGCCCTGGGCGTCCAGAACCCAAGCCCTGGGCGCGGAAAACTCAAGCCCTCGACGCGAGCTCCAGGGCGAAGTAGGTGAGCACGATGTCGGCGCCGGCGCGCACGATCGAGGTCACCGACTCGGCCATCGCGGCCTCGCGGGTGATCCAGCCTCGCTCGGCGGCGGCGGCGATCATCGCGTACTCGCCCGACACCTGGTAGGCGGCCACCGGCACGTCGGACGCCGCGGCCACGTCGGCCAGCACGTCCAGGTAGTGCGAGGCGGGCTTCACCATCACCATGTCGGCGCCCTCGGCGAGGTCCAGTATCGCCTCCCGCAACCCTTCGCGCCGGTTGGCCGGGTCCTGCTGGTAGGTGCGGCGGTCGCCGACCAGCGACGACCCGACGGCCTCGCGGAACGGCCCGTAGAACGCCGAGGCGTACTTCGCCGCGTAGGCGAGGATCGCGACGTCGGTGTGCCCGGCCTCGTCCAGGCCCCGGCGGATCGCGAGCACCTGGCCGTCCATCATCCCGGAGGGGCCGACGACCTGGGCGCCGGCGTCGGCCTGCGACACCGCGAGGCGGACGTAGGCGTCGAGGGTGGCGTCGTTGTCGACCCGGCCCTTGGCGTCGAGCACGCCGCAGTGGCCGTGGGAGGTGAACTCGTCCAGGCACGTGTCGGCCATGACCACGAGCGCATCGCCGACCTCGCCGCGCACCGCGGCCAGCCCTCGGTTCAGGATCGAGCCGGGCTCCTCGCCGCACGAGCCCGCGGCGTCCTTGTCGGAGTCGAGCGGGACGCCGAACAGCATCAGCCCGCCCAGCCCGGCCCGCGCGGCGCGCACGGCCTCGCGGCGCAGGGAGTCCAGCGTGTGCTGCACGACCCCGGGCATCGACTCGATGGCGCTGGGCTCGGACAGCCCGTCGCGCACGAACACCGGCAGCACCAACTGCGCGGGCGAGACGCGCGTCTCGCGGACCAGCGAGCGCATGGCCGCGGTCGTCCGCAGCCGGCGGGGGCGGATGGTGGTCATCGGTTCTCCTCGGTGAGGGCGCGGATCAGGGCGTCGACGACCCCGGGGCCGTCCTGGGTGGCGGCGACGGCGTCCACGCGCAGGCCGACGGCGTCGGACGCCGCAGCGCTGGGCTCGCCCAGCGTGACGATCGCCACGTGCGGGTCGGGCATGCCGAGCAGGTCGACGACCGCGCGGGCGATCGAGCCGGCGGTGACGACCACCGCGTCGTAGTCGGCCCACGCACGCACGTCGGGGGCGTCGGTGACGGTGGCGGTGGTGTAGGTGTGCACGACCTCGACGTCCCAGCCACGCTCGGCCAGGCCGTCGGCCAGCCGCGGGGAAGCGAGCGCCGAGCCGGCGAGCAGCACCGAAGCCGGGTCCTGCGGCAGGGCGGCGAGGAGGGCGTCGGCGTCCGACTTGGTGGGGGGCACGAGGTCGACCCGCGCGCCGGTGGCCTCGACCGCGGCGGCGGTCGCGGGACCCACGACGGCGATGCGGTCGGCGAGGTCGGCCAGGTCGACCTGCGCCTCGGTGAGCATCCGGACGCCCACGGGCGAGGTCAGCACCACCCAGTCCCGGCGGCCGGGGAGCGCGAAGGGCAGCGGACGTGTCTCGGTGACGGGAACGGCGTCCACCTCGGCGCCGGCGGCGCGGATCGCCTGGGCGAGGGGGCCCTCGGGGCGGGGCAGCAGCACGCGGCGCCCGACGAGGGCCTCGACCGTGCCGGGCGCCCACAGCGCCTTCTCGTGGTGGAAGTCCTCGAGCTGGCTCTCGCGGGTGGCGCCCAGCGGGGTGACCTCGGCGGCGCCCTGGGCGAGCAGGTCGGCGGCGACCTCGCGCCCGAGCGCGTCGGGGTCGGTGTCCGCGGGCACGCTGCGCCGGGTGGTCACTGACCGGGTGCCCTCGGCGTTGAACACGGCCGCGGTGAACTCGAGGTGGCCGTTCGCGAACCGCGCATACGCGCCCACGGGTGCCGCGCAGCCGGCCTCGAGCTCGGCGAGCACCCGCCGCTCGGCGGTCACGCAGGCCCGGGTCTCGGCGTGGTCGAGCTCCGCGAGGGCCTCGCGCAGGCTGATGTCGACGCTGCGGCACTCGACCGCGAGGGCACCCTGGCCGGGCGCGGGCAGCAGGTCGAGGGTGTCGGTGGCGGCGTCGTAGCGGCCCAGCCGGGCGAGCCCGGCCCGGGCCAGGACGACCGCGTCGAGGTCGCCCTGGGTGGTGGCGTCGCCGTGCACGCGGGCGAGCCGGGTGCCGACGTTGCCGCGGATCTCGACCACCGTGAGGTCCGGACGCCGCGCGCGCAGCTGGGCCGCCCGCCGGGGCGACCCGGTGCCGACCCGCGCCAGGGGCGGGAGGTCCTGCAGCCGTAGGCCGTCGCGGGCGCAGAGCGCGTCGAAGGGCAGCTCGCGCTCGGGGACGGCCGCGATGACGAGCCCCTCGACAGGTGCGGTGGGCAGGTCCTTCAGCGAGTGCACGACGAGGTCGACCTCGCCCTCGAGCAGCGCCCGGCGCAGGGCCGCCGCGAACACGCCCAGGCCGCCGGCCTCGAGCAGCGACCCCGACGTGACGTCGCCCTCGGAGCGGATCGTGACCAGCTCGACCTCGTGGCCGAGCTCGGTCAGCGCGGCCGCGACGTGGCCCGACTGGGTGCGGGCGAGCTCGGAGCCCCGGGTGCCCAGGCGCAGCTTCACGCCAGCTCCTTCGCCACGCGCTCGGCGTGCGGGATGACGGCGGCCAGCCCCGTGCCCGCGAACCACGCGCCGGTGATCGCCAGGCCGGGGGTGCCGGCGAGGCGCTCGGTCAGGTCGGCGACGCGCACCCGGTGGGCCGGGGTCTGGGGCGGGAGCGAGTTCGGGAAGTGGATGACCGCGTGCCCGACCACCTGCTCCTCGGCCAGCGGCACGCCGAGCAGGACGCCGGCGTCGGCGAGCGCCCCGGCGAGCGTCGGCTCGGGGGTCGGGACGCCCGCGCGGCCGTAGGAGACCCGCAGCACGTGCTTGCCGGTCCCGGCCACCACGCCGGGCCACTTGATGGAGTAGTGCGTGATCGCCTTGCAGGCGACGCGGCGGTCGGCGCCCTCGGTGTCGGGGGTGACCAGGAGTCCCGAACCGCGGGGGCCGGCGTCCAGTTCGGGGGCGTCCAGCACGATGCAGACCTGCGCGAGGTCGGCGCCGCGGGGGAGCTGCCAGTCGCCGACCTCCAGCTCGGGCACCGTGCGCAGCAGGTCGAGTGCGGCGCGTCCGTCGAGTGCGACGACCAGCCGGTCGGTGGTGACGACCTGGGGCTCGCCCACCGGGATGGGCGGGTCGGCGGGGTCGGGCGCCCGCCCGGCCTCGTGGTGGGTGACGGCCCAGCGCTCGCCGTCGCGCGCGATCGCCGTGACGACCCGGCGGCCGGCGACGGTGCCACCCAGCTCGCCGATGCGGGCCACCAGCGCGCGGGGCAGCGTGAACAGGCCGCCGGACGCCGAGCTGACCACGCCTCCGGCCGGGGCCGAGGCGCGCAGGGCGGCGGCGGCGCGCACGAGCGACCCCTCGCTGGCCAGCGCCCGGCGCAGGCCGGGGGAGACGACGTCGACCGAGAGCTCGGACGGGTGCGCCGAGTGGACGCCGCCCGCGATCGGGTCGACGAGCCGGGTGAGCACCTCCTCGCCGAGCCGGGCGACCACGAGCGAGGCCAGGTCGGCGGCGTCCGCGCCGGCCTCGGGGCCCATGGTGAGGTCCTCGCGCGCCCGGGCGAGGCCCTCGGGGGAGAGCAGGTCGACCACGATCGGGTCGTCGAGGTCGGTAGGGATGCCCAACACGCCGTGCGGGATGCGGAACGCGAAGCCGCCGTCGCGGTGCGACCACAGCCATGAGTTGCCCGACGGGTCGACGACGTCGAGCCCGAGCTCGCGGCACAGCTCGGCGGTGGCGACCGACCGCTTGGCGAACGACTCCGCGCCGAGGTCGACCCAGACGCCGCCGATCGGGGCGCCGAAGATGAGCCCGCCGCACGTGCCGCGGGACTCCAGCAGCAGCGGCGCGAGGCCGAGCTTGGCGAACGTGTGGGCGGCTTGCAGGCCGCCGATACCGCCGCCGACGACGACGGCGGGGACGTGCTGGGTCGCGCGGGAGAGGGTCATGAGGTGTGCACCAGGTCGACGAGGCGGGTGAGGATCTCGGGGTCGGTCTCGGGCGGGACGCCGTGGCCGAGGTTCACGACGTGCCCCGGGGCGGCGGTGCCGCGGCGGATCACGTCGAGCGCGTGGGGCTCGAGGGCCTCCCACCCGGCGAGCAGCCGGGCCGGGTCGATGTTGCCCTGCAGCGGGACGCCGGGCAAGCGGGCCGCCGCCTCGTCCAGCGGGGTGCGGTAGTCGACGCCGACGGCGTCCGCGCCCTGGGCCATCTGCTCGAGCAGGTGGCCGGTGCCCGTGCCGAAGTGGAGGCGCGGCACGCGACCCTCCACGGCGGCCAACGCGCGCTGCGACCACGGGGCGACGCGCTCGGTGTAGTCGGGCAGGCGCAGCGAGCCGGCCCACGAGTCGAACAGCTGGACGGCCGAGGCGCCGGCGTCCACCTGCACCGTGAGGAAGGCGCCGGACAGGTCGGCGCACCAGGCCATCAGGGCGTCCCACGACTCGGGGTCGGACAGCATCATCGAGCGGGCGGCGAGGTGGTCGCGGCTGGGGCGTCCCTCGACGAGGTAGGCCGCGAGGGTGAAGGGGGCACCGGCGAAGCCGATCAGCGGCGTCCAGCTCGCGTCGCCGGACGGCGTGGTGGCGAGCTCGGCGCGGATCCGCTCGATCGCGGCGGTGATCATGCTCGTGTCGCCCAGCTCGTGGGCCACCAACTTCCGTACGTCGGACGCCGTGCGCACCGGCTCGGCGACCACCGGCCCCACGCCGGCGACGATGTCGACGTCGACGCCGGCCAGCGTCAGCGGGACCATGATGTCGCTGAAGAAGATGGCCGCGTCGACCTTGTGGCGGCGCACCGGCTGCAGGGTGATCTCGGCGGCCAGGTCGGGCATGAGGCAGGACTCGATCATCCCCGTCCCGCGGCGCACCTCGCGGTACTCGGGCAGCGACCGACCGGCCTGGCGCATGAACCAGACGGGCTTGGTCGCGGGGTGCTTCCCGGCCAGGGCCTGGAGCAGCGGGGGAGTCACGTCAACGGGAGTCACGCGACCGATCGTAGGCCACATCCCGCGCCGGACGCGGCGTGCTCCAGCTCTGCCCGATGGGGCCTCGTCTCGTCAGGCCCGATTGGATGCTGGTGCCGCCCGATGCTTCAATGGAGCGGTCATGGCCCTCCACCTGATCTCGATCCACCACGCCGAGCACGGCCTCGCCGCGGTCGAGTCGGTGACCCCTGCGGTGCCCGGGCTGGGACGGCGGGTGGTCGAGGGGGCCGAGGGCGTCCACGGTGCCGTGGTGCTGGCCACCTGCAACCGGGTCGAGGTCTACGTCGACGCCGACGGCTCCACCCACGAGGTCGCCGACATCGTGCGCGAGTCGCTCGGCACCACCGCCGGGTTCGTGCCCATGACCCTGCGCGAGGACGCCGCGGCCCTGCAGCACCTCTTCGACGTGGGCGCCGGTCTGGACTCCATGGTCGTGGGCGAGCGCGAGATCGCCGGCCAGCTGCGCCGGGCGCTGCGCGAGGCCCACGAGGAGGGCATCGCAACCGGCCTCCTCACCGAGACGATCGAGCAGGCGCTGCGCACCTCCCGCAAGGTGTCCCACCTCACCCGGCTGGCCGCCACGGGTCGCTCCGTGGTGTCGGTCGGCCTCGACCTGCTGGGCCGCGACTGGGCCTCCACGCGCGTGCTGCTCATCGGCACCGGCGCCTACGCGGGCGCGGTCGTCGCCGACCTGCGCGAGCGCGGGTTCGCCGACCTCGCGGTGCACTCCGGTTCGGGTCGTGCCGCCAACTTCGTGGCCTCGCACCCCGGGACCCGCGACGCCGGCCCCGACCTCGTCGCCGCCGTCGCCGACGCCGACGTGGTCGTGACCTGCCGCGGTCTGGGCGCCCCGATCCTCGGTCGCGACGACCTGGCCGCCGTGATGGAGCGCCGCGAGGGCGCCGACATCGCCCTTGTCGACCTCGCGATCGCCCGCGACATCGACCAGGCGGTGGTCACCGTCCCCGGCGTGCTGCTGCTCGACCTGCCCACCATCCAGCGCCACGTGCCCGACGCCTCGCACCGCGAGGCCGCCCGGGCGCGCGTGCTCGTCGACGAGGGCGTCCGCGACCTGGTCGGGCGCCTGCGCGGGCGCGAGATGGACCCGGTCGTCGTCGCCCTGCGCGACACGGTCAACGAGATGGTGGCCGACGAGGTCGCCCGCCTGCCGCACGGCCGCCCGATCACCGGCGAGGAAGCCGCCCACGCGCTGCGCCGCCTGGCCGCCCGGCTCGTGCACGTGCCCAGCGTCCGCGCCCGCAAGGCCGCCACCGAGGGCCGCTCCGACGAGTACCTGAACGCGCTCAACGAGCTGTGGGGCCTCGAGACGCGCAAGCGGCCCGTGCTGCGCAACCTCGAGCTCGAGGCGTCCGACCAGCACCTGCTGGACCAGGACGAGCAGGCCGCGATCGTGCCGCCCGACTCGCTCGACTGCGACACCTGCCCGATCACCGGGCTCCGCCTGTCCGACCTGGGTGAGCCCCGCCGACTGGAGGCCCTGTGACCTTCCCCTTCGACGCCGTCCTCGTGCTCTCCTACGGCGGCCCCCGCCAGCCCGAGGACGTGCTGCCGTTCATGCGCAACGCCACCCGCGGGCGCGGCATCCCCGACGAACGGCTGCTCGAGGTGTCGGAGCACTACCTGATGTTCGGCGGCGCGTCGCCCATCAACGAGCGCAACGACGAGCTCATGGACGCCCTGCGCGCCGAGCTGTCGCGCCGCGGGGTCGACGTGCCGGTCGTCATCGGCAACCGCAACTGGGACCCGTACGTCACCGATGCGCTGGCGCAGCTGGCCGCGGGCGGTGCCCGCCGGGTCGTCGTGCTGGCCACCTCGGCGTACGCGTCGTACTCGAGCTGCCGGCAGTACCGGGAGGACCTCGCCGCGGCGCTGGCCGACACCGGCCTGGAGTTCGACCTGGTCAAGGTCGGCCCGTTCGCCGAGACCGACGGCTTCGTGGCCGCGAACGCCGACGCGGTGCGGGACGCCCTCGCGGAGCTGCCCGGCGCGCGCGTGCTGTTCGTGTCGCACTCGATCCCGACCGCGATGGACGCCGCCTCCGGCCCCGGCGGCGACAACACCTACTCCGCCCAGCACCGCCGGGTGGCGCAGGCCGTGGCGTCCGAGGTCGGGCTGGCCGACGACGCCTGGGAGATGGCGTGGTGCAGCCGCTCGGGCGCGCCGCACATCCCGTGGCTCGAGCCCGACGTCAACGACCGGCTCGCCGAGCTGGCCGCCGACGGCGTCTCGTCGGTGGTGACCGTCCCGTACGGCTTCGTCAACGACCACATGGAGGTCGTCTACGACCTCGACACCGAGGCGCGGGCCACGGCGTCCGGCCTCGGGCTGGGGTACGTGCGGGCCGCCACCGTCGGCGTCCACCCCGCCTTCATCGGCATGCTGGCCGTCGCCCTGACCGACCCGCAGCCGGGTTCGGTGGGCGGGCTCGCGACCTGCCACGCCACGTGCTGCCTGCTCGGACGCCCCGGCGCGCCCGTGCTGCCCACGGCCTGCGCGGCCGACTGACCCTGTTGCGAGATCCCAGCGAACCGGAGAGAACCATGTCCCAGGCACATCACGGCAAGACCCCCGGCGCCCCGTTCAGCGGGGACCCGCGCGACACCTACGTCGCGCCCGAGGACGTCAACGCCGGCTCCCACTACGTCATGTACTCGGTCTTCACCATGGCCGGGCTCATGGCGGGCGAGGCGTCGGACCGCGCCGCCCACGCGGCCGAGACCGTCGCCGCCGTCGAGGCGACGGGGGTGACGATCCGCGGCTGGTACGACGTCGGCGGCTTCCGCGCGGACGCCGACCTGATGGTCTGGCTGCTGGCCGACGACCCCACGAAGCTGCAGGCGGCCTACCACGCGCTGCGCCGCTCGACCCTGGGCGAGGTGCTGGAGCCGCGCTGGAGCAGCGTCGGCGTGCACCGCCCGGCCGAGTTCAACAACGCGCACACCCCCGCCTGCTTCTCGGGCATCGCGCCGCGGCCGTGGCTGACCGTGTACCCGTTCGTGCGGTCCTACGAGTGGTACTACATGGACGGCTCGAAGCGCTCGCACATGCTGCGCACCCACGGCATGGCCGCCAAGGAGTTCCCCGACGTGCTCGGCTCGACGACCGCGGCCTTCGCGCTCGGCGACTACGAGTGGCTGCTGGCCTTCGAGGCCGACGAGCTGCACCGCCTCACCGACGCCATGCGCGCCCAGCGGGCCGTCGAGGCGCGCCTGCACGTGCGCGAGGAGACCCCGTTCTTCACCGGGCCGCGGGTCGAGCTCGCAGACTGGGTCGAGACCCAGCCCTGTGAGTGAACCGCGTCGCGGTTCCGGCTGGGGTGAGCGTCGGGCTGGGAGCGCCTCTCGGCGCGTGGCCGCTCGTAGCGGCTATGAGTGGAGCCCGGGGCTACCGCAGCCCGACGCCTGTACGAGGATAGGCGCCGCGTCGGCGTGAGCCAAGTGTCGCTCAGGTGAGGTCGCCGCTGCGCCACAGGCGGGCGTTCTCGGCGAGGTCGTGGGCCATGTCCTGCAGCTTCACGGCACGATCCAGCTCACTGCGACCCCGCGCGACCTCCGCCCGACCCGACGCCACCACGTGGCAGAACGCGGAGGCCCGCTCCAGCGCGATCGCGAAATCGCCGGTGAACGCCCCGCGCAGGATGGCGTCCGCGACACGCCGCACCTCGGCCGGGCCGGGCGGGTCGACGCCGGCGACGGCGTGGTTGGGCTCGGTGAAGCGGACGCCCGCGGCGTACTCGCGCGCCGCCCCGTCCGGGTCCGACACGGTCCACTCGCGAAGCAGGTACAGCCGCCACAGGGCGCCCGGCAGGGTGGCGGCAGGGCGGTGCGACCACAGGTCCGCCAGCGTCGACAGCCCGATCTCGTCCACGATCGCGACCAGCCGGGCGGTCACGCCCGGGTCCTCTGCCGCGCGCCCCACCCGCAGCAGGGCGGCGGCCGTCTCGTGGGCCGCGTGCAGCTGCGCGATCGGGTCGGTGCCCTGGCCGAGCGCCTCGAGGGCGTCCGGTGATCGGAGCACGGGCCGGTGCGGCCGCTGGGGGGATGTCACCCGACCAGCGTAGGCGCCCCGGCCAGGAGCCCGTCCTTGGCCTGCCTCAGCCGGTCACCACGTCCTTGCCGGCGGCCTGCCAGGCGCCGATGCCACCGCCCAAGTGCCAGGCGTCGACGAAGCCGAGCTGCCTCATCGCCTCGATCGCGGCTGCCGACCGGTTGCCGGACCGGCAGTAGACGGCGTAGGGGGCGCCGCGGTCCAGGCCGGCGACGGCGGCATCGAAGTCCCCGTTGATGTCGGCCGGCACCGCGCCCTCCAGGTGGCCGGCGGCGTACTCGGCCGGCGTCCGCACGTCGAGCACGACGACACCGGGCGTGTCCAGGGAGGCGGCGAACTCGGCGGCGTTCAGCGTGGCCCCGTAGGCGCGGGAGGCTTCGGCCGACGCCGCGGCCGGGCCGCTCGGCGCGGGCTCCGACGCGGTGCACGCGGCCCCGGTCAGGGCCACCAGGGCGGCGACGGTGACGGACGCGATGCGGCGGGCGCGCATGGGGACTCCTCGGTTCGGCGAACGGCTCGCGCCCATGATACCCCCATGGGTATACGGATCAGATCAGGAAGCGGTAGAACGGGCTGTCGGGGTCGACCGGTTCGGCGCGGATCGGGCTGCGGTCGAGCCGGTGCATGAGGTCGGGCAGCGACGTCGGGTCGCCGAGCTCGATACCGACCAGGGCGGGCCCCATCTCGCGGTTGCTCCGCTTGACGTACTCGAAGTGGGTGATGTCGTCCTCGGGGCCGAGCACCTCGTCGAGGAAGCGGCGCAGGGCGCCCGGCTCCTGCGGGAAGTTCACCAGGAAGTAGTGCTTGCGGCCCTCGTACACCAGCGACCGCTCGACGATCTCGGCGTACCGGGAGACGTCGTTGTTGCCGCCGGTGACGACCACGACGACGACCTCGCCGGGGTTGGCCTTCACCTGGCGCAGCGCGGCCGTGCCGAGGGCGCCCGCCGGCTCGGCGATGATGCCCTCGGTCTGGTACAGCTCGAGCATCTCGGAGCAGATCGCGCCCTCGGGCACCGACACCATGTGCGGGTGCAGCTGGGCGGCGATGCCGTAGGTGATGTCGCCGGCGCGGCGCACGGCGGCCCCGTCGACGAACGTGTCGATCCGGGCCAAGGTGGTCGGACGCCCCGCGTCCAGGGCCGCCGCCATCGAGGCCGCCCCGGTGGGCTCGACGGCCAGCACCTGGGTCGCGGGGGAGTAGGCGTTCAGCCACACCAGGCAGCCGGCCAGCAGCCCGCCGCCGCCGACGGGGATGATCATGCGGTCGGGCTCTCGACCCAGCTGTTCCACGACCTCCTTGGCCACCGTGCCCTGACCCGCGATGGTGCGGGTGTCGTCGAAGGCGGCCACCACGACGGCGCCGGTCTCCTCGGCGGCCGCCTTGGCGGCGGCGGAGGCCTCGTCGTAGGAGTCGCCCACGACGACCAGCTCGACGAACTCGCGGCCGAAGTGGCGCATGCGGTCGCGCTTCTGGCGCGGCGTGGTGGACGGGACGAAGATGCGACCCTTGATGCCGAGCGCAGCGCACGCCATCGCCACACCCTGCCCGTGGTTGCCGGCCGAGGCGGCGATGACCCCGGCCTGCCGCTCCTCCTCGGACAGTTGGGCGATGAAGTTGTAGGCGCCCCGGATCTTGTACGACCGCACGGGCTGCAGGTCCTCGCGCTTGAGCCACACCTCCGCCCCGGTCGCCGCCGACAGCCGCTCGGCGTACTGCAGGGGGGTGTCGTTGATGACCCCGGCCAGACGGGAGGCCGCGGCGTCCACGTCGGACGCCGTCACCGGCAGCGGGCCGCGGATCGCGTCAACAGGAAGGTGGCTCACCCGGACATTGTGCCCCCGTCACCTCGCCGGGGCCGGAGGCGTCCCACTCACGCGTGCTTGCGGGCCGGCGGCGCCACCTCGGGCGAGGTCTCACCCACCAGGTCGAACAGGTCGGGCTCGCCCCGCCTGAGGGCGGACGCCTCGGGCGGCTCGCCGGACGGCTTGCGCCCGATCACGGCCGGAACGGCGGTCGCGTCGGCCACCAGCTCGGGGGCGGCGATCTGGCGTAGCGGCTCCTCGATGGGGGTCAGCTCGCCCAGCTCGGCCTCGGTGACGTTGAGGTCGCGGAACCGGCGCGCGGTGACCATGACGCGGGTCTCCAGCGAACCCACCGACGCGTTGTAGGCCTTGACCGCCGAGCCGAGCGCGCGGCCCAGCTTGTCGACGTTGTGGCCCATCGTGCCCAGCCGCTCGTACAGCTCGCGGCCCAGCGTCGAGACCTGGGCGGCCGACTCGGCCAGCTTGGCCTGCTTCCACCCGTAGGCGACCGAGCGCAGCATGGCGATCAGCGTCGACGGCGTCGCCACCACGACGTTGCGGCCGCTGGCGTACTCGTGCAGGTCGGGGATGAGCCGCAGCGCCTCGAAGCCCAGCGCCTCGTTCGGCACGAACATCACGACGAACTCGGGCGTGCCCGGGTCGGCCTTCCAGTAGTTCTTGCCGCCCAGGGCGTCCACGTGGCCCTTCACGTTCTTCGCGAACAGCGCGAGGTGGTGCTCGCGGTCCCGCTCGTCCTCGGTCTCCTGCGCGTCGAGGAACGCCGACAGCGGCACCTTGGCGTCGACGTAGACGAACTTGCCCTCGGCGAGGGTGACCTTGAGGTCGGGGCGGATCACCCGATCCTCAGAGGTGGTCGAGGTGGACTGCTGGGTGAAGTCGCAGTGCTCGAGCATGCCGGCGAGTTCGGCGACCCGCTTGAGCTGCAGCTCACCCCACGCGCCGCGCACCTGCGGCTTGCGCAGCGCGGTCGACAGGGCGTTGGTCTCGCGGCGCAGCTGCTCGCCGGTGAACTGCACCGCGCGCACCTGCTGGGCCAGCTCGGTCGACATCGCGACCCGGGCCTTCTCCACCTCGGTGAGGCGCTCGTTGAACGCCGCGAGGCTCTCGCGGATCGGCGTCATCAGCTGGTCGGTCGCCCTGAGCCGGGCCTCGGCCGTGGCGTCCGCCTTCTTCCCCTGCTCGTCGAGCGCCTGGCCCGACAGCAGCTTGAACTCCTTCACCAGCGAGTCCCGATCCGCGGCGACCTCGATCGCCCGCGCCACCGCGGCGGCCTTCTCGGCCTCGGCGGCGACCACCTTCGCCTGCAGCGCGGCCACGGCCGCCTGGTGCTCGGCGGCGTCCGCCTGCGAGTCGGACGCCGTGGCCCGGGCCTCGGCGATCTGGGCGCGGGCGCGCTCCGCCTCCGCCCGCGCCTCCTGGACGCGCACCTCGGCCTGGCTCACCCGCAGCTCGGCGTTGGACACGTCGGCCCGTGCCCGCTCGGCATCCGCTCGCGCGCCCTGGGCCTCGGCGCGGGCGCCCTGGGCCTCGGCGCGCAGGCGCTCGGCCTCGACCCCGGCCGCGGCGTCGGTCGTGCGCCGCAGCACGAACCAGGCCACGGCCGCGCCCAACGCGGCCCCGACCAGCAGGGCGACCAGGAGGATGGCGAAGTTGTCCATGCGTCGATCCTGTCAGGGGCCTCCGACAATTTGTCCGAGCCACCGCCGGGGCGGCCCCAGACGGGCTGCGGCGATCGGGCAGGATGGGGGCATGTCCGCTGCGCACATCGCCGACCTGGCCCGCTTCGTGACCGCTTCTCCGTCCTCGTTCCACGCCGCGGCCGAGGTCGCCCGGCGCCTGGACGTGGCGGGCTTCACCCAGCAGGCCGAGGACGCCCCCTTCGCCATCGAGCCCGGCGGTGGCTACGTGCTGCGCGACGGCGCGATCGTGGCCTGGTACGTGCCCACCGACGCCGACGCGGCCCACTCGGGGTTCCGCATCGTCGGGGCCCACACCGACTCCCCGTCGCTCAAGCTCAAGCCCCAGCCCACCGCGTTCAGCGTGGGCTGGCAGCAGGCCGCTGTCGAGGTCTACGGCGGGCCACTGCCCAACCAGTGGCTGGACCGCGAGCTCGGCCTCGCCGGCCGCGTGGTGACCCGCTCCGGTGAGCAGGTGCTGGTCCGCACCCCGGCGTGGCTGCGCGTCCCGCAGGTCGCGCCGCACCTGGACCGGTCGGTCAACGAGAGCCTCAAGCTCGACCGGCAGGCCCACCTCAAGCCGGTTTACTCCGTCGGACGCCCCGACCTCGACATCCTCCAGCTCGTCGCCGAGCACGCGGACCTCGACTTCGCCGACGTCGCCAGCCACGACCTGTACTGCTACGTCACCGAGGCGCCGGCCGTGTTCGGGCCCACCGAGGAGTTCTTCGCCTCCTCCCGCCTCGACAACCTGTCCTCGGTGCACGCCGGCCTCGTCGCGCTGCTGGACGCCGAGTCCTCCGGCGATGTCACCGTCCTGGCCTGCTTCGACCACGAGGAGGTCGGCTCGTCCTCCCGCTCGGGTGGGGCGGGGCCGCTGCTGGAGCAGGTCATGCGCCGCCTCGCCGGGGCGCTCGGCGCCGAGGGCGACGCCTGGCACCGCATGCTCGCCCGCAGCTCGTGCATCTCGGCCGACGCCGGGCACGCGATCCACCCCAACTACCCGCACCTGCACGACCCCGAGCACCGCCCGCTGCTCAACGAGGGGCCGCTGCTGAAGCACAACGCTAACCTGCGCTACACCTCCGACGCCGCGAGCTCGGCGCTGTGGCGCCGCGCGTGCGAGGCCGCCGGCGTCCCCACCCAGGACTTCGTCTCCAACAACGCCGTCCCCTGCGGCAGCACGATCGGGCCCATGACGGCCGAGCGACTGGGCGTCCTGATGTGCGACGTGGGCATCCCGCTGCTGAGCATGCACTCGACCCGCGAGCTGGCCGGCACCAAGGACCCGGGCTGGCTGGCCGAGGCGCTCACCGCCTACTACGCGGGCGCCTGATGGCCGACATCGGGCAGTTCTGGGAGGACGCCCGCACCGCTGCCAAGCTGAACCCGCTGCAGGAGTACTTCGGTCCCCGCATGTGGGGCAGCATCACGCCCGAGTCCTACGCGTTCGGCGACAGCCCCGCGATGGCCGACGAACTGGCAGCGCTCGTCGTGGAGGGGCGCAAGACCGCCACGGCGAGCGCCCTGGCCGACTACGAGTCGGCGGGCGAACCGCTGCCTCAGCTCGGCGACCTCTTCATCATCGTGGACGGGGCCGGCGAGCCCCGGGCCCTCATCCGCACCACCGACGTGCGCGTGGTGCCGTTCTCGCAGGTGGACGCCGACCATGCGGCCGCCGAGGCGGAGGGGGACGGGTCGCTGGAACGCTGGCGATCCGGCCACCGCGACTTCTTCGAGCGCACGATCGGCTTCACCGAGGACATGCCCGTCGTGCTGGAGCGCTTCGAGCTGTTGTACCCGAGCCGCTGGAAGCCGTTGCTGGGCTGATTCGGGCCACGGCGTCCGGACAACTAGGATGCCCTCTCGTGGCACTCACCATCGGAATCGTCGGTCTCCCCAACGCGGGCAAGTCGACGCTGTTCAACGCACTCACCCGCAACGACGTCCTCGCGGCGAACTACCCGTTCGCGACGATCGAGCCGAACGTGGGTGTGGTGGGCGTGCCCGAGCCGCGCCTGGCCAAGCTCGCCGAGATCTACGGCTCGGAGCGCCAGCTGCCCGCCACCGTGTCGTTCGTGGACATCGCCGGCATCGTGAAGGGCGCCTCGCAGGGCGAGGGCATGGGCAACGCGTTCCTGGCCAACATCCGCGAGGCGGACGCGATCTGCCAGGTCACCCGCGTGTTCGAGGACGCCGACGTCACCCACGTCGACGGTGAGGTGAACCCCGGCAATGACATCGAGACGATCACCACCGAGCTGATCCTCGCCGACCTGCAGACGCTCGAGAAGGCGCTCGTGCGCGTCGAGAAGGAGGCTCGGATCCGCAAGGAGGCCAAGCCGAAGCTCGAGGCCATGCAGGCCGCCCTGGAGGTGCTGAACTCCGGCAAGACGGTGTTCGCGTCCGGGATGCTGTCCTCGCCGGAGACCGCCGAGCTGCTGCGCGACCTGTTCCTGCTGACCGCCAAGCCGTTCATCTACGTCTTCAACTGCGACCAGGACGAGCTGGCCAACGACGCGCTCCGCGAGAGGATGAGCGCCCTCGTCGCCCCGGCGGAGGCCGTGTTCCTCGACGCCAAGTTCGAGTCCGAGCTGGTGGAGATGGAGGAGGACGAGGCGCGGGACTTCCTCGCCGAGATGGGCGTGGAGGAGCCGGGCCTCGACAAGCTCGCGCGCGTGGGTTACGACACGCTCGGCCTGCAGAGCTACCTGACCGCCGGGCCCAAGGAGGCCCGCGCCTGGACGATCCGCAAGGGCGCCACCGCGCCCGAGGCCGCCGGGGTGATCCACACCGACTTCCAGAAGGGCTTCATCAAGGCCCAGATCGTCTCCTACGACGACCTCGTCGCCGCGGGCTCCGAGGCCGCCGCCAAGGCCGCGGGCAAGATGCGCCTCGAGGGCAAGGACTACGTGATGGCTGACGGCGACGTGGTCGAGTTCCGTTTTAGTCCAACGTCTAAGTAGCAAGACGTGGGCGGAACTCCACCAGAGAGGACCGCCCACCATGACCACCACCGCGAACCCCAACCTGTTCTGTGAGTGCCCCGACGATCGTTGCGCCGGCTTTCACCACGCCGTTGGCGACCCGTGCGGGTGTGCCCCGCTCCCCCTGGCCTGCGCCGTGTGCGGTCACGAGACCGACGCGCACCCGCGGGCGGGTGCGTGCGAGCTGTGCCCCGGCGGCGTCTGCCAGCCCATCGACGCGCCGGCCACCCTGCCGGGCGAGGATGATGAAGCGGACGCCGCCGCCACGATGAACGCGCTGATCCTGCCGGACGCCCTGGGCGACGGGGACGACGCGCCGGCCCCGTCGCCGGCCCCGTCGTGCCCCAGCTGGTGCACCGAACAGGCGGAGCACACCGAGGAGGCGGCCGAGCCGCGCGGGGAGGCGTACGTGCACCGCGCCCACGTGAGCGCGGATGGGGCGCCGTTCGTCGTGGACGTGGTGGCCTGGCAGTGGTTCGACCGGGACGCCGTTGAGCCGGCGCGCGTGCTCACGTGGACCCAAACCCGGGACGACATGACTCCGGCGGACGCCCGCGCCTACGCCGCGGCGCTCATGGCGGCGGCGGAGCTGGCCGGCGGTGCGGCATGAGTGCCGGCCAGTTGGGGGCGGGTCGGCACAGGTGGGGTACCGTGGCGCGCATGTACGCCGCCCGCTTCATTGCTGTCGCCCTGGCGATCGCAGTGCTGGCCGGATGCTCGGCGACGCCGGAGCCGGTTGCGACGGAGCCGACGACGGCGCCCCAACCCTCAGCCTCGGCCTCGGCGGCCTGGCCGTCGCCGTCGCACCTCATCCCGGGGACCGAACTCAAGGCCGGCCCCCGGGAGGGTGTGGTGGAGGGCCCCACGGGCGCCCTCCTGCGCTACGTGCCACCCGTCGCCGGCTGGGCGCCGGAGTGCCGGCCGGCCTCGGCGGACGAGCTGGCAGCGATGCGCCGACACGTGCAGGCGGTCGGGAACACGCCCAGCGCCGAGCGCGGCCCGGCCGTCGCCGTTGACTTGCCGGAACCCGGCTGGTCGGTCGTCGCCTACTGGAACACGTGGGCCAACGGCGAGGAGCATGACGCGGCGTTCGTGCGCGGTGCCAACGGCTACGCCTCGGGGATCGGCTGGGCGTGGCCGGGGACGCACACCTACGGGGGCGCGGCATTCGCAGACGGCCCCGAAGCGCTTAGGGCCGCCCGTGAGTGCGTGGGCGCAACGCCCTAGATGTAGACCGAGAGGCGCTCCCACGTCTTGCGACCCACAACGCCGTCAGCGTCGAGGCCGGCCCACGTCTGGTACTTGCGGATCGCGGCGTCGCTCTTGCTGCCGAGGATGCCGTCCACGACCAGCGGCGCGAAGCTGAGGCCGAAAGCCTCGCGCGCGATGTTCAGCTGGCGCTGAATCCGCGCGGTGACGCTGCCGGCGCCGTTCGCGCGATTGATGGAGCACCAGGTGGTCGAGTGCGCGCCGGTGTAGTTCTGGGAGGCGAACGGAGCGCAGCCGCCGCTGCCGTAGGCGTCGCGGTCGGCGTCGTTGTAGCCGGTGCGCTTCTTGCGCCAGCCGGGGGCGAGCTCCCCATAGCAGGCGTAATCCTTGCCGGTGTAGACCCGGCCGGGGCGGCAGGCCGCCCACGAGTTGCTGAAGGACACGGGGGCCCCTCCTTTTCTGCCGCGCGTGGCGGCGGTTGGGCTGGCGCTCGCTATGGCGTCAGCTGAACAGGGCGCCTCGTGGGTCACTACCGGCCCTCGGGGCGTCGCTCGGTGGCGTCGCCTGGGCGTCGCCGAATGTCGCATCCTGAGCGGGGACAACCTCGCCGGCCACGACGTGGGCGGAGCCGGCGGCCAGAGCGCGCTTGCGACGCTCCCGGCCACGCGCGGCCAGCTCGTCGGCGTTCTCGACCTCGATCCTCAGCCGGAGCATGGCGGCCGGGTTGATCCCGAGGCGGTCGGAGAGTTGGCGCGCCTCGCCGGCGGCGCGGAGGTCGCCCCGTTCGGCTTTGGTCATGAACCGGACGTACAGGGCGACCTCCCGGACGGTGGCCGGCGACTCGGCCCACAGGGTGGCCTGCGGCGACTTCCACAGGTCGGCCCAGTGGGCCAGCTCGGACGCCTCGGCGCCGTCCATCATGCCGTCCAGGGTGGCCAGCTCGACCTCAGCCTCGGCGACCCGCTTGCGCAGCCGGTAGCGCTTGCGGCGGTCGTCCTCGGCCTCGAGGTCGGCCTGCCAGCCGGCCAGGCGCTCGGCGACGCCCTCGCGCTCCCGCTGCAACCCGACGTCCGCCCCGGAGAGCGGCCAGGCGGGCGCCTTGGCGTCCGGGACCGCGGCCAGCTGGCGGAACCCCGACCCGCGGGCGCCGTGGCGCCTCTCGCGCGCTCCCCGCTTCGGCGGCGGCCCGGGCATCAGCCGGCCACCCTTCGGCGGTCCCGGGCGCGCTCACGGGCCCGCGCCCGGTCGCTCGCGCGACGCCGGCGGGCCCGGGCCTTGTGCGTCGGCCAGTCAGTCGGCGCCGGCGCAGACCTCAGAGCACCCCGGATACGGTCGTCCAGGGTGGGCACCGGCCGCGCCGGCTTGGCGTCCGGCCGGCCGGTGCGCTTCGTGGCCTGTCTCATCGATCCTCCTGTGTCCGTCGCGTGCTTGTCGCCCATGTCGCCCCGGCTGGGGAACCCTCCGGCGTCAAAGTCGGCAGCATCTCCCCGTGGAGGCTGGGAGGGGGTGGGGGGGGGGTCCCCACCCCCCTCGGCTTGGTCGAGGGCCGACGGCGTCCAGCTCGGCGAAAGGGGAACCAGTCCAAAGCTGAGCGGACGCCGTCGGCGGTCGGGCCGGCGGCCGGTGCGGTCGAGGGAAAGGAGACCTCGAGCGCGGTCCGGCCGCCGGGTTGCCGGCCGTGGGTCCGAGCACCAGGCGAGAGGGTGCGCCCGTGCGACTCCGCGCGCGTCCTGTCGTGTGCGTCGAGGACTCGGCCGGCGGCGCGCGCGGGCATGGAAGCGAACGGCACAACCAGGGCCAGCGCGCGCGGGTTCATCGGGGGCGGGGCTGGTAGTCGGTGCCTTCAGTCCAGCGGTGGCCCTTGGCCTTGGCGCGGAGCTTGTCGTCGAACGCGCGCGCCTGGGCGGTGCGGTCGTCGAGGATGACCGTCTCGGCGGGGGTGGGCCGGTTGGGTCGGCTGGCGTCGGCGATCATCGCGGCGAACTGCTTCGCGGCGTGGCTGTCGTCGGGGGTGCTCATCGGTGGGGGCCTCTCGTGGGTGGGGGGTCAGTAGCCGCGGCGGCGGTCGTGGTGGCCGGCGGCCTCGGCGTCGGCGTCGCGCCGGCTGGCGACCAGGCGGGGTTGGGCGCCGCAGTGGGTGGCGAACGTGTAGACGTTGCCGCGGGGTTGGGCGCCGGGCATGCCCTCGTGGATGTAGCGGTCCCACGCCTGCGGCGTGAAGTGGAACCAGGCGTGAACCTCGGCGGACGGGTAGCGCAGCCCAGCGGGGCCGGTGAGGTTCCAGCACGTGGCCACGGCGCGGCCGAGGTGGGTTTCGAGGTGCTGGCGGCGGTCACGTTCGGCGCCGGTGATCGTCGGGTCGTCGGCCTGCCAGAAGTCGGCGGCCCGGTCGGCGTAGAGGTCGCCGAGGATGGCCAGCAGCTCGGGCGCGTGCCGGCGGATCGCCTGCCGGCGTGTGCCGTCGAGGACGGCCAGGACCTGGGCGGCGTACTTGGCGCCATGGGTGGCGACCAGGCCGGCCAGGGTCGAGCGGGTGAACCGTTCGGCGTGGTCGTCGGCGCGGAGGTCGTCGAGGGTGAACGCCGGCTCGGTGGCGGTGAGCGTGTCGAGTCGGACGGCCAGGTCGCCCAGCTCGGCGAGCTCGTCGGCCAGGGTGGCAGGCATCGGCAGGTCGAGGGCGTCGAAGGCGGCGCACAGGTCGCCGAACCGGTTGGTGGGGTCGCCGAAGTTGTCGGCGGTGGACGACATGCGGATGCGCGCGTTGTCGGCTCTGACGGTGGCGGCCGGGACGCCGGCCGGCGTGGTGCGGGTGCTCATGGGGTCGATCCTTCGAGGTGGTCGTCGAGGGTGCGGGAGGGGATCAGCCAGCGGCCGCCGGTGAACCGGCCGTCGAGCTGAGGCGCCAGCCGGGTGGCTTGGCGGCGGCTCACCCCGAGGAGGGCGGCGGCCTCGCTGGTGCTCATCATGGGTTCAGGCTCGTCGATCGGCTCGGCGGGTATGTCCTCGTGTCCTCCCGGGGACAGGACGCCGGCCAGTCGATCGAGGGCGCGGGACGGTGGCAGGCCGTCGCGGCGGCGTTCGCGTTGGGCGACCCGGACGGCGTAAGCCACCGCATCGACGGCAGGGCCGGCCAGGAGCACGACGGGGCCGACGCGGGTGCAGACCTCGGGGCCGGCGTCCTGGGCGATCCTGACCCCGCGTGGCGCGTGTGGCGTGGTGCTCTGGCTCACGCTGCCCCCTCGGCTGCCGCGTGGGCGGCTCGAGCGGCTTGGCGGCCGGCCGGCGTGCCCATGTCATGGCCGGCCCACACGCCCCACGTCGCGCCGAGGTCGAGGGCGGCGGCCAGGCACGCGCCGGCCACCGGGCAGAACGGGCAGTAGCCGGCGGCCTCGGCCCGATCGGCGGCCTTCTCGGACGTCCACAGGCCGCGCGGGAGCTTGGGCTCGGTGCAGGCCGTCCACGGGGCGGCGGTCGTCGTCGTCATGGCGTGGTCCTCTCGTCGGTGGTGCTGGCGTCCCGGACGCCGTCGGGGTCGAGCGTCAGGCCGGCCACATGCTGGGCGTTGGTCCAGGCGTTGGGCCCGTGAAGGTCGAGGGCGGCCAGGTCGTAGGCGTGGGCGGCGGCCTCAGGGGTGGAGTGCAGGCCGAGGTGGACGGGCCGGCCGTCGCGGCGGATGCTGGCCTGCCACTTGTCCCCGGCTCGGGTGACGCCCTTGAACCCGGTCGAGTTGTCCGAGCGGAGGGCGGCGCGTTGGCGGTCGTACCTCATGGCCGGCCACCCTCGGCCTGCGTCGTTTCCGCGTCGGCACCTTCGCTGCCGAACGTCCCCGAACCTGAACCTCCCCAAATACAGGGGAGGTTCGGTAGGTTCGGAAGGTCCCGGCCCGGTAGGTTCTCGGCATGTTCGGCACCTTCGGGACGTCCGAGCTTGTAGGTGATCCCTCCACCGCGGCCGGCCCGCTTCTCGACGGCGAGCGCCCCGGCCGCGGCCATGGCGTTCCGGACGTTGGTGAACGCGCCGTCCTTGCGGCCGACAGCGTCGGCCAACTCCTTGCCGCTCAGCCCCTCGGGATGGACGGACAGCACGGCCAGGATGGCGGCGGCGGTGTCAACGTCTCGCCGTTCCTCACCGGCGGCCTTGCGCGAGCCGGCGCCTGACAGGCTCAGCGTTCGCGTGTCCGGGTCGAAGTCGAGCGCGTCCTCCTCGAGGTCAACGTCTCGGCCGATGGCGCGCACGAACCGCCGGCCGCCCTTGTCGTCGTCCTCCTTGGTCAGGAGGACGATGCTGTCGGCCCAGTCCTCCAGGGCGGACGCCCCGCGGACGCGCTCCCCCTGCCACCCCGCGTGGGCGGTGAGGATGAGGTCGAGGGCGCCGACCTCGGCGCGGGCGAACCGGTCGAGGTCGGCAAGCCACGCCGTCACTTCGCCGATGTCGTTCTGCGACTGGCCGGAGTAGGCGCGGCCGAACGGGTCAACGATGAGCGACTCGACCCGCTGGGCGCGCAGCAGTTCGGCCAAGTCGGCGCGGTCCTCGGGATCGGCCAACGGGTTCCGCCGGCCGCGGAGGTTGACCAGGAACAGCCGATCAGCCGGCACCCCGACGTCGGCCGCCCACCGCGCCAGCTGGGCGGCGCTCACCTCGAAGTTGAGGAATGCGGCCCGGGCGTCGGGCGCGATCGGCCGAACGGCCAGCGACCCGAGGAACGGCGCGCCGGTGATGAGCGATCGCGCGAGGTTCAGGTTGAAGGTGGTCTTGCCGGTCTTGCGCTGTGCCACGACCAGAGTGGACGCCTCCCACGGGATCAGCTCGGCGACGCGGGCGTCCGGCTCGGTCGGCCGGGCGAGCACTTCGGCGAGCGTGCCAGCGTCGAACGGCGGGGCGTCCGGGCGCCTCTCGGCGGCCAGGATGGCGCGCGCGTCGCTGTCGACCCGTAGTGCGCGGACGCGCTCGGCGACCTCTCGGGCGTGCTGGGCGCGCCGCAGTGCGTCGGCGTCGACCTCGGCGGCGGTGGAGCCTGTGAACGTCTCCCACACCTGCCCCGACTCGTCCACGTGTTCGCCGATCGTGACCAGCTGGGCGGCGTCGACCTCGGTGACGTTGGGCGGTGCGAGCTCCCGGACGCCGGACAGGTCGCGCGGCTGCGCCTTGCGGAACGCGGACGCGATCGTGCGCAGCGACTCGACCCGGGACAGGCCGGCACTCATGGCGGCCTGCAGGAGGGTGTCCCGGACGGTTGGCGCGTCGAGGGCGCCGGACGGGAACAGGCCGGCCAGGCTGAACGCTGCCGCGTTGAGGGTGTCGTTTCGCTGCCCCTCGGGTGCGCCGGCCACGGCCTCGGCCTCGCGGGCGAGGGCTGTGGCGGCGTAGCGGGTCCGGCCGTCGAGGTCGGCGACCACCACGGGCGCGCCGGTGGGCTCGGGGCGCTGGCGCGGGCCCTTGAGCGCGTCCAGCCAGGACAGGCCGCCGGACGCCGTGGGCGCCTCGGTGGCGGCCTTGGCGGGCTCGGGGCCGGTCACAGGGCACCCCCGGCGGAGTCGGAGCCGTAGACGACGCGCAGGGCGCCCTCGTAGCGCAGGAAGTCGACCAGGGCGTAGGCGGCGAACCGGCCCAGCCTGAGCGCCAGGGCGCGCGGGTCGGTCGAGTGTGCGGCGACCCACTCGGCGGCGTCCGGGTCACGCCGCAGGATGGCCAGCATCAGCGACCGGGCGTCCTCGGCGACCTCGGGGGACTCGTAGGACGGCCGGACGACGTCCGGCGCCTCGGCGACCTCGTCCGGAGCCTCGCCGGCGCCCACTGGCGGCGCCTCGGCGTCCGGCGGGGTCGGGGTCAGGTAGGCGACGTGCACGCTCCCGGAGGCGCCACGGGCGGCCATGCGCGCCAGCTGGCGGGCCGCGGCGTCGGCGGTGAGGAACACGCGCCGATGCACTCGGCCGCCGGCCAGGTGGCGGGCGACGATGTACGCCGGCCCGCTGGCGGGGTCGGGCGGAGCTATGCTTGCCGTGCGCGGGCGCGCATCCTTTCGGACGCCGTCCCCCGGTCGAGGGGGGCGGCGTTCTGCGTTGGGCTGGGTCATGCGGACGCGGCCCCCTTGGTGCCAGCCCGCAGGAGGGCGGCCAGGGCGGCGCGCTGCGCCTCGGTCAGGGGCGGAGCAGCGTCCACGACCTCGGTGATGTGTTCGGCCAGGCGGGCGGCCTTGAGGTCGCGGCGGGCGGCCAGCAGCTCGGGGTCGTCGGGGGTTCGGGAGCGGGTGAGGGCCGCGATACGTCCGCGCTCGACCCTCCAGTTGGGGGAGATGGTGGCGGCGTTGGCGGTGGTGGTCATGGGAGCCTCCGGGCGTGAGTCAACGACTCGCGCGGCTCCTACGGCTCGGGGGAGTTCGGCCCCTTCGTAGTGATGCGCGGACGGTGCCCGAAGCGATCCACTCGATACCCCGTGCCCGCGTGTGAAGCTCGAACCGTGGCCGGGGGGCTAGCTGTTCCGTGCGCTGGCTCGTTCTCCAGCTATTCGACATAGTAGCTCGGCCGGTCGGCCGAGTTCCAGCAGGGGTCAGGCGTCCGGCGCGCCGGCCCTCCACTCGATGGCGACGGTGTCCGGGTCGAACACCTTCGAACCGTGCGCCCCACGGTGCAGGGTGACGGTCATAAGCGCGTCGATCACCTTCTGGCGGATCATCAGGGGGGCGGCGTCGAACGCATCGGCCGGGTTGGCGGCGGCCAGGACGGACGCCGGGCCGGCGCCCGACATGAGGCGCACCTGCTCGCGCTCGGCGGCCAGAATCTCGGCGCGCGCCTTGTCGGAGGCGACCGCGTAGCGGCGGCCGTCGATGTGTCCGGCGTCGTAGTCGGCCTCGATCTGGGCGAGCCGATGCCGCGCCCGGTTCGCAAGCTCGAGGGCCTCATGGACCAGCGTGTCGTCGGCCGCGTGGGGGATGAGCTGCGCCAGGTCCGGGCGTGACAGCCTCTCCCGAACCACTGCGACCACGTAGGCGTCAACCTGGGCGCCGGACCGCGCCAAGCAGCCGGCCTTGCAGCGGTACCGGTTCCCCGACCAGCTGTACACCTTCGCGCCGCACTCCCCGCACTCGTAGAGGGACGACCCGAGGTGCTTGGCGTCCGTCCCGCGCCGGTTCGTCTTGCGCCTGGGGTCGGCCAACAGCGCCCCGGCGGCGGCGAACTGCTGGGCGGAGACGATGGCCGGCCACGACCCTTCTCGCTGGGTGTCCTCGCCGCGGTAGGTGGAGCGGCCGGCGTAGCGGGCGTTGGTGAGAATCCCGGACACCGTGGAGGGGTTCCACCGTCCCCCCCGCCGGGTGGGTGTGCCGGAGTCCTCCAGCCAGCGCGCGAGGCTGCGCAGCGAGTCGCCGGCGGTGAACCGGTCGAACACCTGCCGCACGATGGCGGCCTCCTCGGGGACGAGTTCGCCGCGCAGCGTGTAGCCGGTCAGCCGGACGCCGGCGGGTGGCTTGCCAAGCTCGGCGCGCTGCCGTTGCGCCCGAGACTGGCGGGCGCTCTTGCGTTCCACTTCGCCCCGCGCGACGGCCGCCTTGATCCGGGCGAACAGCCGGCCACCGTCGGTGGTCAGGTCGGCCTCGCCGTTCGCGGTGACCAGCAGCAGGCCGCGCGCCTCGGCGGCCTCGATCCAGTCCTCCAGCTGCCTGGGCTGGCGGGTGAGCCGGTCCAGGTCCCAACAGATCAGCGCCCGGAACCGGCCGCGCTCGAAGTCCTCCACGAGCCGGTTGTAGCCGGGCCGGTTCTTCCGCGCGTCGCTCGCGCTGATCGAGTTGTCGACGTACTCCTCGACGACGTCCCAGCCGCGTTGCTTGGCGATCGCGCGGCAGTCCTCGCGCTGGCGATCGACGGCGAGCTGTTCGCCGGTCCGGTCGAGGGACACGCGCAGGTAGATCGCCGCGGGGATGGTGGGCGCCGTCTTCGTCATGGATCTAGCGTATCACTTGACGTTGGTATATGGTGCGTATAGGTCGAGTTCCGGTTTAATGTCTAGCGTTAATGACGCGCTGCGTTATATGATGGTCGGGTGATCGTCTCCTTTGCCGACCGCGATGCCGAACGCCTGTTCCTGCGACAGCGCGTCAAGCGTCTCGACTCTCGTCTGCACAAGAAGGCGCTCACAAAGCTGTTGCTACTCGATGCTGCCCACGAGCTTGATGAACTCCGCGTTCCACCGGGGAACCGGCTGGAAGCACTCAAGGGCGACCGGATCGGTCAGCACAGCATCCGAATCAACGACCAGTGGCGGATCTGCTTCGTCTGGACTCCTGCGGGCCCCAGCGAGGTTGAGATTGTCGACTATCACTAGGAGGTGCGACATGGATGACAAGATTCCCCCGATCCATCCGGGCGAGATCCTCATGGAGGAGTTCCTCGTTCCAATGGGCGTAACTCAGAACCGGCTGGCAGTATCCATCGGCGTTCCGCCGCGTCGGATCAACGAGATCGTGCACGGCAAGCGTCGGATCACGGCGGATACGGCTCTGCGTCTGGGGCGCTTCTACAGCATGAGTGCGCAGTTCTGGATCAACCTGCAGGTGCGCTATGACCTTGAGGTCGAGATGGACGCCCTCGGGGACGCGCTGGACAGCATTCAGCCGCTACGGACTGCATGAGCGCCCGGTCACTTCGAGGACGAGCGGCACTCGTGACGGGGGTCAGTCGTCGGCAGGGGATTGGGTTCGCGATTGCGTCGAGGCTGGTCCGAAGCGGGGCTGACGTGCTCGTGACGCACCATCGGCCGCATGACCTGGACCAACCGTGGGGTGGGGACGACCTGGAGGCAGTGATGCAGGAGCTCGACGCGAATCGTGCTGACTCCAGCCAGCGCGTCGTCGACCTTGCGGTTGATCTGGCTCAGGACGGTGCTCCCGAGGCTGCCGTGCATAGAGCTGTGACGGAGCTCGGCCATCTGGACATCCTCGTCTGCAACCACGCCCGATCGGGCGGCGATGGGGCCCTCGGCGACCTGACCGCCGAGATGCTCGACGCCCACTGGACCGTCAACGCCCGCTCGTCCCTCCTGCTGGTGCAGGCGTTCGCCGCGCAGCACGATGGACGCCCGGGTGGTCGCGTCGTCCTGATGACCTCGGGCCAGGGCCTCGGACCTATGCCGGGCGAGGTGGCCTATGCGGCGTCTAAGGCAGCACTCGCGGGTGTCACGGTGACCTTGGCCGACCAGCTTGCCGATGTCGGCATCACCGTCAACACGGTCAATCCAGGGCCAGTCGACACGGGATACATGACCCCCGAGATCATGGCTCGGGTCGCGCCGATGTTCCCATTCGGGCGGATGGGCGAACCGGATGATCCCGCTCGCTTGGTGGAGTGGCTGGTCAGCGATGAGGGCCGTTGGGTGACGGGGCAGGTGCTCAACACCGAAGGTGGGTTCGCGCGCTGGCGTCCTCCTGCTGACGGTCGGCCGCCGGAAGCCTGAGACGTACCTCCGTGCTGCTCCGCAGTGAACCGAAGCGCCTACGTGCTGATTGACTGGTACAGGTGCTGCTCGTTGTCTGATTCGGATGCTGCTGGTGTGATCCCCCTCGCGCTGTTGGCGCCCTGGCGGCCGTTCAAAGACGTGTTTCCTACTCTGAAGGCCCCGACGGACCGGTGTGCACCGATGTGCCGTGATGGTTACAAGTGGCGGAACGTGGTGGAGTTCCGCTTCAACGTGTGAGCTGGTCGGGCGGTGACGCCCGATCAATCGACCGGCGCCTCACAGATGCACCTCGAAGGTGAATCTGCACCCGATTGAGCAGGAGCAGATTCACTTTCGAGGTGCGTCTGTTCGGGCCACCTGGCGCGCGGGGCGCTGCGTCAGCCCGGACGCCGGGACACCAGCAGCGCGTCGGCCACGAGGTCGTGGGGGAGGGCGTCCCAGTCGATGGGGACGATGGTGACCGGGCCGAGGTGCTCCTCCAGCACGCGGGCGCAGTCGTCGATGAGGTGCGTGGTGTGGCCCCGGTGGTGGATGTCGGCGACGTTCCAGACGACGTGCCCGCCAGGCCTCACCACCCGGGCGCACTGGGCGGCCACGAGCCCCAGCTCGCGCAGGTAACGGGCGTAGTCGCCCCCGTCCAGCTCGTAGGCGGTGAGGGGGTCGGCGTCGTGGTCGGTGGCGGTCATGTACGGCGGCGAGGTGAGCACGAGGTCGACCGCAGCCCGCGGCGTCCGGGGCACGCCCTCGGCGAGCACGGCCAGCAGGGCACGGGCGTCGCCCTCGACCACCAGCGCGCTTGGCGTGCGGGCCCGTGCGTAGGCCACCCGTTCGGGGAGCAGCTCGACGCCCCAGGCCTGCCGGCCGAGCGCCACGGCGCGGGCCAGGGTGGTCCCGAACCCGGCGAAGGGGTCGAGCACCACGTCGCCGGGTTGGGTGAGGCGCTCGATCACGTGGTCCACCACGGCCGGGACCATGTGCACGTCCTCGTCGGCACCGGGCGGGTGGGCGGCCACGAATGCGGCGAGCGTCGTGGTGAGGCGCGCGTCCAGCACGGACCGGTCGTCGTGCAGGGCGGGCCGGGTCATGGCCGCAGGCTAGCCGGTCGCGCCCTCACCGGATCAGCGGCCGGCGTACTCCGCCTCGACGGAGGCCAGCGCCCGGTAGGTGGCCTCGACGGTCTCGCACGTGTCGGCCGGCGCCTTGTAGTCGTTGGTGAGCGTGCGGAGTTCGGCGAAGAGCGGGGCGAGGTCGACGTCCGGTTCGGCCGTGGCCACGGCCTCGGTCAGGTCGCGGATGCGCGCCAGCTCGGGGTGGTGGCTGTGCACGCGGGCGATGATCGGGGCGTACTCGAGGGCGGTGGCGAGGGCTGAGGTGCTCATCGTGGCTTCCTTGGGTCGGTGTGTTGGTTCGACCGTAGGACGCCCGCGCCCGGCGTTCCTTGACGGGCGTCAAGTGTCCGGGTCCGCCCCCGAGCGGGTCCCGCCGGGCGTAGGCTCGCGGCATGACCAGCGACCCCACCGGGACGCCCCGGGCTCGCCACGCCGTTTCCCCCAGCTCTCGCGGCGGACCGTGCTCGCCGGGCTGGCCGCAGCGCCCCTCGTCGGGTTCGCGGCCCCGCGCGCACGTGCCGCCACCTTCGTCGACGTCCCCAGCGGTGCACCCTTCCACGACGACATCGAGTGGGCGGCCGCGCAGGGCATCACCACGGGCTGGTCGGACCGGACGTACCGGCCGACCCTGCCGATCGAGCGCGGGGCGATGGCCGCCTTCCTCTACCGCTTCGTCGGCTCGCCGGCCTTCACGCCCAGCCGCCAGTCGAGCTCGGCTTCGACTGCTCGGGGCTGGTGCTCCAGGCCATCTACGCCGCCGGGCGGGACCCGCAGCCGATCGACGTCATCAAGCACGCCGAGCCCACGTACCGCACCAGCGCGCAGTTGTACGCCCACACCGGGCTGCAGTCGGTGCCGGTGGCCCAACGCCGGCGCGGGGACCTGATCTTCTACACCAACTCCGCGGGCCGAGTGCACCACGTCACCATCGACCTGGGCGACGGGACCATGATGGAGGCGTACGGCCGCTACGCCGGCATCCGCACGGTGATCCCGCAGTACGGCATCAGCTACATCGCGCCGTACGTGAAGCGGGTCTTCCCGTAGCCACCGGACGCCGCGCGGTTCAGTCGTCGTCGAGGTCGCCGGCCATCGCCTGGGCGGCGAGGTTCTCGTTCTCGGCGGCCTCCCAGACCTCCTTGGCCGCGGACACGTTGAGCACGATGATGATCGCGCCCAGCACGATGTCGGGCCAGCCGCTGAGGGTGGCGGCCGTGATCAGCCCCATCACGATGATCG
Source organism: Propioniciclava sp. MC1595 (assembly GCF_017569205.1). Classification (GTDB taxonomy): domain Bacteria; phylum Actinomycetota; class Actinomycetes; order Propionibacteriales; family Propionibacteriaceae; genus Propioniciclava. Next base: position 1,005,681 of record NZ_CP071870.1, read on the forward strand.
CGACGTTGACCAGCACGTCGTTGCGGGCGGCCAGGAACGCCGCGGTCGTCATCGAGCCGCCGTGCTCGCGGAACCGGGCCAGAATGAGCGCGCAGGCGAGGTTCACCAGCACGGCGCCGCCGGCGGTCACCGTCAGCGACAGCGGGTCGGGCGGCTCGGGGTTGCCGGCCTTGAGGATGAGCGAGACCGCCGCGGCCACCGCCGGGACGCAGATGATGACGGCCATCACCTTGCCCATGACCGAGCGCCAGCGCAGGGTGAAGCCCAGCGCGACGAAGATCAGCAGGTTGACCGCGGTGTCCTCGAGGAAGTCGACCGAGTCGGCGAACAGCGACACCGACCCGATGCCGACGGCGACGCCGATCTCGACGAAGAAGTAGGCGAGGTTCAGCAGGGCGACGGCCAGGACCGCCGTCCGCAGCCGGCGGCGCAGTGTCGGGTCGGCGTCCGGGTCGAGGTGCACGTCGTTGTCGCACACGGCAGCTCCTCAGTACCGCTTGGCCCACGTCGCGGTGCGCGAGGTGGCGTCCCAGGAGTAGACCTCGCGCCCGGAGACCCACGTCCGCAGCACGCGGCTGGCCAGCGCGAGCGGGTCGCCGGTCCAGAGCACGACGTCGGCGTCCTTGCCGACCTCGAGGGATCCGATGCGGTCGGCCACGCCCATGACGGTCGCCGGGTTGATGGTGATCGCGCGCAGGGCGGCGTCGACGTCCATGCCCTCGCGGACGGCGAGGGCCGCCTGCGTGACGAGGTACTCGATCGGGACGACCGGGTGGTCGGTGATCAGCGACACCGGTGAGCCGGCGCGGTCGAGGATGCCGGGGGCGGCCAGCGACCGGTCGCGTACCTCGACCTTGGAGCGGGTGACGATGAGGGGGCCGTACAGCACCGGGATGCCGCGCCCTCCGACGAGGTCGGCGATCTTCCAGGCCTCGGTGCCGTGGTCGAGGACGAGCTCGTAGCCGAACTCGTCGGCCATGCGCAGGGCGGTGGCGATGTCGTCGGCGCGGTGGCAGTGCTGGCGCCAGGGGATCTCGCGGTTCAGCACCGCGAGCAGGGCCTCGTTGACGAGGTGGCCCTCGGCGTCGTCCTTGGCGGCGTGGTTGCGCGCCTCGGTGAACGCCTTGCGGATCACCAGGGCCGTGCCGAGCCGGGTCGAGGGCGTCCGCTTCTGGTCGCCGTAGACGCGCTTGGGGTTCTCGCCCAGGGCCGCCTTGAGGCCGGAGGGGGAGCGCAGCACCATCTCGTCGACCACGCGGCCCCAGGTCTTGATCGCGACCGTCAGCCCGCCGATCGGGTTGCCCGAGCCCGGGTTCACGTTCACCGACGTGACGCCACCCATCAGGGCGTCGTCGAAGCCCTGGTCGAGGGGGTTGATCGCGTCCAGCGCGCGGGCGCCGGCCATGACGGGATCGGTCATCTCGTTGGTGTCCTGGCCGGCCCAGCCCTCGCCCTCCTCCCACACGCCGAGGTGCACGTGGGCGTCCACGAAGCCGGGCAGCACCCACGCACCCGCGGCGTCCACGACCTCGTGCCCCGCGGGGACCTCGACGTCGGGGCCGAGCGCTGCGATCCGCCCGTCGGTGAGGACCACCTTGCCGTCGAACGGCTCGGCGGTGACGGGGACGACGCGGGCCCCGGTGATGGCGACGTTCATGCGCCCGAGCCTAGGCCTGCAGGAACTCCCGCAGGGCGGGCATCTCACGGGCCATCTGGGCCAGCCCCTGCGCGTGGGCGGCCTCCAGCTTGGCGACGTTGCGCTCGCCGTTGGAGACGGTCATGGCGTCAGGGGCGAACAGGTAGGCGTCCCCCTGGCGTTCGAGCTGGAACAACTCGTCGCGGGTGGCGTTGTAGCGCGACCAGCGCGTCAGCAGGGCGTCGGCGACGGACGGGTACCGGCGGAAGTGCCGCCGGTAGAACCACGGGTTCGACATCGGGCCCTTGGCGTAGCCGCGCTCCTGGGTGAGCACGACGAGGAACTTGCTGAAGCCGGCCTCGCGGGCGGCGTCGATCGCGATGCCGCCGGTGGCGCCGAGGGCGCCGTCGACGTAGACCTCGCCGTCGATCTCGACCGGCGGCATCACCACGGGCATCGTCGAGGACGCCTGTACGCGCGCCATCAGGTCCTGGTGCTCGCGGATGTCGGCCCGCCCCCAGCGGACCGTCGCGCCGTCGCGGGCGCGGAACGCCTCAATGGCGAACTCGGCCGGGTGGGCCAGGAAGGCGGGGTAGTTGAACGGCAGCGCCTCGCCCGGCCCCGACGTGCGCCGGTAGATGTAGTCGGAGTTGAACAGGCCCTGCCCGCGCACGAACGTCCGCCAGTTGCCGAACTGCGGGTCGGCGGCGAAGGTCGTGAACGAGGCGCGCGCCCGCCAGGCGTCGCCGGTCAGGTAGTTGACGGTGTTGGACGCCCCGGCCGAGATCCCGGCCACGAACGGGAACACCAGCCCGGCCTCGACGAGCGCAACCACCACGGCGGAGGTGTAGGCGGCCCGCATGCCGCCACCCTCGAAGACCAGGGCGACATCGGGCACGTTCACGACGGGGGCGGTGGGCACGCCCTTCAGGTTACCGACCCGGCAGCTGGTCCCGGAGGGTGCGCGGGCCGTCCGCGACTAGGACGCGCATCAGGCGTCCGGGTCGTCGGGGTCGACATCGGCGGCCTCGCGCCGGGCGATGCGGTCGCGGAGGCGCTGGACGGAACGCTTGGGGGAGAGCGGCCGCAGCCTGAGGTTGCTGAGCCGGAAGTCGATGGGCTCGGGCAGCATCCAGCCGAGCCGGCGGGCCAGCAGGCCGAGGACGGCGCACGTGATGATGGACGCCGCCATGCCGGCCTGCGGGTGGCCCAGGTGGAACAGCGCGAGCGCCTCGATGCTGCCCAGCACGCCGATCGAGGCGTACAGCGTGTTGCCGCCGAAGACGGCCGGGGTCTTGCCGACCAGCACGTCGCGCAGCATGCCGCCGCCGACGGCGGTGATGACGCCGAGCATGATCGAGGGGATCGGCTCCAGGCCCAGGGCGGCCGCCTTGATCGTGCCGGTGGCCGACCAGCAGCCCAGCGCGAGCATGTCGCACAGGGACAGCGCCCGGCGGGCGAGCGCGCCTTCGAGGTGGACGACGTAGGCGATCACGGCCGCGATGAGGGCGCCGGTCAGGTAGGCGGGGTCGACCAGGGCGACGGGGTAGCCCGACCCCAGCAGGACGTCGCGGATCATGCCGCCGCCCAGGCCCGAGATGATCGCCAGCGTGGCGAACCCGACGATGTCGAAGCGCCGCGAGCGGGCCACGGCACCCCCGAGGAGCCCGTTGGCGACCACCCCGGTGACATCCACGATCCTGAAGATCGTCTCGGCGTCCCAGATCACGTCGCCGATTCTCGCACGCGGCCGGAACGGCGACAGCCCGCGCCAACGGCGCGGGCTGTCGTGGTCGTCCGTCGGGGTCAGCCGAGCTTGGCGATGATGCCGTTCAGCGTCTCGGAGGGGCGCATGACCGCGGAGGTCTTGTCGGCATCGGGGCGGAAGTAGCCGCCCAGCTCGGCCGGCTTACCCTGGACCGCGATCATCTCCTCGGCGATCGTGTCGGCCTTCTCGCGCAGCTCGGTCGCGATCGGGGCGAACGCGGCGGCGAGCTCGGCGTCCTCGGTCTGCTTGGCCAGCTCTTCAGCCCAGTAGACCGCCAGCCACGCGTGCGAACCGCGGTTGTCGGTCTGGCCGACCCGACGGGCCGGGGACTTGTTCTCGTCGAGCAGCGTGCCGGTGGCGGCGTCCAGCGCCTTGCCGAGCACCGCGGCGCGGTCGTTGCCGGCGCTGCGGGCCAGGTGCTGCAGCGACTCGGCCAGCGCCAGGAACTCACCCAGCGAGTCCCAACGCAGGTAGTTCTCCTCGACGAGCTGCTGCACGTGCTTGGGAGCCGAGCCGCCGGCGCCGGTCTCGAAGAGGCCACCGCCGTTCATCAGCGGGACCACCGACAGCATCTTGGCCGACGTGCCGAGCTCGAGGATCGGGAACAGGTCGGTGTTGTAGTCGCGCAGCACGTTGCCGGTCACCGAGATCGTGTCCTCACCACGGCGGATGCGCTCGATCGACTTCTTGGTGGCCTCGACCGGGCTCATGATCTCGATGGAGAGGCCCTCGGTGTCGTGGTCGGCGAGGTACTTCTCCACCAGCGAGATGAGGTTGCGGTCGTGGGCGCGCTCGTTGTCCAGCCAGAAGATGGCCGGGGTGTCGGAGACGCGGGCGCGGGTCACGGCCAGCTTCACCCAGTCGCGGATCGGGGCGTCCTTGGTCTGGCAGGCGCGCCAGATGTCGCCCGGCTGCACGTCGTGCTCCATGAGCACCTCACCGGACGCCGTGACGACCTGGACCTTGCCGGCCTGGGTGATCTCGAACGTCTTGTTGTGCGAGCCGTACTCCTCGGCCGCCTGGGCCATCAGGCCGACGTTGGGCACCGAGCCCATGGTGACCGGGTCGTACGCGCCGTTGGCCTTGCAGTCGTCGATGACGGCCTGGTAGACGCCGGCGTAGGACGAGTCGGGGATGACCGCGAGGGTGTCGGCCTCCTTGCCGTCGGGGCCCCACATCTTGCCGCCGATGCGGATCATGGCCGGCATCGAGGCGTCCACGATCACGTCGGAGGGGACGTGCAGGTTGGTGATGCCCTTGTCGGAGTTCACCATCGCCAGGGCGGGGCCGTTGGCGAGCTCGGTCTTGAGGGAGGCGAGGATCTCCTCCCCGCCGCCACCCAGCGCCTCGAGCCCGTCGATCAGGGCGCCGAGGCCGTTGTTCGGGGACAGGCCGGCGGCGGCGATCTCGTCGCCGAACTGGGCGAACGTGGCCGGGAAGAAGGCCTTCACGACGTGGCCGAAGATGATCGGGTCGGAGACCTTCATCATCGTGGCCTTCAGGTGCGCCGAGAACAGGACGCCGAGCTCCTTGGCCTTCTCGACCTGCTCGCGCAGGAAGGCGTCCAGCGACGCGGCGCGCAGGACGGTCGCGTCGACGACCTCGCCCTCGAGCACCTTCAGGTCGTCCTTGAGCACCGAGACCTCGCCGGCGGAGTCGACGAGCTGGATGCGCAGGGTGTCGGCCTCGGGCATGATCACCGACTGCTCGTTGCTGCGGAAGTCGTCGCGACCCATGGTGGCGACCTGGGTCTTGCTGTCGGCCGACCACTCACCCATCGAGTGCGGGTGCTTGCGGGCGTAGTTCTTGACCGCGGCGGGGGCGCGGCGGTCGGAGTTGCCCTCGCGCAGGACCGGGTTCACGGCCGACCCCTTGACGCTGTCGTAGCGGGCCTTGTCCTCGGCCGAGGCCTCCTCGTAGGTGGGCAGGTCGTAGCCCAGGGCCTGCAGCTCGGCGATGGCGGCGTTGAGCTGGGGGACGGACGCCGAGATGTTCGGCAGCTTGATGATGTTGGCCTCGGGCGTCTTGGCGAGCTCACCGAGCTCGGCGAGGGCGTCGGCCGTGCGCTGGTCGTCGGGCAGCCTGTCGGCGAAGGCAGCCAGGATGCGGCCGGCCAACGAGATGTCGCGGGTCTCGACCTCCACACCGGCGGTCGAGGTGAAGGCCTCGACGATCGGAAGGAGGGAGTAGGTGGCGAGCAGCGGTGCCTCGTCGGTGAGCGTGTAGATGATCTTGGCCATGCGGACTCGAGTCTCCCTTGAGTTGTCCCAGTCGTGTCCCGTCCACCCTAGCGTTTCGCCGCCACCACCCGGAACGGAACGGGCCCCCGCCGGTATGAGCGGCAAGGACCCGTTTCGACTCTCTTCTGGCCGGAGATGTTGTGACGATTCCGGCCGATGACCCGAGGAAGTGCCCCCCATCCACGTCACCCGGATGGAGCGGCGGACTGCAGACCACCGACGGCCACCTCTTGTCGAGCCATCCCACACCACCGCAGGGGCGGTGTGTAGGGACATTCCTAGCGCCCGGGGTCGGCCGCGGCAAGCGCCACGGCGTGTCGTCCACAGGGGAGTCGGGCCCTCCACAGGGGAGTGCTCCGACATCCACAAGCCATACCCAGCATCCTGTGGAGAACCCGTGCCAGACTGTTCCAGTGACCACCGACCGGCTGCTTCCCCGCGCGCTTCCCCACGAGGTCGGAGTCGACCCGCGCGGCGTCCACGACCTCCTGGACGGACTGGCCCGCCGGCACATCACGATGCACTCGCTGATGCTCGTTCGGCACGGGAAGGTGGTCGCCGAGGGGACGTGGGCGCCGCACCGTCCCGAGCACGCGCCGCTGGTCTACTCGCTGTCCAAGACCTTCTGTTCCGCGGCCGTCGGGCTCGCCGTTGCCGACGGCGCGTTCTCCTACGACGACCGGCTGGTCGACCTCTTCGCCGACGTGGTGGACGCCGCGGGCCCCGTCGCCTCCCGCATCCGGGTCCGCGACTGCCTCGCCATGGCCACCGGCCACACGCGCGACGACGTCTTCAACCCCCGCACCTCCCGGCTGGCCGGGCGCCAGCCGTGGCGCGTGGCCCTGGCGACTGAGCCCGAGGGGGTCCCGGGCGCGACCTTCTGCTACAACCAGTTCGCCACGTGGACGCTGGCCGAGGTCGTCCGGCACGCCACCGGCCGCACCGTCCACGAGCTGCTCGTCGACCGCGTGTTCACCCCGCTGGGCATCACCGGCACCTCGTGGGACACCGACCCGGCCCGCCGCGTCCTGGGCTTCTCCGGCCTGCACGTCCGCCCCGAGGGGATCGCCCGCTTCTTCCAGCTGCTGCTCGACGACGGCGTCGCGGCGGGGGAGCGGTTGCTGCCCGTGGAGTGGGTGACCCGGCACCGGCAGCGCCACGTCGAGACCGACTCCTGGGCCGAGCCCGACTGGGCGCAGGGCTACGGCTGGCAGGTGTGGCACGACACCCGCGGCGGGTACCGCGGCGACGGCGCGTTCGGACAGTTCGGCGTCGTGATGCCCGCCCAGGACGCCGTGCTGGTGCTGACCGCCTCCACCGAGCGCATGCAGGAGGTGCTCGACGAGGTGTGGGCCAGCCTGCTCCCGGCCTTCGACCGGGCACCGGACGCCGGGGACGGCCTGGCCGAGCGGTTGGCGTCCCTGCGCCTGCCGACGGTGTGGGGCGAGCGCGGCGCGACCGTCGGGCTCACCTTCGAGAACCGCACGAACCGGTGGCGGCTGGTCGACGACGCCGACGGCTGGCAGCTGCGCTGGGTCGACCAGTACGGGGGCGACCACCAGCTCGCGGTCGGGTTCGGGGAGTGGCGCACCGGCACCATGCGCTGGTCGGGCCGCACGCTGCGCGTCGCGGCGTCGGGGGCGTGGGTCGGGTGGGGCCACTGGGTCGGCCACGTGGTCGCGCTGGACGCCCCGCACAGCCTGCTGGTCAGGCTGCGGGACGACGGGTCCGGGCGCACCGAATGGGTGGGCCCGAAGCCCCTCGGCGCCGACTCCTTGTACGGGCTGGCCCCGGTCGACTGACCCGCGGTCGGGTCAGAGCCGCCCCTTCGCGGACGCGATCGCGCCCAGGATGGTGTTGAGCTCGTCGCGCGAGAGCTGGGTCGTGTTGCGGGCGGTGGCAGCGAGCTGGTCGAGCCGCGAGCCCGCGTTCGCCGCCGTCATGCCCGACTGCAGCGATCCCCACGCCCGCTCGAGCTGGCGGCGTCCGCCCGGGTTGGAGACGCCGCCGATTGCGTTGTCGATCGCCGTCTTCGCCGCGCCGAGGCTGAAGGGCGCCGGAGCCGGCGCCGGGTTCACCGGCCGCGTCGTGGCCGGGGGCCGGGCGGGGGGTGCGCTGGTGCGCGTGGGTGCCGGGGCGGGTGTCCAGACCGCATCCGCGGTGGCGGACGGCGAGGGTGTGGGCGCGGGCGTCCCGACCGCGGTGGGCTCGGCGCTCACCACCGCGGAGGTGGCCGCGCTCGGCGTCGGGCTGACGGGTGCCGACCCGGGCTCGGACCGGGTCGCCCACCAGCCGCCCAGCGCGAGCGCCGGGACGAGGATCGCGGCCGCCACCGCCAGGGGCCAGCGCCGCGCAGGCCGGGTGGGGGCGGTGAGCACGGCCGGCATGACGGCGGTCCGGTCCCCGGCGGCGAGGTGGGCCAGCGCGTCGGCGACCTCGGACGCCGTGGGCCGTTCGGCGGGCTCCTTGGCAAGCATGCGGGCGACGAGGGCGTCCAATTCGGGCGGGAGGTCGGGGCGCCGCTCGGTCAGCCGGGGTGGGGTGTCGGTGAGGTGGGCCAGGGCCTGCGCGACCGGCAGGTCGCGGGGGAACGGCGGCTGCCCGGTGAACAGCGCGACCAGCAGGCAGCCCAGCGAGTACACGTCGGACGCCGCGTCGACCTTGTCCCCGCGCGCCTGCTCGGGGGACATGTAGGCGGCGGTGCCGGTGGTGAAGCCCGCCTGGGTGAGCGTCTCGCCGTTGCCCTCGGTGAGCCGGGCGATGCCGAAGTCGACCACCTTGACCGACCCGTCGTGGAAGACCACGTTGGCCGGCTTGATGTCGCGGTGGACGATGCCGGCGGCGTGGGCCGACGCCAGCCCCCGCGCCACGGACTCCCCGATGGCCAGGCCCCGGTCGAGGGGCAGCGGGCCCTGGGTGGCGACCGCCTCGGCGACCGACGGGCCGTCGAGCAGCTCCATGACGAGGTAGGCCACGTGGTCGTCCTGGCCGGCGTCGTGGAGGGAGACGACGTTGGGATGGTTCAGGCTGGCCGCGGCGTCCACCTCGCGGCGGAAGCGGGCCAGCGGGACGTCCCCGGAACCCGGCCCCATGCGCACCGTCTTGACGGCGACCACCCGGTTGAGGTGCAGGTCGTGGGCGCGCCAGACCTCGCCGGCCGCGCCGTGCCCGATCCGGGCATCCAGGCGGTAGCGCTTGTCCAGCAGCATCCCCTCATGCACCGGACCATTGTCCACGCCGCTGGGGTGCGGGCCGAATCGGGCGCCGTCCGCAGGGGGCTGTGGCAAGGGGCGGGACGGTCGCCACGCCCGCGTGCGGCCAGACATCGGACGACAACAGTGCAACCGGCTGAACGGGGCGCCAGGAGCGTTTACCATCGTGTCACCGCCCCGCAGGGGCGACACCGGAAAGGTCAGGCCGTGCATGTGAAGGCAAGCTCGGACAGACGCGCACCGCGACCACCTGCCCACCTCGTGGCGCGGCTGCGCATGATGGTCGTGGACGGGAGCATCCCCACCGACGAGCCGATCGAGATCGACCGGATCGCCGACCTGCTCCGCGCCGACGCCTCCGTGACCCTGCTGGTGCTCATGGAACTCGGTCGCGACGGCTTCCTCGAGCGGGTGGGGGAGGACGCCATCCGCGTCCGCGACCGGGCCGAGGCGCCGGGGGACGGGATCGTCCAGATCCGGCGGATGCTCGAGCCCGTGGCGCTGCGGACGGCCGCCGAGCACGCGCGGCCGGTCGACCTGATCACCCTGCGACACCTGGCCGAGGGAGTGGAGGCGGCCGTCGCTGCCCGCGACTACCTGGCGTTCCGTCGGGCCGACGACGCGTTCGTGGCGACCCTGCTGTCCCTGCACCCGAACGCCGAACTCGCCCGGCTGTGCACCGAACTGCGGCTGCGCACGGCCTACGACGGATTGCGGGTGCCCGTCGAGCAGGGCGTCCTGAGCGACTCCCTGCGCCCCGACGCCCGCATCGTCGACCTGATCGCGGCCGGTGACTTCGCCGGGGTCGAGTCGCTCGCGGAGACCCTGATCGACCGGCTGCGCCTCGTCGGTGCCCCCCGGATGGACTCACCCCACCTGGTCGGTGCCCCGATCCCCCTGGACGTCGAGGTCGACGTGGAGTTTCTGGAGGTCCCGGTCAGCTGACCAAGCCGTCGTTCACCATGCCGAGCGTGCGAGACCGCTGGCTCGTCCAGTGCAGGGTGAGGTCGCCCAGGTCGACCGAATCGCCGTCCTTGATGGTGCGCACCGTCTGACCGCCGGGTCGAGTCGGGCCTCGGCTTAGACGCCACCATCCAGGTCGAGGAATACGGCATCCCGCTGGCCGACGTGCTGCACACCCAAGCCCGCGAGGTGCGGTGTCATTCCCCTTGGTGCTTACGCTGCTGCCCGCGCTGATGATCGTCATCATCGGGCCTGCGATCATCTCCATCATGGAGGCACCCAGCGGGTGACTCCGGTGTGGGCAGCGGTCCTGGCGGCGGCATGGGTTCGCGTCCCTGCTCGTCCTCGCGCGCACGCGCGACCTGAAGGCCGACGTCCCGATGGGTCCAGCCCTGATCGTGGGTGCAGCGGTTGGGGTGGCGTCCGCCACCGTCGGGCTGCCCTGGTAGCAGCCCGACGGCACGGGTCAGCGCTGGTCGACCGGAACGAAGTCGCGCTCGCGGTGGCCGGTGTAGATCTGCTTGGGGCGCATGATCTTCTGCTCGGGGTCGGTGACGCCTTCGAGCCACTGGGCCGCCCACCCGGCGGTGCGGGGCACCGCGAACAGCACGGTGAACATCTCCGGGGGGAACTTCAGCGCCTCGTAGATCAGCCCCGAGTAGAAGTCGACGTTGGGATAGAGGCGGCGCTTGACGAAGTACTCGTCCTCAAGGGCGATCCGCTCGAGCTCGACGGCGATCTCGAGCAGCGGGTTCACCCCGGTCACCTCGAACACGTCGTCGCAGGCCTTCTTGATGATGCGGGCGCGCGGGTCGTAGTTCTTGTAGACGCGGTGCCCGAAGCCCATCAGGCGCGCCTTGCCGTTCTTCACGCCCTCGACGAATTCGGGCACCCGGTCGACCGACCCGATCTCGCGCAGCATCTTCAGGACGGCCTCGTTGGCTCCGCCATGCAGCGGGCCGAACAGGGCGCCGATGCCGGCGCCGGCCGAGGTGTAGACGTCGTTGCCGGCCGACGCCACGGCGCGCACGGCGTTGGTCGAGCAGTTCTGCTCGTGGTCGGCGTGCAGGATGAACAGGATCTCCATCGCCCGCGACACCCGCGGGTCGGCCTGGTAGACACGCTGTTGGCTCTGGAACAGCATGGCCAGGAAGTTGTCGACGTAGCCGAGTTCGTCGTTGGGGTAGACGTAGTGCCGGCCGATCGAGTGCCGGTAGGACCACGCGGCCATGGTGGGGATCTTCGCGATGAGCCGGACGATGTTCATCTCGCGGGCCTCGGGGTCCTCCAGGCGGCGCGAGCTGGGGTAGAAGGTCTGCATGGACGCCACCGCGGCCATCATCTTCGCCATCGGGTGGGCGTCGTGGCGGTAGGAGCGGATGAAGTTGCCCACGTTCTCGTGGACGAAGCGGTGGGTGTTGACCGTGTGCTCCCACGCGGCGAGCTGGTCGGCGTTGGGCAGCTCGCCCTTGAGCAGCAGGTAGGCCACCTCCAGGTGCGTCGCGCTCGCGGCCAGCTGGTCGATCGGGTAGCCCCGGTACTCGAGGATGCCGGCGTCGCCGTCGATGTAGGTGATCGAGCTGCGGCAGGCAGCGGTGTTCATGAAGCCCGGGTCGTAGGTGGCCAGGGGGCCCTGGGACGTGCTGACCTGCTTGAGGTCGGTCGCCTTGATGGTGCCATCGGTGATCGGGAGGTCGAACCCGGCCTCGCCGCTGCTGATCCTGAGCATGTCGGACATGGCGTCACCGTATTGGTGCCTGCGACTCATCGGGGGGTGGCTCAGTCGGTGGTCACCCGGTCGCTCAGAGTCCGGACGTGCCCTCTCAGCGGACCGTCGGCGTCTGCTGCTCGAACCGGAGCCGCCACGTGTCGTCGTGCTTGACCCAGATCGAACTCCGCAGACTGACCGCGCTGCGCGAGCGCGCCCGCCAGCGCAGCTGCACCACCCACGGGGCCAGCTCGTCGATGCCCTCGACCTCGACGGTGATCTGGTCCTCGTGGGGCTTGAGCGTGGCTAGCGTGCGGCCCTTCCCGGACGCCCTGCCGTTGACGTCGTGCTCCATGAACCGCGGGTGGAGGAGCGCCTCGGCGGCGGACCGGTCGGAGCGCACGGCGTCCGAGAGCCAGCTGCGCTGCAGCGCGACGACGGGGTGCTCGTCCTCGTCGGGGGCGGGGTCCGGGGCGGCGTCGAAGAGATCCGGCTCGCGGACCGGGCCGGGGGAGACATCGGGGGTCGGCGTCCGGACGACGTCGGGGGAGAAGCCGGGGCCCTCGTCGACGGGCAGGCCCTTCTGGAAGGCCACCGCGGCGGCCCGCGCTCGGGCGTCAGCGGCCTCGTTGAGCTCGTGGCCGGCGTGCCCCTTCACCCACTCGAAGGTGATGCGGCGGCCGACGAGTTCGGTGTCGAGCTCCTTGAGCAGGTCGACGTTGAGCACCGGCTTGCCGTCGGCCTTCTTCCAGCCACGGCGCTTCCAGTTGGGCATCCACTTGGTGAGGGAGTTGATCACGTACTGGGAGTCGCAGAAGACCAGCAGGTCATCCTCGGCGCCCTTCGTCTGGCGCAGGAGGTCGAGCACCGCCATGAGCTCGCCCATGTTGTTGGTGCCGTGCTTCCAGCCGCCGGCGGCCCAGCGGTCGCCGTCGATGAACCACGCCCACCCGGCGGGACCGGGGTTGGACAGCGACGACCCGTCGGCGGCAGCAATGATCACCCGGCCATTCTGCCCCACCCCCCAGGGGTGCACTTCGAGGCGGCGTTTCTATCGCTGGGGCGATAGTTCTGTGAGCGCGAAGTGCACACCCCCCCCGGGCGCGGGGGCACCCCGTGCCGCCTGTGCCGCCTGTGCTGTCCGAGCCTTCCCGGGATCTCAGGCGATCAGGACGTCATCCGATTGCCATCCGAGCCGCGGGAGAACGACTGAGGCGAGCTTCCCGATGAAGGTCCCGGGTGTGTCGCGAAGCGTTGTGGGCGCAACCGGGACGACCACGATCCCGAAGGTCTGGTAGTCGAGGTCCTTCTCCATGGTGGAGGCGAACTTGTCCCCTCCCGTGTCGGTGAATCCGTCGTGGTACTTCCGCGAGTGCACCTGCACCACGACCCCGGCGTCGGGGAAGTAGCCGTCGGGGGTACCGATCCTCTTGCCGCAGGCTGTCACCAGCCTCGGGTTCTGCACCATGCGGGGCAGGTCCGGGTGCTCGCGGACGAGGACCGCCAACTCAGCCTCGGCGACGGACCACGACCCCCGACGGAAGTCCACCACCGCCTCGACCATGCCACCCGTGGCGTTGGGGCGTCCGTACTCGATCTCGCTGGCGAGCCGATCCGCACTGGTGCGCCGGTTCTGCAGGATGGCCATGGCCACGCCTCTGAGGTGCCGGTCGGAGAGCTGACGCAGGCGGTTGGCGTCCGCCAGCGCCCGTTCGACGGGGGCTATGCGGAGGTCGTCGCGCAGGACCGGCGCGGGTAGACGCTTGGTCCGGACTGTCTCGAACCCGCCCGCTCGGACGCGGGCGCGTGCGGTGTTCGGGACCAGGAATGACGTGATGGGGAACTCGTGGTCGTACGCGAATCCGTGCACCTGTAGTGCATGGAGCCCGGTCAGAACCGAGCGCGGGCCGGCCCACAGGGACGCCGCCACGAGGAGGTCGCCTCCCGTGAGGGGACCTGGGCGCGGGGAGTACACGGTGCGCAGGATGCGACGGCCGCTGCGCACGAGGTGCTGCAGCTGGGAGAGGGACGCCCCGGCCTCGAGCAGTTGCTGTGTGGTGGCCAGACCTCGCTGACCGAAGATGACAGGGAACGTGAACTTCGACATGCCCGGAATGTCGGCAGGAGGCGGCCATTTCGTGCAGCGAGTTCGTGGCTTGTGGACAACCTGCGTCGGGTCCGGGAATCCGTCCACAGGTTGATCGCCGCCACCGGGAGTGCACTTCGCGCTCACAGAACTATCGCCCCAGCGATAGAAACGCCGCCTCGAAGTGCACTCCGGAGGAGGACGAGGACGAGGAGCCCGGCGACGAGCGGGCCCCACGGGACGCCTTACGGCTGGGGCCGAACCAGGCCGGTGTCGTAGGCGAACACCACCATGCCGACGCGGTCGCGCAGGGCGAGCTTGGCCAGGATGTGGCCGATGTGGGTCTTGACGGTCGCCTCGGCGAGGAACAGCGTCTGGGCGATCTCCGAGTTCGTCAGGCCGGTGCCGACGAGCGTCAGCACCTCGCGCTCGCGCTCGGTGAGCACGCCGAGGCGCTCCTCGGGCGACTTCCCGGTCGAGGCGTCGCCGGGCATCATCGGCACGAAGCGCTCCAGCAGGCGGCGGGTCGCGGAAGGCGCCACGACGGCCTCACCCGAGTGCACGGCACGGATGCCGGCCAGCAGCTCGGCCGGACCGGCGTCCTTGAGCAGGAACCCTGAGGCGCCCGCCTGCAGCGCCGAGTAGACGTACTCGTCGAGGTCGAACGTCGTGAGCACGAGCACCTTCGCGGCGGCGCCCGAGGCGACGATGCGGCGGGTGGCCTCGACGCCGTCCATGATCGGCATGCGGATGTCCATCAGCACGACGTCGCAGCCGGCAGGCGCGGAGACCGCGCGCACGGCGTCCTGCCCGTTGCCGACCTCGGCGACGACCGTCATGTCGGCCTGCGCGTCGAGCACCATGCGGAACCCGAGGCGGACCAGTTCCTGGTCGTCGGCCAGCACGAGGCGGATCGGTTGCGGTTCGGTCATGACATCGCTCCTTGCGGGGTCGGGATTCGGGCGGTGACGACGAAGCCGCCGTCAGGGTGGTCGACGGCGGAGAGGGTTCCGCCGAAGGCCGACACGCGCTCGCGCATGCCGACCAGGCCGTGGCCGAGGCCGTCGGTGGGTCCGGCGCCGACGCCGGTGTCGCGCACCTGGACGATCAGCTCGGCCTGGGCGTGGTGGAGGTGCACGAGCACGGAGGCGTCCTCGCCGGCGTGCTTGACCGCGTTGGTCAGCGCCTCCTGCACGATGCGGAACACGGCCAGCTCGAGGCCGGGGGAGAGGTGGCGGCGCAGGGCCGGGTCGCCGGTCACCTGCATGCGCACGTCGCGGCCGGCGTCGGCCAGCCCCTGCACGAGGCCGAAGATGTCGCCGAGGCCGGACGCCGGGGCGAGCTCGGTGCCCTGGTCCGAGCGGAGCACACCCACGAGACGCCGGGTCTCGGTCAGGGCGTCGGAAGCGGTCGAGCGGATTGTGGCGAGTGCCTTCTCGGCGGTCGCGAGGCGCATGGCCGGGTCGCCGTCCATCGACGCCGCATAGGCGCCGCCGTCGGCCTGCACGACGATCACCGCAAGCGAGTGGGCCACGACGTCGTGCATCTCGCGGGCGAGGCGCTGGCGCTCCTGGGTGGCGGCCAGGAGGATCGCCTGCTGGTGCTGGAGGGTCTGGGCCGTCACGGCGTCCTGGGAGGCCGCGCGGGCCTCGTTGCGCGCCCGGACGAACGCACCGAGCGCCCAGCTCGCGGCGACCACCGAAGCGAGGCCGAGGAAGGTGACGACCGACACCGCGATCAGGGACGCGACCGGCTCGCCCCCCGTGCCCATGGTGTTGCGCTCCCAGGCGGAGCCGAACGTCCAGTCGGCGGCGGCGACGAGCGAGGTGAACCCGCCGAACGCGAGCCACCACAGGCGGTACCTCAGGCGTCCGTGCGCGGCTACCGTGAACATCATCAGGGGCACGGTGATGTTGCCGGCGTTGGGGGCGTTCACCACGGCGAGCTGGACCAGGTGGGCCGGGAGCAGCGCCAGCGTGGCGAGGTCGGGGTCGGCGCGGCGCCACAGGAGCGGCAGCACGTACAGCAGGCCCCACCCGAACATCGCCCAGGTCGAGACGGTCGACCCCGCCCCGTCGATGTACAGGGTGCCGGGCGCCAGCAGCACCAGGAACCCCAGCAGGGCCGCCCACACGTAGTCGAGCGGCCGCGGCCGGGGCAGCCGGAAGCTCGGTCGGGCGGTCACCCGGCCAGACTAGGGGCGGACGCCACCCCTTGCCTCAGACGCCGGGGTGGTGGCGCTCATCCCGCGGGAGGGGGCGGTGGCCAGCACCGAGGAGCGGGCGGCGATCAGGACTATGGTGAAGAACACGCCCACTGCGCACATGGCGAGCGGGACGCCGAGGGTGTCGGTCCCGGTGAAGCCGATGATCGCGCCGAAGAGCAGGCAGGCGGCGGCGAAGGCCAGGGCGACGTAACCCTCGACCACGACGCCGAGCGCGCGGGCCTCGCGGACCGCCAGGACGATCAGCACGACGGCGAGCACCAGCATCGGGAAGCGCGCGATCTGGGCGGCGAAGGAGCCGTGGGCGTCGGCGTGGACGATGTTCCACACCGGCCAGCTGACGACACGGGTGTAGGAGCCGGGGCCGGCGGCCCACAGGCTGGTGAGGTGCATGACGAGAAGGGTGCCGACGGCGCCCCAGGCGAACAGGCCGGCGCGCGAGGAGAACCACTGCGCGGGCGTCCGCTCGACGAGGATCGCCGCGGTCGTCATCGCCACGAGCGCGACCAGTGCCGCACCGAGGTCGAGGGCCCCAACCCACGTCGGGTAGACCTCGCCCAGCACGATGCCGCGGCCGACGAAGCCGGCGATGAACGCGCCGACGACCGTCACCCAGGGCAGCACCTTGGCCAGCGGGTGGATGTTGCGCATCCGGAGTGCCACGATGCCGGCGATGAGCGCGAGCGGCCCGGAGAGGATCGCCGAGACGCGGTGGGTCATCTCGATCCAGGGGTTGCGGTACAGGATCTCGTTGACCACGCCGCCCGGCAGGATCGCGTCGACGTCACAGCCCGGCCAGTTGCCGCACTCGAAGCCGGACTCGGTGGCCGCGACGAGAGACCCCCCGATGACGGCGAACAGCGTGAACAGGCCAGCGGCACGGAACAGGTGGGTGACCCAGCGGGGGACCGTCATGGCAAAGCACTCCGACTCGTTGTAGTAGGCAGGCCCTACCCTAACTCAGTGCGGGTGCTGGTGCCTTCCGTGTTCGTGCCCGTGCTCGATGTCCAGGTGCGGGTCGTCGATGAAGGCGCTCTCGGCTGCGTGCAGCGAGCCCAGCCCGTAGGCGGTCTCGAGATTGTGGCGCGTAAGTACCTCGGCTGGCGGCCCGTACGCAACCACGTGCCCGCTCATCAGGATCACCCAGTCGGCCGCGCGTGCCTCGTCGAGGTCGTGCGTGGTCAGCACCACCGCGTGGCCGCGGTCGCGTTCGGTGTGGATGATCTCGTCGATCGTGCGCGCCGACAGGATGTCGAGGCCCGTCAGCGGCTCGTCCAGCAGCAGGGCCTCGTGCGGCTGGGTCATGCCCTGCGCGACGTAGACCCGCTGCCGCTGACCGCCGGACAGCTCGTCCAGGTGTCGGTCGGCGAGGTCGGTGACCTTGAGGCGCTCCATGGCGCGGGCCACGCGGGAGCGGTCCTCGGCGCTGGGGCGTCCGAACCAGCCCAGCTTGGGGTACAGGCCCATGCCGACGGCCTCGCGGACCGTGATCGGCGTCCCCTCGGGGAACGCCAGCGACTGCATCACGTACGACACCTGACTGCCGCGGCCGCCGGGCTTGCGCCCGAACACGCTGATCGTGCCGGCCAGCGGCTCGATGACGCCCGCGATCGCGTTCAGGATCGTCGACTTGCCCGACCCGTTGGGGCCGATGATCGCCGTCACCTTCTGGTGCGGGACCGTGAAGCTCGAGTGCTTGACCGCGATGTTGCGCTCGTACCCCAGCACGAGGTCGGACGCCTCGACCATGATCCCGTTGGTGGTCACCTCGTCGCCCCCGGTCCCTGAGCTTGTCGAAGGGTGCTCCGGAACAGCGGCCTGACCGTGAGGACCAGGAAGAACAGGGCGATGGCGACGAGCGCGATGGTGGCCGCGCCGGCGGTGCCCCAGTGGTAGCTGAGGACCAGCCCGAGCCAGACGGTGAACGACGCGAGAACGACCGAGGTGACGAACATCTGCGGGATGGTGCGCGTGACCAGCGCGGCCGTGGCCGGCGGGCCGACGAGCAGGGCGAACACCAGTAGGGTGCCGACGGCCTGGAAGCTCGCGATCACGGCCGTGGCGATCAGCACCAGGAGGGCCGCGTGGGTGAAGCGCGGGCTCATTCCGAGCGTCTTGGCCTTGGTGGGGGAGAAGCTCAGGGCGAGGAGCGGGCGGTAGAGCAGCAGCGAGCCGAGGAGCACTGGCGTGCCGAGCACGGCCATCGCGGTGAGCGTCTCGGCGTTCACGCCGAAGATGTCGCCGAACAGGATGTTGGTCAGCGACCCCGTGTACGAACTCGACTTGCTGATGATCGCGACACCCAGCGCCATCATGCCGACGAACAGCAGGCCGATGGCGGTGTCCTCCTTCAGCGCCGTCTGGCGGTGGATCAGCTCGATGCCGCCGACCATCACGATCGCGGCGACGGCCGCGCCGAGGTAGGGGTTGAAGCCGAAGATCGTCGCCGCCGCGATGCCGGGCAGGACGCCGTGCACGAAGGCGTCGCCGAAGAAGCTCATGCCGCGCAGGACGAGCCAGACGCCGACGACCGAGCTCATCACCCCGGCGGCGAGACCGCCGATGAGGGCGCGTTGCTGGAAGCCCAGGAGAAAGGGCTCGAGGAACCAATCCACGAGGTCACAACCTACTTCAGGGCGTCCGCGATGCGCTGCGCGTTGGTCAGCATCATCGTGGCGTAGGTCTCGGCGCCCGAGCCCTCGGGGCCGACGGAGCCCTCGAACAGCTGGACCACCTTCAGGTCGGTGCCGGCCTCGTTGGCGACGGCCTCGACCAGGCGCGGGTTGACGGTGTTGTTGGAGAAGATCGCCGAGACCTTGTCCTCGCGGACGACAGCGACGAGGTCGGCCAGCTCTTGGCTGCTGGGTTCGGCGTCGGTGCTGCCGCCCGGGATGACGACGCCGGCCACCTCGAAGTCGTACGCCTCGGCGAAGTAGTTGTAAGCCTCGTGGTCGGTGACCAGCACGCGCTTGTCGGCGGGGATCTCGGCGAGGATCTCGCGGACCTGCTTGTCGGTCTCCTGGAGCTTCTGCTCGACCTTGGTGCCGCAGGTGGCGTACTTGTCGTCGCCGGTGGTCTTGGCTAGCTGGGCGCCGATGACGGTGGCAGCCTTGGCCATGCGCTGGACGTCCATGTGGACGTGCGGGTCGAACTCGCCGTGGCTGTGGGATTCGTCGTGCCCGGTGGCTGAGCTTGTCGAAGCCGCATGGTCGTGGCCGGCGTGCTGCTCGGCCTGGTGCTCCTCGATGGACGCATAGCTGAGCGGGTCGAGCAGGGGAGCGACCTCGAAGATCGTCGCGCCGTCGGCCTTGGCGCCGTCGAGGGCGACCTTCAGGCCGGGCTCGAGGCCCAGGCCGTTGGTGATGACGAGCTTGGCCTTGGTGAGGTCGGCCACGTCGCGGGAGCTCACCGAGAAGTCGTGGGGGTCGTCGCCGGGGCCCATCAGCGTGCGTGAAGTGGTGCCGACGCACTGCGTGATGTCGCCCAGGATCGACCCGAGCTGGGTGGTGGTCGCGATCGCGACCGGGGCCTGGTCAGTCGCTGGGGTCGAGGTGTTGGACGCCGGCGCCGCAGTGGGACTGCACGCGGCCATGGTCAGCAGGAGCGGGACAGCGAGAATGGTTGAACGCACACAGAGCACTCTAGAGCATAGTGAGAACCATTCTCAAATGAGTTGCCGGGGCAACGCAAGAGCCCGCGGGGACGAATCCTCGCGGGCTCACTGTCGTTGGCGTTCCAGAACGTGCGGCGTGAGATGCCGGACGTGGTCTGGTCGTTCATTGCCCAGCCAAGACTCACATCCGCGCGGAGACCGAGTAGGTCACCTCGTCCGGGTGCTCAGCGTCGGGAGAGGTATCCTCGGATTCGGGGGAGTGGGTGTGGGACTCCACCGCGGGTTCCCCGTCTGCAGACTCCTGAGGGGCCTCCGCCGCAGACTTCTCTGGGGCATTGCCCACGGGATCCTCAGAAGCCTTGGTCGTGGGCTCTGTGTCGCGTCCAGGCGGGTCCTGCGGAGTGGCAACCGCTGGGGTGGGCGCCTCCTGACCGCTGGGCTGGTCCTTCGGGGCGGTGGTGGTCTCGTCAACCTCGGGCGTGGTGTCACTCATGGGGCGTCTCGATTCTCACAGCTGGATGGTGCGGGTGAAACAGATGGTTTCGACGGGCAGTTCGCCGGTGCGCGGCGTGGGGCGCGTGATGGTCACGCACCGGCGCAGGTGCAGCGTCTTGGCATTACCGCAATTGTCGAAGTTGCCGGATGCCGTCAGGCGTAGGCGCCCGTCCACCTTGGTGTAGGCGACCGGGTAGGTCTCGGGATCGCCGTCAGGGTCGCTGTGATGGGTCCACGTGCCGGTGTATTGGGTGGTGTAGGCGTTGAAGCCCGACCAAGGGGAGGTCACGGATGTAGGGGAGGACCAGCCGTTGCCTCCTCCTGTCACCGCCCCCGAGACGGGGATTCCTATGGTGATGGTCACGTCGCTGAACTGCCAGTTCGGCTGGGAGTGGTACACCCAGAGCCCCCAAGTCTCCGGCACGAAGGGATCGTTAGGCCCCTGCAGGCCGGGTTGCGAGTCCCACGTAAGGGTGTCGTTGATAAGCCGGTAGCAGTTCTTCTGGACATTCACCCAGCCTTGGAGGCCGGCTTCCGGGACGGGCTCGCTGGCGGCAACGGAAGGGGCGGCTGCGGCTACGGCCACAGCGGGGAGGCTCCAAGCGGCGCCCTTGGCCAGGGTGCGTCGAGAGACGCCAGACTTGGCGAGTTCAGACATGGTGTTCGGGTCTCCTCGGGGAACTTCTCGTCTTCGTCGACGTTTGGAATGGTCCTCCGACCCATATCGACGTTATAAGCCACTCTAGCAGGATGGATGCTCCCTGCCGCAAGCCGGCCAGTCTGGGCTCAGAACGTGGGATCAACGGCCTCGCTGAGCGCGGCCACGACCGTCGCCCGGTCAGTGTCGGGGATGGCGCCCAAAGTGGAGCTGGCGGCCCGGGACCGGGCGTCCTGTACTTGTTCGGCCAATCGGCGTCCGGCATCCGTCAGGGACAGGAGCCGCACCCGCCGGTCGCCAGGGTCGGGGGAGCGCTCGACCCAGCCGCCCGCGGCGAGGAACTCGACGACGTCGGTCGCCGAGCGAGCGACCACGTGCAGGCGCTCGGCCAAGTCGGCCATCCGGACTGGCTCGAGCCGCGCGATCACGCGCAGCGCGCGCGCCTGGTGCGGGTTGACCGGCAACCCCGTCAACTCCGATGCGTTCGCGCGCCGCAGTCGCCGCGCCGCGCGCAGGATCAGGTCAGCCAACTCGGTGTCGGGAATATCCACGGGACCCTCCGGTGTTGATGAGGTAACCTCAGTATATCGAAAGGAGGCGCCCATGAGTGACATGATCGGAGGACCCGACATGCGTGGCCCGCAGCGGATCGACCCGCGCGACCGCGCCCAGCTCATCGAATCGCCCGTCTCCGCGGCCAGGGTGGCCGCACTCTTCAAGCCCCACGCGGGGGCTCTCGCCATCGTCATCGCCGCGGTCGTCGCGGCGTCCATCGTCGGCCTCGCGCAGCCGTTCCTGCTGCGCGCCGTGATCGACGACGCACTCCCGAACCGCAACACCGAACTGCTCGTGTGGCTCGTCGGCGGCATGGTCGCCGTCGCGATCCTCACCGCCGTGCTCGGCGTCGTGCAGACCTGGCTGGCCACCACGATGGGCCAGCGCGTCATGAGCGCGCTGCGCACCGACGTGTTCAGCCACATCCAGAAGCAGTCCATCAGCTTCTTCAAGCGCACCCGGGGCGGCGAGATCCAGTCCCGCCTCATCAACGACATCGCCGGCCTGCAGTCGGTGATCACGACGACCGCCACGTCGGTCGCGTCCAACCTCACCACCGCCGTCGGAACGGCGGTCGCCATGGTCGTCCTCGACTGGCGCCTCTCCCTGCTCTCGCTCATCGTGCTCCCGCCGGCGATCGCGCTGACCCGCAAGGTCGCGCTGGTCCGCCGCGAGATCACCACCCAGCGGCAGCGCGCGATGGCCGACCTCCACGCGCAGGTTGACGAGGCCCTCAGCGTCAACGGCGCGATGCTCACCAAGACCCTCGGCGCCACCCAGGCCCGGGTCGACGCGTTCTCCGACACCTCGTCCCAGCTGGTCGACCTCGAGGTCCAGAGCCAGCTCGCCGGGCGCTGGCGCATGGCCACGATGGGCATCATCTTCGCCGCCATCCCGGCGCTCATCTACCTCGCCGCCGGCTTCCCGGCCATCACCGGCAACATCACGATCGGCACCGTGGTCGCGTTCACCGCGCTGCAGAGCCAGATCTTCCGCCCGATCATGGGCCTGCTCAACGTCGGCGCCCAGTGGATCAGCTCGATGGCCCTCCTCAGCCGCATCTTCGGCTACCTCGACCTCCCGATCGAGGTCAAGGAGCCCGCCAACCCCACCCCGCTGCCCAAGGACCAGGTCACCGGCCACGTCCGCTTCGAGGGCGTCTCCTACCGCTACCCCGATGGCGAGGTCGACGTGCTCAACGGCATCGACCTCGACCTCACGCCCGGCCGCTCCATCGCGGTCGTCGGCGAGACCGGCTCGGGCAAGTCGACGCTGGCCACGCTGCTGGTCCGCCTCGCCGACCCGACCGCAGGCCGCGTCACCCTCGACGGTGTCGACCTGCGCGACCTGTCCTCGGCCGACCTCGCCGGCGCGATCGGCGTCGTCACCCAGGACACCTACCTCTCGCACACCTCGATCCGTGACAACCTGCTGCAGGCCAAGCCCGACGCCTCGGACGCCGACCTCTGGCTCGCCCTCGACGCGGCCCAGGTGGGGGAGACGGTGCGCCGCCTGCCGGACGGCCTCGACACCATCGTCGGCGCCCGCGGCCACCGCTTCTCCGGCGGTGAGCGCCAGCGCGTCGCGGTCGCCCGCACCCTGCTGGCCGACCCGCGGGTCCTGGTCCTCGACGAGGCCACCAGCGCCCTCGACACCGAGACCGAGCGCGAGTTCCAGGCCGCCCTCGACACCCTCGCCGAAGGGCGCACGACCTTCACCATCGCGCACCGCCTCAGCACGGTGCGGCACGCCGACGAGATCATCGTCCTCGAGCGTGGGCGCATCGTCGAGCGCGGCACCCACGAGGAGCTTCTCGCCGCAGAGGGCAGGTACGCGCTCCTCGCGTCGTAGGCTGGACGCCATGCACACGGCCATCGACCTGGGTCTCGCCCGCGGGCACTGGGTCGCGCCGCGCACGATCGCGTGGCCCAGCGACGGGCTCCCGCCCGGCACCGACCCGGCCACCCTCGACTGGACGCTGCACTGCTCTCCCGACGGCGGCATCGACCCCGACCGGCGTGAGCCCCTCCCCTGGACCACGGTGCCGCTCCGCGTCCAGCCCGGGTCGCTGCCCACGCCACTGCTCGACGAGCACCCGCACCTCGACGCGGCGGTGTCGCTCGCCGTCCCCGACCTGCCCGAGCTCCCCGACCTCCTCCGCGGCCAGGTCGTGGTCACCGCCCGCCACCCCAACGGGCAGCTGGCCGACGCCAGCGGCGTCCAGTTCGCGCCCCTGCTCGACCAGCTGTACCCGGACGCCGTGCGGGCCAGTCTGGGCGTCACCTGGGTCGACGGCCGGCCGGTGCTGCGGGTGTGGGCCCCGACGGCCCACCAGGTGGAGCTCCTGCTGTGGGAGGTGGGGCGCTCGCTCGAGGACGCCCCCGAGCGGGTCGTCATGACCGCGGACGCCGACGGCACCTGGTCCACCACCGGGCATGCGAACTGGAAGGACGCCCGCTACCTGTACGCGGTCACCGTGTTCGCGCCCAGCTTCGGCCGTGTGGTCGAGAACCGCGTCACCGACCCGTACTCGATCGGCCTGACCCTCAACTCGACCCACTCGCTGGTGCTGGACGTCGACGACCCCGCGCTGAAGCCCGCCCTGTGGTCCGACACCCCGATCCCGCCGCTGCGCCACCCGGTCGACCAGGTGGTCTACGAACTGCACGTCCGCGACTTCTCGCGCGCCGACAAGACCGTCCCCGAGGAGCTGCGCGGCACCTTCGCGGCCTTCGCCGTCGACAGCGATGGCACCCGCCACCTGCGCCGCCTCGCCGCGGCGGGCCTCACCTCGGTGCAACTCCTGCCGATCTTCGACTACTCCTCGGTCGAGGAGGACCCCTGCCGGCGCACCGCGCCCGATGAGGAGCGGCTGAAGGCGGCGGCCCCCGACTCCGACGAGCAGCAGGCCCACGTCATCGCGGCGGGGGAGCGTCCCGCCTTCAACTGGGGCTACGACCCGTGGCACCACCAGGTGCCCGAGGGTTCGCTGTGCAGCGAGGCGGCCATCCACGCCGGCGGCCGGGTGCGCGAGGCGCGGCTCATGGTCGGCGCCCTCCACGCGATGGGGCTGCGGGTCGTGCTCGACCAGGTGTACAACCACACCCACGCGGCCGGGCAGGGCGGCACCTCGGTGCTGGACCGCATCGTCCCCGGCTACTACCACCGCCGCGACGAGCGCGGCGCCATCGCCACCTCCACCTGCTGCCCCAACGTCGCCACCGAGCACACGATGGCCGGCAAGCTCATGGTCGACTCGGTCGTGCACTGGGTGCGGCACTACCACGTGGACGGGTTCCGCTTCGACCTGATGGGCCACCATTCGCGCGCCAACATGCTCGCCGTGCGCGCCGCACTGGACGCCCTCACCCTCGAGCGCGACGGCGTCGACGGCCGGGCGGTCACCCTCTACGGCGAGGGCTGGGACTTCGGCGAGGTCGCCGGCAATGCCCGCTTCGTCCAAGCCACCCAGGGCCAGCTCGCGGGCACCCAGATCGCCACGTTCTCCGACCGGCTGCGCGACGCCGTGCGCGGCGGGGGTCCCTTCGACCATGACCCGCGCAAGCAGGGCTTCGCGACCGGGCTGGCCGGGTCGCCCAACGGGGCCGCAACGAACGGGGACGCCGACGCCCAGCGCGACCGGTTGCTCGGCTACACCGACATCATCCAGCTCGGGCTGGCGGGCAACCTGCGCGACTTCACCTTCCTGTCCGCCCGGACCCGGCGTCCGGTGCGGGGCGACCAGGTGCCCTACAAGGGGGTGCTCGCCGCCGGATACGCCGAGGCGCCCGACGAGGTGATCACCTACGTCGACGCCCACGACAACGAGACCCTGTTCGACGCCCTGACCCTCAAGCTGCCCGTGGACGCCCCGATGGCCCAGCGGGTGCGCGCCAACACCCTCGCCCTGGCTGTCGCCACGCTCGGCCAGAGCCCGGTGATGTGGCACGCGGGCACCGACTTCCTGCGATCGAAGTCGCTGGACCGCAACTCCTACACCTCGGGGGACTGGTTCAACTACCTCGACTTCACCCTCTCCGACAACGGGTTCGGCGCCGGCCTGCCCCCGGCCGCCGACAACGCCGACAAGTGGGTCTACATGCGCCCGCTCCTGGTCGACCCGGCGCTGAAGCCGTCCGCGGCCGACATGCGCCTGTCGCACGAGATGTGCCTCGACCTGCTGCGCCTGCGCGCTTCGAGCCCGCTGTTCCGGCTGGCCGACCCGGCGCAGGTGCACGTCAAGGTGATCTTCCCGGTGTCGGGCACGTGGGCCCAGCAGCCCGGCGTGGTCGTGATGGTGCTGGATGACACCCGCGGCGTCCCGGTCGACGAACGATGGGCCACGCTGGTCGTCGTGTTCAACGCCAACCCGTGGCCGGTGCGCCAGCTGGTGCCGCCCGTGGTCGGTCGTCCGTGCCGGCTGCACCCGGTGTTGGCCGAGGGTGCCGACCCGGTCGTCCGGGCGTCCCGCTGCGACGACGGGCAGTTCTCGGTCCCCGGCCTGACGACGGCGGTGTTCGTCGAGCCGCGCTGATCGGCGACCTTGCGCTTTCGACCGACGCCATGCGAGTCAGGACGCCGCGGCTGTCGGTCGAAATCGGCAGTCGCTGCGCGTCAGCGGACGGTGTGGATACCCCGCGTGCGCAGGCTCAAGCCTGTGGACGCCGCCGCTTGGGTGACCGAACTCCCGCTCGTCCGCCCAACCTCCGGGCATGGACCAACCGCCCACGTTCCCCGAGGCCGGCGAAAGCCGATCCCCTCGGGCCCTCCGCGACGAAGCGCGCCGGGTCGAGCGGGAGAGACGCGAGCTCCTGGCCGAGGAGCTCGCAGCCCCCTACGACGGAGTGGTCACCCTCGCGATCCTGCTGGCGGCCGGTCTCACCCGCGGCCAGATCGAGGCCCAGGTCGCGCGAGGCGCCTGGCATCGGCTCGGCCGACACACCGTCGCGGTGCGCGGTCAGGCACTCGCCGGCCGCGCGCGCTGGTGGCACGCGCTGTGGGAGTCCGGGAGGCACGCCGCCCTCGACGGTGCGACCGCGCTGCTGGCGGCAGGTCTCAAGGGGTGGAGTGGGCGAGACATCGACGTGACGGTGCCCAACAACGCCCGGGTGCGACCGATTCCCGGGGTCCGGCACCACCGCCTCCGGGAGCAGGCGCCGACGGTGGGGGCGCTGCGACGGACGCGCCCCGAAGTGGCTGCGATCCGGGCGGCCCAGTGGGCCGTGTCCGATGCGGAGGCGGCCACCGTCCTCGCCATGGCGGTGCAGCAACGACTCGTGTCCCCGGGGGCCTTGCTCGAACGCTGGCGGCGGGTGGGTTACTCGGGGCGACGCGAGTTCCTGGACGTCGTCATCGAGGACATCTGCAACGGCGCCGAGTCGTTGGGGGAACTGGACTTCGCCCGCATGTGCCGCGCACGTGGTCTGCCCGAGCCCAGTCGCCAGGTGCTCAGGACGGGGCCCCGGGGGCGCGCCTACCTCGACGTGTTCTGGGACGACGAGGGTGTCCACGTGGAGATCCACGGCGCGCACCACTACGCCGGCCTGACGCCGGTCGAGGACGCGCTGCGGGCCAACGACCTCGCCATCAGCGGTGGCGACGAGATCCATCTCCAGGTGCCCGTCCTGGGTCTGCGGCTGTCCGGACGCCGGTCGGTCCTCCTGGATCAGGTCGAGCGGGCCCTCGTTGAAGGGCGCCGCCGGGCCGCCCGGCGCTCCAGCACCCAGTGACCGACGATTTCGACCGACGCCGGTTGTGTCGGGACTCCGCCAGTGTCGGTCGAAAGCCGCGGTCAGGGCGCGCCGGCACTCGATGGTCTCGATTTTGTACTGAGTACTAGAACAAGGTGGTGCCGGGCGGCCGGTAGCCCTACTCTGAGCGGGAATCCCTTCACCGGTGAGGGGATCGAGCTCAGAGGGGGCCCTTCCATGGCTGAGACGATGACCCGCGCGCAGCGGCTGGACCGGCTGCCGTTCACCCGCAAGCACGGCAAGTTGCTGGTCGGGTCCGGCGTCGGCTGGGCCCTGGACGCCATGGACGTCGGCCTCATCTCGTTCGTCATGGCCGCGCTCGGCGCCCAGTGGGGCCTCGCCCCCGACATGCTCGGCTACATCGCCATGATCGGCTTTGTCGGCATGGCCGTCGGCGCCTCGCTCGGCGGCTGGCTCGCCGATCGGTTCGGCCGCCGCAACGTGTTCGCGCTGACGCTGGTCGTGTACGGCATCGCAACCGGGGCATCCGCCCTCGTGCCGGGACCCGAGGGCATCGGCATCATGGCGGCGGTCGCGATCCTCGCCACGCTGCGCTTCTTCGTCGGCCTCGGCCTGGGTGCCGAGCTGCCCGTGGCGTCCACGCTCGTCAGCGAGTACGCGCCCAAGGCGATCCGCGGACGCGTCATCGTCGGCCTGGAGGCCTTCTGGGCCGTCGGCTGGATCATGGCGGCACTGCTCGGCTACTTCCTCATCCCCGTGAGCGAGGACGGCTGGCGTTGGGCCCTCGGCGTGGGCATCGTGCCGACCCTGTACGCGCTGTACGTCCGCTTCGGGCTGCCGGAGTCGGTCCGCTACCTCGAGAAGC
This sequence comes from Propioniciclava sp. MC1595, assembly GCF_017569205.1. Taxonomy (GTDB): domain Bacteria; phylum Actinomycetota; class Actinomycetes; order Propionibacteriales; family Propionibacteriaceae; genus Propioniciclava. Next base: position 1,033,415 of record NZ_CP071870.1, read on the forward strand.
AGGGCCGCGTCGAGGAGGCCGAGGCCGCCGTCCGCATCTACGAGGAGGCCGCGAACGTCCCCGCCGTGCCCAGCCCGGACCAGGGGGCGTCCGCCAACACCGCGACCGAGTCCATCTGGTCGCCGCAGTACCGCGTCCGCACCGCAGCCCTGTGGATCGTGTGGTTCTGCATCAACCTGTCCTACTACGGCGCCTTCATCTGGATCCCGAGCATCCTCGTCGGGCGGGGCTTCCCGCTGGTGCGCAGCTTCGGCTTCACGCTGATCATCACGCTGGCCCAGCTGCCCGGCTACGCGGTCGCCGCCTGGCTCATCGAGGTGTGGGGACGCCGCATCACCCTGTCGGTGTTCCTGCTCGGCTCGGCGATCTCCGCGGGCCTGTTCGGCTTCGCGCCCACCGAGACCCTCATCATCGTCTTCGGCTGCATGCTGTCCTTCTTCAATCTCGGCGCCTGGGGTGCGCTGTACGCGGTGGGCCCGGAGCTCTACCCGACCGGCGTCCGGGGCACCGGCACCGGCGCGGCCGCCGGGTTCGGGCGTATCGCGTCCATCATCACGACCTCGCCGTGGTTCGTGCCGGTCCTCCTCGCCGTGGGCGGCGTGGCGCTGCCGTTCAGCGTGTTCGGCGTCGCGTTCCTCATCGCCGCGGGTGCGGCGCTGCTGCTGCCCGAACAGCGGGGAACGGCGCTGGCCGCCTGACCCCTTCCGCCGAGCCCTCGGCGAACGGGTTTGGCAACTACAGCCGCATCGGGCACGCGCCCGGCCACGGTGCCCTAGGCTCCGAACGAAGCAGTTTGCTTGCCTGATCGCCGACCGGAGGAATACTTCGACCATGTCTGAACTCACCTGGACCGAACTCGACCGCAAGGCGGTCGACACCGCGCGTGTGCTGGCCGCGGATGCCGTCGAGAAGGTCGGCAACGGCCACCCAGGCACCGCGATCTCTCTGGCCCCGCTGGCCTACCTGCTCTACCAGAAGGTCATGAAGGGCGACCCCGCCGACGACCGCTGGCTCGGCCGCGACCGCTTCGTCCTGTCCGCGGGCCACAGCTCGATCACGCAGTACTCCCAGCTGTTCCTGGCCGGCTACGGCCTCGAGATGGCCGACCTGCAGGCGCTGCGCACGTGGAACTCCAAGACCCCCGGCCACCCCGAGTTCGGCTGGACCAAGGGCGTCGAGTGCACCACCGGCCCGCTGGGCGCCGGCGTCGCCAACGCGGTCGGCTTCGCGATGAGCGCCCGCCGCGTCCGCGAGATGCTCGACCCGAGCGCCGTCCCGGGCGAGTCGGTCTTCGATCACGACGTCTACTGCATCGCCGGTGACGGCTGCATGCAGGAGGGCGTGGCGTCCGAGGCGTCCTCGCTGGCCGCCACCCAGAACCTGGGCAACCTGTTCCTGTTCTACGACGACAACCGGATCTCGATCGAGGGCGACACCAAGATCGCGTTCTCCGAGGACGTCCAGGCGCGCTACGCCGCGTACGGCTGGGACACGTACCACGTCGACTTCACCAACGGCTTCACCACGTACGAGGAGAAGGTCGCCGAGCTCTACGACGTCATCGAGAAGGCGCGCGCGGTCAAGGACAAGCCGCACTTCATCAAGGTCACCACGATCATCGGCTGGCCGCTGCCCAACAAGGCCGGTGACCACAGTGTCCACGGCTCCAAGCTGGGCGGCGACGAGATCGGCGCGATGAAGGAGCTGCTCGGCTTCGAGAACACCCCGTTCGCGATCGACGACGCCGTCGTGGCCTACACCCGCCAGAACGCCGCCGACCGGGCCGCCGAGGCCAAGGCCGAGTGGGAGCCCCGCTACCAGGCGTGGCGCGAGGCCAACGCCGACGGCGCCAAGCTGCTCGACCGCATCCTGGCCAAAGAGGCCCCCGAGGGCCTCGACGAGGCGCTCCCGGTCTTCGAGCCCGGCTCGCTGGCCACGCGCGCGGCGTCCGGACAGGTGCTCAACGCGCTGGCGTCCGCGGTGCCCGAGCTGTGGGGTGGCTCGGCCGACCTCGCCGGCTCGAACAACACCACGATGAAGGGCGTCGACTCCTTCATCCCCGAGGAGCGCAGCAGCCACGACTTCACCGGACGCCCCGGCGGCCGGACGCTGCACTTCGGCATCCGCGAGCACGCCATGGGCAACATCATCAATGCGATGGCCATGGACGGGCTGACCCGGCCCTACGGCGCCACGTTCCTGGTGTTCTCCGACTACATGCGGACGCCGCCGCGCCTGGCCGCGCTGAGCCACGTCAACCCGGTGTACGTGTGGACGCACGACTCCGTCGGCGTCGGCGAGGACGGCCCCACCCACCAGCCGGTGGAGCACGTGATGAGCCTGCGGCTCATGCCGGGCCTCAACGTCGTCCGCCCGGGCGACGCCAACGAGACCGCCCAGGCGTGGGCGCAGATCCTGCGAACCAAGGACCACCCGTCTGCGCTGATCCTCTCCCGTCAGAACATGACCACCTTCGACCGCTCCGAGGGCTCCGGCTTCGCCGCGGCGTCCGGCGTGGCCAAGGGTGGCTACGTCCTGAAGGAGGCCTCGGCCGAGCCCAAGGTCATCCTCGTCGGCACGGGCTCGGAGCTGGAGCTCGCCGTCGCCGCGGCCGAGAAGCTCGAGGGCGAGGGCGTCCCCGCCCGCGTCGTCTCGCTGCCCTGCGTCGAGTGGTTCAAGGAGCAGGACGAGGCCTACCAGGCCGAGGTGCTGCCCACCGATGTCCCGAAGGTCGTCATCGAGGCCGGCACCCCGGTCGGCTGGAAGGACCTGCTGGGCGCCAACACCGAGGCCGTCGGGATCGACCACTACGGCGCCTCGGCCGACGCCAAGACGCTGTTCAAGGAGTTCGGCATCACCGCCGACGCCGCGGTGGAGAAGGCGAAGGCCCTGATCGGCTGATCGTCGACCGACTGCACGAGGGGCGCCACCCGCTGGGGTGGCGCCCCTCGCGCGTGGCGGCGTTGCCAACCTGTGACCCGACCGATTCGGAACTGTCAGCCCGCTGAATTACGATGTCGCGGAGGAAGCCAGCACCAGGAGCCGCATGACCGACCACCCCACCCAGCCCTTGCCCACCGTCGAACCGCGCAGGCGGGGCGGCGGGCGCCTGGCCGCGATCATCGCCGGCGGGGTCGTGCTGCTGGCCGGCGGCGCCTACGGTGCCGGCTACGCGATGGCGGGCGAGACCCTGCCGCCGAAGACCGTCATCGAGGGCGTCCCCGTGGGCGGGCTGGCACCGGCCGACGCTGAGGCGAAGCTGGTCCAGGAGCTGGCGGCCAAGGCCGACGCCCCCATGACGCTCACCTCCGGCGAGCACGCGATCAGCAAGGCCCCCGCCGACCTCGGGCTGGGGGTGGACGCCGCGGGCTCGGTCCGTCAGGCGGCCACCGGGAAGTCGTTCGACCCGCGCGTGATCTGGGATAACCTCACCGGCGGCACCGACCACCCGGCCGTGGTGGCGCGTGACGACGAGAAGCTGGCGGCCGCGGCGTCCGAGCTGGCGCAGCTGGTCAACGCCGAGCCGGTCAACGCCGAGCTCGCGATGGTCGAGGGCACCCCCACGCTCACCGAGGGCGCCAACGGGCGCACGCTCGACGCGGCGGCGACGCAGGAAGCGCTGGCCGAGGCCTACCTCCACCAGACCGACGTCACCGCGGTCGTGGAGGAGAACGAGCCCGACATCACCACCGCCGAGGCGCAGGAGACGCTCGACACCGTCGCCACCCCGGCCCTGTCGGCCCCCATCACCGTCGCGGCGGGTGACAAGACCTTCGAGGTCACGCCCGAGATGATCGCCCCGGCGCTCACCTTCGAGCCGGCCGACGGCTCGATCAAGGTCAACGTCGACCAGGACGTGCTGCTGGAGCAGGCGACCAAGTCGATCGCCGGCCTGGGCCTCGACGAGCCGAAGGACGCGAGCTTCACCTTCGAGGGCGGCAAGCCCAAGATCATCCCGTCCGTCGACGGCATGGGCGTCGACAAGGAGGAGTTCGCGAAGGTCGTCCAGGAGGCGATGGTCAAGCCGTCCGAGCGCACCGCCACGGTGACCGTCGCCCAGCAGAAGGCGAAGTTCACCACCGAGATGGCCGAGAAGCTCGGCGTCAAGGAGATCACCGGCGAGTTCACCACCTACTACCCCGCCACCGCCTACCGCATCACCAACATCGGCAAGTCGGCGCGCCTGATCAACGGGGTGTTGCTCAAGCCCGGTGAGGTCTTCGACATGAACAAGGTGCTCGGCCCCCGCACGCTCGCGCGCGGCTGGGCGGCCGGCGGTGCCATCGACGGCGGCCGCGTCGTCGAGCGCATGGGCGGCGGCATCTCGCAGACCACCACGACGACCTTCAACGCCATGTTCTTCGCCGGGCTGGAGGACATCTACCACAAGCCCCACTCGCTGTACTTCAGCCGCTACCCGATGGGGCGTGAGGCGACGCTCGACTACAACTCGGTCGACATGAAGTTCAGGAACGACACCGAGTACGGCGTCCTGATGCAGGCCTTCACCAACAACCCCAAGCAGGGTGCGCAGGGTTCGATCACCGTGCGCGTGTGGTCGACCAAGAAGTACGACGTCAAGGCGACGAACCCGGTCCAGAGCAACTTCAAGGACCCGGGCCCCGCCATCAAGGACGACTCCGCGATCTGCAGCCCCCAGAGCGCCATGCGGGGCTTCACCGTGACCTACAACCGCCAGTTCTTCCAGAACGGCAAGCTGGTCCGCACCGAGCCCTTCAAGTGGACGTACAACACGCTCACCCCGGTGGAGTGCACCAACCCGAACGCCAAGCGCGACCGCATCGAGCGCTGACGCGGGCGCGGGTCACACCCGCGTGAACCCCTCCGGCGCGGAGTCGCCGCGCACCTGGACCGAGCGCGCCCCCATGCGGGTGGCCCACCAGGCCGCGGCGACGACGACGTCCTCCGGTGCCGACGGCAGCGTCACCCACTCGCCCTCGAAGCGCGCCCGGGCGTCCCCGAAGGTGGCCCACTCGCCCCACGGTGGAACCGAAACCGGCGGCGTCCGGCCCTTGAGGAGGGTCGAGATCCGCCCCACCCAGCAGTCACCGGACGCCCCGGCCCGGTCGGCGAGGTCGTCCAGCAGGTCGCGGGGCGCGGACTCGGGACGGCGTCCCAGGGCTACCGCCACGCGGCGGATCGCCCGCACCCGCTCCCGCGGCACGACGTGCTCGAGACCCCGGCGGTCAATGACCCCGACGGCGGCGGCGTCCAGCGAAGTCACGAAGCCCAACACCTCGGCCGGACCCTGCTCGCCGGCCACCAGCAGGCTCACCCGTTCACCCAGCGCAAGGGCGGGGGAGAGGGCGGCGACGACATCGTCGGACGGCTGCATCGAACCTCCTGCGAGCGGTTGTACAGTGGGCGCATCCCATTGTCGGGGACGAGCAAGGAGACATCTGCAATGACCTATGTGATCACCCAGCCGTGCGTCGACCTGAAGGACCTCGCGTGCGTCGAGGAGTGCCCGGTCGACTGCATCTACGAGGGCAATCGCATGCTCTACATCCACCCCGACGAGTGCGTCGACTGCGGCGCCTGCGAGCCGGTCTGCCCGGTCGAGGCCATCTACTACGAGGACGACGTCCCCGCCGACCAGGCCCAGTTCTACGACGCCAACGTGAAGTTCTTCGACACGATCGGCAGCCCCGGCGGCGCCGCCAAGATGGGCAAGATCGACGCCGACCACCCGATCGTCGAGGCGCTCCCGCCCCAGGGCGAGTGAGCGCCGGGCTGTCGGGCCGCCTGCCCGACTTCCCCTGGGACACCATCGCGGCCGCCCGGGCCACCGCCCGGGCGCACCCCGACGGCATCTGCGACCTGTCGGTCGGCACGCCCGTCGACCCGGTGCCCGAGGCCGCGATCCGCGCCCTGTCCGACGCTGCGGCCGACTGGGCCGGCTACCCCACGGTGTGGGGGACGCCCGCGCTGCGCCAGGCGATCCGCGAGTACATGGAGCGCCGGTGGTCCTCGGTGCCGCTGCGCGACGAGAACGTCCTGCCGGTCATCGGCACCAAGGAGCTCGTCGCCCACCTCCCGCTCCAGCTCGGCGTGGGCCCCGGCGACACGGTCGTGATCCCCACGACCGCCTACCCGACCTACGAGGTCGGCGCGCGCATCGCGGGCGCCGAGGTGCTGGCCACCGACGACCCCGACGAGGCGGCGGCCGCGCGCCCCGCGCTCATCTGGATCAACTCCCCGGCCAACCCGCACGGCGCGACGCTCGACCCGGCGCAGCTCAGGCGCTGGGTGGACGCCGCCCGCTCGGTCGGTGCCCCCCTGGCCTCCGACGAGTGCTACGGCGAGTTCGGCTGGGACGCCGAGCCCGTCAGCGTGCTGCACCCTGACGTGTGCGGCGGGACGCCGCAGGGCCTGATCGCCGCCCACTCGCTCAGCAAGCGCAGCAACATGGCCGGCTACCGGGCGGGCTTCCTCGCCGGGTGCGCGGGCCTGCTGGGCGAGCTGCTCGAGGTGCGCAAGCACTCCGGCCTGATGGTCCCCGGCCCGGTGCAGGACGCCATGATGACCCTGCTGGGCGACCACGACCACGTCGAGGAGCAGCGCCGCCGCTACCTCGACCGGCGCGCGGTGCTGAGGCCGGCGCTCGAGGCGGCCGGGTTCAGGATCGACCACTCCGAGGGGTCGCTGTACCTGTGGGCCACCCGGGGCGAGGACTGCCGCGCCACCGTCGACTGGCTGGCCGAGCGCGGCATCCTCGCCGCGCCGGGAGACTTCTACGGCGCGGCCGGGCGGCAGCACGTGCGGATCGCGCTCACGGCGTCCGACGAGCGGATCGCGGCAGCGGCAGCCCGCTTGGCCTGACCGCCGCGGCGAAGCGGGAGGCACGACCAGGGCTTGGGTTCTTCAGCGTTTCGCCGTGGGGGTCGGCGCGTTGTCGAAGGTGATGGTGACGGTGGTGGCGTCGGTGGTCTCGCCGAGCCACGGTGCGAACGAGGTGGTGCTGGCCGTCCAGTGGCGCCCGCCGACCTCGACGCTCCCCAGCCCGTAACGGGCGTGGTTGGCGACGGCGAGGTGGGCGGCCGACCACGCGAGCTCGGAGTCGGCGGCCTTGACCGTCACCGTGGTGCCGGTGCGCGACACCTTGCTCGACTCGGGCAGCGTCTTCTCCAGGAACTCCGCGAGCCCCGCCGGGTCGCCGGGCGGGGGAGCCTTCACCAGGCAGGTGAACGACGCGGGCGTCTCGCCCGTCAGCGCCGACGCCAGCCGGCGCGCGTTCTCGACGTGGCGGACGTAGCCCTTCGGGTGCCCCGACCGCTGGACCGCCTGCGCGACGTCGTTGACGTCGCCGCTGCGCCAGTTCGGCACCTTGACCAGGGCGTCGTAGAACTTGCCCGAGGCGTAGTAGGGCTCCTGCACCTGCTCCTCGGTGCCCCAGCCCTGCGACGGCCGCTGCTGGAACAGCCCCAGGGAGTCGCGGTCGCCGTAGTCGATGTTGAGCATCCCCGACTCCTGGTACACCGTCGCCAGCGCGATCGTGGACGCCCTCGGCGCCAGCCCGCGCTGCGTGGCGACGCCCACGATGATCGAGGCGTAGTGCGCCTGCTCGGGCGAGATCGGCACGGTGAGGTCGGCGACGTGCGCCGTGCACTGGTCGGCCAGCGGCAGCGGCTTCTTCTGGTAGGCGTACAGCACCGCCAGCCCCGCCACGACCGCCACCGCGAACAGCGCCGTCACCAGCAGGGCGACGACCACGCGCCGGATGGCCCCCAACGCGCGCCTCAGTTCGCGTGCAGGGCGGCGTTGAGCTCCACGACCTGCCCCTGGCGCGGCTTGACGGCCACGGCGCCGGTGACGGAGTCGCGGTAGAACAGCAGCCCGTTCGTGCCGGACAGTTCGGCGGCCTTGGCCACCGCGCCGTCGGGGAGGGTGACCTTGGTGCCCGCCGTCACGTACAGGCCGGCCTCGACGACGCAGTCGTCGCCCAGCGAGATGCCGATTCCGGCGTTGGCGCCGAGCAGGCACCGCTCGCCGACCGAGACCTGCTCCTTGCCGCCGCCGGACAGCGTGCCCATGATCGAGGCGCCGCCGCCCACGTCGGAACCGTCCCCGACCACGACGCCGGCCGAGATGCGGCCCTCGACCATCGAGGCGCCGAGCGTGCCGGCGTTGAAGTTCACGAAGCCCTCGTGCATGACCGTGGTGCCCTCGGCCAGATGGGCGCCAAGCCGGACGCGGTCGGCGTCGGCCACCCGCACGCCCGACGGCACGACGTAATCGACCATGCGCGGGAACTTGTCCACGCCGAACACCGTCAAGTGACCGTGCGTGGCGCGCAGCGCGGCCCGCTTCTCCTCGAAGCCCTCGACCGCGCAGGGGCCGGCCGAGGTCCACACCACGTTGGGCAGGACGCCGAAGATACCGTTCAGGTTGATCGTGCGCGGCGCGCACAGGCGGGCCGAGAGCAGGTGCAGGCGCAGGTAGGCATCAGCCACGGACGCCGGTGCGGCGTCCAGGTCGACCTCGGTGCGCACGACCTCGAGCCGGACGCCGCGGGTCTCGTCGGTGCCCTCCGCGGCCTTCAGGGTGGCCGGGGCGTCCTCGCCGGTCGCGGCACCCAGCGCGGGCGAGGGGTACCAGACGTCGAGCACGTCACCGGAGGTCGTCGTCGTGGCCAGGCCCCAGCCCCAGGCGGGGCGCACGGAAGTCGTCATGACGACCAGCCTACCGACCGGGGTCAGGACCAGGTCACCGTGGCCGGCTGCTTGGTCAGGTCCACGGTGTAGGTGCGCTCGCCCTTCATCGGGGCGGTCGCCTCGGTGGTGAGGCCGTCGCGGCTGACCGTCGCGGTCGCGTTCACCTCGAAGGGGAAGGTGCCGGTGGCCAGCATGGTCTCTGGGTCCAGGGTCGGGGCGAAGCCGGCCCACGGGTCGTTGACCTGCGCGAACTTCACCGAACCCTCGGCCACCTCGACGCCGGTGGTGTCGACGCCGAACGGGCAGTTCGCGGGGCGCGACTCGGTGGCGGCGAGGCACTCGTCGAAGCGGCCCTTGACCGCGCCGAACACGGTGTCGGTGCCCAGCTGGGACAGTCCCACGGTCAGGTCGAGGACCGACTCGAGCTGGGCGGGGGTGGACACGACGGCGGTCGGCTCGCCGGTCAGGGCCACCAGGTCGGAGACCGGGGCGGCGGTGTAGGTGCCCGGGAACACGGGGTTGACCTCCTCGGTCAGCTCCACGCCGTTGACGGTGAGCGCCCGGCGCTCGGGGACGGTGAGGTCGGCGGTGCCGTCGGCCACCTTCCAGGACCCGCCCTGCTCGGTGAGGGTGATGGTCGTGCTGACCGGCTCGCCACCGAGCAGGTAGCTGACGCCCACCGTGGGCGCGGTCTCGGTGCCGCCCAGCTCGCCGGCCTGGACGTCGGTGATCGGCGTCGCCTCGTGGGCCTTGGCCAGCACCTCGTCCGTCAGCAGGGTCGTGGACGCCGGCTGCTCGGCCAGCTGCGCGAGCGCGCCCGCGGCGTCCCCGTCGGCGACGGCCTGCAGGTAGCCGACCGCGGCCCCCCGCATGGCGTTCTCGCGGTTCTGCCGACTGGTGGTGACCGCGAACCAGGCGACGCCGGCCATCAGGGCCAGGACCAGCACGGCCGAGGCGATCCACACCAGCGGGCTGGGGCCGGGGGCGGGCTGCTCCACCGCCAGGACGGCGGTGGCCTCGTCCGACGGCTCGTCCGCGAACGGGGTCGGCAGGGCCTGGGTGGGCTCGTCGGGGTGGTTCATTGCTGACTCCTCGTGAGGTCGGGGACCACCGAACATCTTGCCACGCCCCCGCGGCTAGGCTGCGCCCATGCGCCTCGACCTCACCGCGGACCTGCCCGACCTGCTCATGGCGATCACCGACATCGAGTCGGTCAGCGGCAACGAGGGGCCGCTCGCGGACGCCGTGGCCACAGCCCTGTCCGCCCACCCGCACCTGGTCGTGGAGCGGGACGGTGACGCGGTCGTCGCCCGCACCGACCTCGGCCGCGGGACGCGGGTCGTGGTGGCCGGCCACCTGGACACCGTGCCCGTGGCGGCCAACCTGCCCTCGTGGCGGGAGGGCGACCTCATCTACGGCCGGGGCACGTGCGACATGAAGGGGGGCGTCGCGGTGATGCTCGCGGCCGCCGCCGAACTGTCCGCGCCGCGCCACGACGTGACCTGGATCTTCTACGACAGCGAGGAGGTCGAGGCGGTCAAGAACGGCCTCGGACGCCTGGCCCGGACCCGCCCCGACCTGTTGGCCGGCGACTTCGCCGTGCTGATGGAGCCCACCGGCGCCCGCATCGAGGGGGGCTGCCAGGGGACGCTGCGCTTCGAGGTGACCACCACCGGAACCGCCGCGCACTCGGCGCGGAGCTGGCTGGGGCACAACGCCATCCACGACGCGGGCGCCCTGCTGCGCACGCTGTCCGACTACACGCCGCGCACGGTGGAGGTCGAGGGGCTGGAGTATCGCGAGGGGCTGAACGCCGTGGGGATCACCGGGGGGATCGCGGGCAACGTCATCCCCGACCGGTGCGCGATCACGGTCAACTTCCGGTTCGCGCCCGACCGCAGCATCGAGGACGCCAAGGCCCACTGCGTCGAGGTCTTCGCGGGCCACGAACTGGTCTTCACCGACGAGTCGCCCGCCGCGCGGCCGGGGCTCGATCGCCCGGCGGCCGCCGAGTTCCTGGCGGCGGTCGGCGGTGAGCCTCGGGCCAAGTACGGGTGGACCGACGTGGCGCGCTTCTCGGCCCTGGGCGTCCCCGCGGTCAACTTCGGCCCCGCCGACCCGGGCAAGGCGCACACCGACGACGAGTTCTGCCCGGTCGCCGACCTCCACACCTGCCACGACGCCCTGCTGCGCTGGCTGTCCTGACGGCTAGGCTGCCGACGTGGCCAAGAACAAGGGCAAGCGGCGCGGCACGCGCCACCAGGGGCCGGTGATCCGTCGGCACGACCAGGTGCAGTCGACCACCACCGACCAACGGCTGCTCGAGAGCCGCGGGGACACCGACTGGGTGCACTCCGACCCTTGGCGCGTCATGCGGATCCAGTCCGAGTTCGTCGAGGGCTTCGGCACCCTGGCCAAGGTCGGCCCCGGGATCAGCGTGTTCGGCTCGGCGCGCACGCCGAAGGACCACCCGATGTACGCCGCGGCCGTCGAGCTCGGCGCGCGGCTGGCCCAGGCCGACTACGCCACCATCACCGGCGGCGGCCCCGGGATCATGGAGGCCGCCAACAAGGGCGCCCTCGAGGCCGGGGGCGTCTCGGTCGGCCTCGGCATCGAGCTCCCCTTCGAGGACCAGCTCAACCAGTACGTCTCCCTCGGCATCAACTTCCGCTACTTCTTCGTGCGCAAGGTGATGTTCCTGAAGTACTCCGAGGGGTTCATCGTGATGCCGGGCGGGTTTGGCACGTTCGACGAGCTGTTCGAGGCACTCACCCTGGTGCAGACCCGCAAGATCACCCGGTTCCCGATCGTGCTGTTCGGCACGAGCTACTGGGCGGGCCTGGTCGACTGGCTGCGGCAGGAGGTCGAGGGCTCGGCCTACATCAGCCCCGGCGACCTCGACATGCTGCACCTCACCGACGACATCGACGAGGCCGTTGCGATCGTCACCAGCTACCGCGAGAACGGCGCGCTGCCCGAGCCGCCCGTGGAGGGCTGAGCGCGGTGGAGTGGTTCGTGGGCGGCCTGGTCGTCGTCGTGCTGGGGCTGGCCGCCGTCGCCGGGAGCGGACGCTTCGGGTCGATGCCGCCGCCCGTCCACGACAGCCCGGTGATCGAGCTGCCCGACGGCGACCTCACGGGAACCGACCTGCGGGGCGTCCAGTTCGCCGTGGTGCCCCGTGGCTACTCGATGGCGCAGGTCGACGACCTGCTGGCCCGCCTGTCGCGCCAGCTCGACGGCCCGCCGCCGGAGGCCATCGGGGAGGCGCCGCACGCTCCTTTGGGCACGTCTGCGATAATGGAACCCAGTGAGTTCTCGCAGTCTGGCAGAGAGGGAGAACATGGCAGCAATGAAGCCCCGCACGGGTGAGGGCCCCATCGAGGTCGCGAAGGAGTCCCGCGTCATCGCGATGCGGATCCCGGCCGATGGCGGTGGCCGCCTCGTGATCGAGATGAACGCGACTGAGGCAGCCGAGCTGCTCGAGGCCCTCAAGAGCGTCGTCGGCTGAGCGGCGGTCCCACGCACGAACGAGCGCGTCCCCCGGGTGAACCACCCGGGGGACGCGCTCGTTCGTGCTCGGCTCAGGCCTTCGCCGCGCGGTGCGCGATCGCGGCCTTGTAGACCTCGACGGTCTCCTGGGCGATCTTCTCCCAGCTGAACTCGTCGATGCAGCGCTGGCGGCCGGCCAGCCCCATGGCGCGGGCGCGCTCGCGGTCGCGGGTCAACTCGTTGACCTTGGCCGCGAAGGTGGCCTCGAACGTGGCGATGTAGTCGGCGTCACCGGCCTGCTTCGGGTCGTAGGGGACCAGCAGGCCCGTCTCTCCGTCGACGACGACCTCGGGGATGCCGCCCACGGCCGAGGCCACGACCGGGATCTCGCAGGCCATGGCCTCGAGGTTCACGATGCCCAGCGGCTCGTAGATGGACGGGCACGCGAAGACCGTCGAGTGGGTGAGCACCTGACGGACGGCCGCGCGCGGGAGCATCTCCTGCACCCACTTCACCCCGCTGCCGCGCAGCTCGTCGAGCTCGGCGAAGGCGCCGTTGAACTCGGCGGCGATCTCGGGGGTGTCGGGCGCGCCCGCCAGCAGCAGCACCTGCGTGTCGGAGTCGAACGCCCGGGCCGCGCGGACCAGGTGGATGAGGCCCTTCTGGCGGGTGATGCGGCCGACGAAGGTCACGATCGGCTTGGACAGGTCCACGCCGAGGCCCTCGATCACGTCGGTGGCGGGGTCGGGCTTGAACTCCTCGGGGTCGATGCCGTTCTTCACGACGTGGATGCGCTCACGCTCGACGAAGGGGTAGGCGTCCTGGATGTTCTTGATCATGGCCGCCGACACGGCGATGACGGCGTCCGCGTTCTCGTAGGCGGTCTTCTCGATCCAGCTGGAGACGCGGTAGCCGCCGCCGAGCTGCTCCACCTTCCAGGGGCGGTCGGGCTCGAGGCTGTGCGCGGTCACGACCAGCGGGATGTCCTGGAACTCGGACGCGATGATGCCAGCGAACTGGGCGTACCAGGTGTGGGCGTGCACGACGTCGACCTCGGGGATCGCGGCGGCCATCGCCACGTCGGCGCCGAGCGTGCGGATGGCGCCGTTCGCCCCGGCGGGGTAGTCCTCGGCGTGAGCGGTCGCGCCTTCGCGGGGCTCGCCCATGCACTGGACGTCGACCAGGTCGGTGAACTTCTCCAACTGGGGGACGAGCTGCCCGACGTGGACGCCGGCGCCGCCATAGATGAACGGGGGGTACTCACGTGTGAGGATCGAAACGCGCATGGCCCGATCGTGTCACACCGTGCACCCCGGCGAGGGGAAACGGGCGAGACGGCACGCGGGGGCGAGCGCCGGGTGACGATGGGGTGATCATTCTCCGATTTCAGCGCCGTTCGCCCTCGGGGTGGCCTAGGTTGGGTTCATGCGCAATCGACCGAATGTCCTGTCGATTGTCCTGGCCGGTGGCGAGGGCAAGAGGCTGATGCCCCTCACCGCCGACCGGGCCAAGCCGGCGGTTCCCTTTGGCGGCACGTACCGCCTCATCGACTTCGTCCTGTCCAACCTGGCGAATTCCGGCCTGACGAAGATGGCCGTCCTCACCCAGTACAAGTCCCACTCCCTCGACCGGCACATCGCCCAGACGTGGCGCATGTCGACGTTGCTGGGCAGCTTCGTGGCCTCGGTGCCCGCGCAGCAGCGCACGGGCAAGCAGTGGTACATGGGCAGTGCCGATGCCATCTACCAGTCCCTGAACCTCATCACGGACGAGGATCCGGACTACATCGTGGTCTTCGGAGCCGACAACATCTACCGCATGGACGTCAGCGCCATGCTGGAGGCGCACATCGACTCCGGTCTGGAGTGCACCGTGGCCGGCATCCGCGTGCCGCGCTCCGAGGCGTCCGCCTTCGGCATCATCGACGCCGCGGACGACGCCAAGATCCTCCAGTTCCTCGAGAAGCCGGCCGACCCGCCGGGGCTGCCGGACAGCCCGGACGAGTCGTTCGCGTCCATGGGCAACTACATCTTCACCCGCAAGGCGTTCGTGGAGATGCTCAAGGCGGACGCCGAGGACCCGGACTCCAAGCACGACATGGGCGGCAACGTCGTCCCGTTCTTCGTGAACAAGGGCCAGGCCCAGGTGTACGACTTCACCAAGAACGACGTCCCCGGCTCGACCGACAAGGACCGCAACTACTGGCGGGACGTCGGCACCATCGACGCCTACCACGCGGCCCACATGGACCTCGTCAGCGTCGACCCCGAGTTCAACCTCTACAACCGGCACTGGCCGATCTTCACGCAGCAGTACCAGGCCCCGGGCGCGAAGTTCACCCTCCGCGGTACCGCCGAGGACTCGATCGTCTCGGCCGGCTGCATCATCTCCGGCGGCGACGTCGACCGCTCCGTCCTCAGCCCGAACGTCGTCGTCGACAAGTGGGCGAAGGTGGAGGAGTCGGTGGTCTTCTCCGGTGCCCGCGTCGGTCGCAACGCCGTCGTCCGCCGCGCGATCCTCGACAAGGGCGTGCACGTGGAGGACGGCGCCGAGATCGGCGTCAACCGGGACGCCGACCTGGCGCGTGGCTTCCATGTGTCCGACTCCGGCATCACGGTCGTCAGCAAGGGCGGCAGCGTCCTCGCCTGACCAGCACGGCGGACGGCCCCGCGGGATCACTCCCGCGGGGCCGTCCGGCGTCGTGGGCCAGGTGCCGCTCAGGCGCGGCGGGCCACCAGCAGGCCGTCGCCGACCGGCAGCAGGACGGGGGCGAGCTCGTCGGAGTCGGACACCGCGGTCAGGGCCTCCCGGATGATGACGACCTCGTCGTCCTCGTTGCGCTCGTCGGCGACGCGGCCGTCGGCCAGCGCGTGGTTGAGCACCAGCAGGCCGCCGGGGCGCAGGAGGCGCAGGCCCTGCTCGACGTACTCGACGTACTCCAGCGGGTCGCCGTCGACGAGCACGAGGTCGTAGGCGCCGTCGCTCAGCTTGGGCAGCACCTGCAGGGCCGCGCCGGCGATCAGGCGGGCGCGGCGGGTCGGGTAGCCGGCGGCGTTGAAGGCCTCGCGGGCCGCGGCCTGGTGCTCGGGCTCGGTGTCGATCGAGGTGAGGATGCCCTCGGGGGCCATGCCGCGCAGCAGGGCCAGGCCGGACACGCCCGTGCCCGTGCCCACCTCGGCCACGGCGCGCGCCTGCAGCACGGAGGTGAGGAAGGTGAGCACGGACGCCGCACCCTGCGACACCGGCACGACGCCCATGCGCTCGGCGGCGGCGCGGGCCGCCGCGGCACCCTCGGCCTCGGGGACGAAGGCCTCGGCCCAGACGGCGGAGGCGGACGGGCGGGCGGCGGGTGTCTTCGCGGCGGCGTTCACGGGGCCCAGCCTAGCCGCAGGCACCCTCGGGCGGTGTCCTACACTGTCGCGCATGGCCAATCCTCCATTCGGGCGCCTCATCACGGCCATGGTGACGCCCTTCACCGACGACGGCTCCCTCGACCTCGACGAGGCGCGCAGGCTCGCCGCGCACCTGGTCGACGAGATGGGCAATGACGCGCTGGTCATCAACGGCACGACCGGCGAGTCCCCGACCACGAACGACGACGAGAAGCTCGAGCTGCTCAAGGCCGTGGTGAGCGAGGTCGGTGACCGCGCCAAGGTGATCGCCGGCGTCGGCACGAACGAGACGGCCGCCACGATCAAGCGGTGCCGCGACGCGGCCGAGGCCGAGTGCGACGGCCTCCTCGTCGTGACGCCCTACTACAGCAAGCCCCCGGCCGACGCGCTCCTGGAGCACTTCGTCCTGGTGGCCGACGCGAGCGAGCTGCCGGTCATGCTCTACGACATCCCCTCCCGCTCGGGCATCCCGATCCCGGAGGAGACGATCATCGAGCTGGCCCGCCACCCGCGCATCGTCGCGGTGAAGGACGCCAAGGGCGACCTCGTCAGCTCGGCCAAGGTGATGTCGGTCACCGACCTGGCCTACTACTCCGGCGACGACGCCATGACCCTGCCGCTCATGTCGGTGGGCGGCGTCGGCGTCGTGGGCACCTCGACGCACTTCAGCGGGGCGCTCACCAAGGAGTGGATGGACCTGTTGGCCGACGGCGACCACGAGAGCGCGCTGGAGGTCTACCGCCGCCTGCTCCCGGTCTACACGGGGGTCTTCGCGACCCAGGGCTGCATGCTGGTCAAGGCCGGCCTCGCCGCGCGCGGGTTCAACGCCGCCGTGCTGCGCCGCCCGCTCAAGCCCGCCAGCCCGTCGCAGGCGCGCACCTTCGTCCAGCTCCTGGAAGCGGCCGGCCTGTAGGGTCGGCCGTCCGGGCGAAGGGCAGGCCAGCATGGACTTCAACTTGTGGGAGATCACCGCACTGGTGGTCCTCGCGATCATCGTGTTCGGTCCTGAGAAGCTGCCCGAGCTCGCCCGCAAGGCCGCCCGCGTCCTGAACTACCTGCGCCGCATCGGCAACGACGCGCGCGGGCAGCTGCGCAAGGAGCTGGGCGACGAGTTCGCCGACATCTCCCTGGCCGACCTCAACCCCAAGACCTTCGTCGCCAAGCACCTGCTGTCGGGCGACGAGGTCGAGGACCTGCGCCAGATCCGCGAGGAGGCACTCGCCAGCGGCCAGATCGTCCGCGACACGATGGACGAGGCCCGGGGCAAGGAGCGCAAGCCCGAGGAGGACCCCTCCGAGGCGGCGGACGCCACGCCCGGCGACCCGGGGGTGGACCCGGCCGGGCCCGCGGCGTCCGAGCCCGTCGACCACGTTCTGGCGACCGTGCCGTACGACCCCGAGGCGACCTGACCGTTGCGCTAACCTTCGCTCGTGAGCGGATCCCCTTCCTCGATCTTCGTCTCGCGGATCAAGGGCCTGCCCGTGCTGGACGCCAGCGGCGACCAGGTCGGCAAGGTGCGTGACGTCGTCGTACAGAACAGGACCAACGCCAGGTCGCCCCGGGTCAAGGGCCTGGTGGTGGAGCTGCTGCGCCTGCGCAAGGTGTTCCTGCCGATGGAGCGCGTGCACGCGATCGACGCCCAGCAGGTGATCATCCAGGGCGTGGTCAACACCGTCGCCTTCCAGCGCCGCGAGGCCGAGGCGCTCGTCTACGAGGACCTGTTCGACAAGAAGATCGACAGACCCGGGGAGCGGCCGGCGTCCATCTTCGACCTGTCGATCGTGCAGACCCGCACCCGTGCGTGGGAGGTGGACGAGGTGGCCCTGAAGGAGGTCACCAGCCGGTCGGTGTTCTCGCGCGGGCACGTCGTGGTCGTCGACTGGGACGAGGTGCCCGACTTCTTCGTCGAGTCCGGGCAGGGGACCGAGCAGGTGCTGGCCCAGCTGGCCGAGATGAAGCCCGCCGACGTCGCCCGTGAGCTGCACGAGATGAGCCCCGAGCGCCGCGCCGAGGTCGTCGAGGCGCTGGAGGACGAGGTCCTCGCCGAGGCGCTGGAGGAGCTGCCCGAGTCCGAGCAGGTGCGCGTCATCCAGACCCTGGACACCGAGCGCGCCGCCGACATCCTCGAGGAGATGGACCCCGACGACGCGGCCGACCTGATCGCCGAGCTGAACCCCGAGCTCGCCGAGGCGCTGCTGCAGCGGATGGAGCCCGAGGACGCCGAGGACGTCCGCCTGCTGCTGAACTACGACCGCGCCACCGCCGGTGGCCTGATGACCCCCGAGCCGGTGGTGCTGGGCCCCGACGCCACGGTCGCCGACTGCCTCGCGCTGCTGCGCAACGAGGAGGTGACGCCCGCGTTGGCGGCGTTGGCGTTCCTCTGCCGCCCGCCGCTGGACACCCCGACCGGCCGCTACCTGGGCGCCGTGCACATCCAGCGCTTGTTGCGCGAGCCGCCGTCCATGCTGGCCGCCGGCCTGGTCGACAGCTCGATCACGCCGCTGGCGCCGAGCGCCGACGTCGCGCACGTCAGCCGCTACTTCGCGACCTACGACCTCGTGTGCGCCCCCGTCGTCAACGACAAGGGGATGCTCGTGGGTGCGGTCACGGTCGACGATGTGCTCGACCACATCCTCCCGGCCGACTGGCGCCGCATCCAGCTCGCGCAGGGCGTGAGCGATGGCTGAGCAGCCCGAACGGCTCAACACGCCCGGACGCCAGCGCACCTGGCTGCCCAAGGTGAAGTTCTCCGAGGACGCGTTCGGCGCGTTCGCCGAGGCGTTCGCCCGTTTCATGGGCACCGCGCGCTTCCTGATCTGGATGTCGATCTTCGTCGCCGGCTGGATCATCATGAACACGTTCTTCCCCCACGTGCTCAACGACGGCTTCCCGTTCATGCTGCTCACGTTGATCCTGTCGATCCAGGCCTCGTACGCCGCACCGCTGATCCTGCTGGCGCAGAACCGCCAGGAGGCCCGCGACCGCGTGACCGCCGAGAACGACCGCCGGGTGGCCGCCCAGTCCCGCGCCGACATGGACTTCCTCGCCCGCGAGATCGCCTCGCTGCGCATGCGCATCAACGACATGCCCACCCGCGACTTCATCCGCAGTGAGCTGCGCGACCTGCTCGAGGAGCTGAACCGCGGCGATGCCGACGACGAGGGCAACGACAAGGCCGGACGCCGCTGACGCGTCCCTGCCCAGCTTTCATGAGATACCCCCTGGGGGTATGGTGGAGCGCATGGCTGACGAGCACGACCGCCACCAGCACCACGCCCACGCCGTGGAGGAACGCGAGGGGCACGGGGGCCACGACCAGCACGCGGCGCACGACGAACACGCGGGCCACGACGAACACGCGGGCCACGGTGGCCACGACCACTCCGACCACGTGGCGCAGTACCGGCGGCTGTTCTGGGTCATGTTGGTGCTCGCGATCCCGGTGGTGGCGCTGTCGCCGATGTTCGCCGGGCTCGTCGGCTACGAGCTCCCGGACGTCGGGTGGCTGGCCTGGATCCCGCCCGTGCTCGGCACCGTGGTCTACGCGTGGGGCGGGCGGCCCTTCCTGACCGGGGCCGTCGACGAGATCCGTGCCCGCAAGCCCGGGATGATGCTGCTGATCGGCATGGCGATCACGGTCGCGTTCCTGGCGTCGTGGGGGGCGACCCTCGGCTTGCTGCACCACGAGCTCGACTTCTGGTGGGAGCTCGCGCTGCTGGTCGTGATCATGTTGCTGGGCCACTGGCTCGAGATGCGGTCGCTGGCGCAGACGACGTCGGCGCTCGACTCCTTGGCCGCCCTGCTGCCCGACGAGGCGGAGCGGGTCGTCGGTGATTCGGTCGAGACGGTCGCCCCGGCCGACCTCGAACGCGGTGACGTGGTCGTCGTGCGCCCGGGCGGGCGGGTGCCGGCCGATGGTCGGATCGTGTCCGGCTCGGCCAGCATGGACGAGTCGATGATCACCGGTGAGTCGAAGGCCGTCCGCCGCGAGGAGGGCGACCCGGTGGTCGCCGGCACCGTCGCCACCGACTCGGGGCTGCGCGTCGAGGTGACCGCGGTGGGGGAGGACACGGCGCTGGCCGGCATCCGACGCCTGGTCGCCGACGCCCAGGCCAGCTCGTCGCGCGCCCAGCGGCTGGCCGACACCGCCGCCGGCTGGCTGTTCTGGTTCGCCCTGGGTGCCGCCGTCCTCACCGCGATCGTCTGGGGAGCGCTCGGCCTGCCCGACCAGGCCGTCATGCGCGCGATCACGGTGCTCGTCATCGCCTGCCCCCACGCCCTGGGGCTGGCGATCCCGCTGGTGGTCTCGATCGCGACCGAGCGGGCCGCCCGCGCCGGCGTCCTGGTCAAGGACCGCCTCGCGCTGGAGTCCATGCGCACCGTCGACGTCGTCCTGTTCGACAAGACCGGCACCCTGACGCAGGGACGCCCCGCCGTCACCGAGGTCGCCCCCGACGGCGACCTGGCCGAGGACGCGCTGGTGCGGCTGGCGGCCGCGGCCGAGGCCGACTCCGAGCATCCGCTCGCGCGCGCCATCGTGGCGGACGCCGAGCAGCGCGGCCTGTCCCTCCCGTCGGCGTCGGAGTTCACGTCGGCGCCCGCGATCGGGGTGTCGGCGCTGGTCGAGGGGCGCCGCGTCCAGGTGGGCGGGCCCAACCTGCTGCAGCAGGAGGGTGCGGAGGAACTGCCCGTGGCCGATGGGTGGCGCGACGAGGGGGCGATCATCCTGCACGTGCTCGTCGACGGAGCGGTGGCGGGTGCGCTGCGGCTGGCCGACGAGATCCGGCCCGAGTCGAAGGAGGCGGTCGACGCGCTCCACGCCCGGGGCGTCCGGGTCGTGATGATCACCGGAGATGCCGAGGCCGTCGCCGCCGATGTGGCGGGCAAGCTGGGCATCGAGCGCTGGTTCGCGGGCGTGCGGCCCGAGGACAAGGCGTCCACGGTCGCCGGGCTGCAGGACGAGGGCCACACGGTCGCGATGGTGGGCGACGGCGTCAACGACGCGCCCGCCCTCGCGCAGGCCGACGTCGGCATCGCGATCGGGGCGGGCACCGACGTGGCCATCGCGTCGGCGGGGGTCATCCTGGCCAGCGACGACCCCCGCTCGGTCGTGTCGGTCATCGAGCTGTCGCGGGCGAGCTACGCCAAGATGAAGCAGAACCTGTGGTGGGCGGCCGGTTACAACCTGCTCGCCGTCCCGTTCGCGGCCGGGGTGCTGGCCCCGATCGGGTTCGTGCTGCCGATGTCGGTGGGGGCCGTGCTGATGTCGCTGTCCACGATCGTGGTGGCGCTGAACGCCCAGCTGCTCCGCAGGCTGGACCTCCGCCCCGAGGCCGTTGTCACCCGCCGGTAAGGTGGGGCGCATGTCTGTCGAAAGCCTGAACGCCGCTGTCTGGGACGTGCTGTCCCGCGTCAACGACCCCGAGATCCACAAGCCCATCACCGAGCTGGGCATGGTCGAGCAGGTGGAGGTCGACGACACCGGGCACGCGAGCGTGAAGGTGCTGCTGACGATCTCGGGGTGCCCCATGAAGGGCACCATCGAGCACGACGTGCACGCGGCCCTGCAGCAGGTCGAGGGCATCACGTCGCTCGACCTCGAGTTCGGGGTGATGACCGACGAGCAGCGCGCCGAGTTGAAGACCAAGCTGCGCGGCGGCGTCGAGGAGCGGTCGATCCCCTTCGCGCGGGCCGACAACCTGACCCAGGTGATCCTCGTGGCGTCCGGCAAGGGCGGGGTGGGCAAGTCGTCGGTCACCGTGAACCTGGCCCAGGCGCTCGCCCAGCTGGGCAAGAAGGTCGGCGTGATGGACGCCGACATCTACGGCCACTCCATCCCGCCGATGCTGGGCATCGCCGACGAGGACGTGACCGGCATCGACGACATGATCCTGCCCGTGACCGTGAACGGCCTGCAGGTGATCTCGATCGGCATGCTCAAGCAGTCCCGCGACCAGGTGATCGCGTGGCGCGGCCCGATCCTGGACCGCGCGATCCAGCAGTTCCTGGCCGACGTGTACTGGGGCGACCTCGACTTCCTGCTCGTCGACCTGCCCCCCGGCACCGGCGATGTCGCCATGAGCCTGGGCACCAAGCTGCCCAACGCCGAGGTGCTCGTCGTCACCACGCCGCAGCAGGCCGCCGCCGAGGTGGCCGAGCGGGCCGGGACCATGGCGTCCATGGTCGAGCAGAAGGTGCTCGGCGTGGTCGAGAACATGGCCTACCTCGAAACCGTGTGCCCGCACTGCTCCGAGAGCCACCGGGTCGACCTGTTCGGCTCCGGCGGCGGCGCGCGCGTCGCCGAGGCGCTCACCCTGCGCCTGGGCTACGACGTGCCGCTCCTGGCCGAGGTGCCGATCGACCAGGCGATGAGCGCCGCGGGTGACTCCGGCGTCCCGCTGGTGGGGTCGGACGCCTCGCGCCCGGCCGCGCAGGCCCTCACCGGCCTGGCCGAGCGCCTCGCCACCCGCAAGCGCGGCCTGGCGGGCCGCAAGCTGAACCTGCTGGTGAACTAGGAGCCGTTGACCCGGTCGCCGGCGATCGACAGGTCGTCGCCGGGCTCGACCGGCCACGCCTCCAGGCGGGGGTCGGCCAGGATCGCGTCGATGACCTCGGCCGACGCCCCGACGAGCGTGGAGTCGAAGTCGACCTCGGTCGCCAGGCACCAGCTGTGGTCGTCGGGCCACAACAGCGAGGGCGAGGGATCGTGGACCTCGCGGGTCCCCAGCGGGCCGAGGTCGGCGTCCAGCGGCCCGCGGAACAGCACGTACTCGCGCGCGGGGAGCCTGAACAGCGGGAAGGCGGGGTCGACGAACTCCGGCACCGCCGGGACCTCCTCCGACCACGTGCTGCCGTCCTCGTTCCACCCGAAGCGGATCGACCCGCCGTTGAAGTCGCCCCAGCCGATCCAGTACGCGTGCGTGACGCCACCCGTCCTCGGCAGGTGCTCAGCCAGGAAGCCCAACGTGGCCGGGGCGATGCTGCCCTGGCCCGGGGACGACCGGTTCACCAGCCGCTGCGGTGTGATCGCCGTCCACTGCATCAACGCGTGCGGGGTGGCGCCGCTCTCGCGGCAGGCGTCGGCCCACGTCAGCCAGGTGTCACCGTCGTCGTGCACCGGGTGCAGCACCCGGGCGTAGGCGGCGAAGCCGCCCGGCACGACCGAGGCGACCGGCGTGCCCAGGCCCACCCCCCACGGGCGCATCCGTGGGGCGATCCAGTCGGCGAGGGCCACATCGCGCGTCGCGACCAGCCCGGGTGCCACCTACCCCTCCTCGACCACGAACGCGATCGGGGTGCCCAGCTCGACCGTGCGCGAGACCGTGCAGTCCTTCTCGTGGGACGCCTTGACCGCGGGCTGGATGCGGTCCCGGGCCTTGTCGCCGTCGGCCCCATCGGGGAAGCGCAGCCGGAAGGTGACCTGCAGGTCCTCCATGTGGTTGCCGCCCTCGGTCACCTTGCGGCCCGACGCGACGACCTCGAACACCTCGGGGGTCGCGCGGCGCGAGGTCATCACGTCCACGTCGACGGCCGTGCACCCGCCGATCGCGGCCAGCAGCAGCTCGACGGGGGAGAAGTTGCCCTGCCCGCCGACCTCGATCGAGGCGCCGCGCCCGTTGGTGGCCGTGTAGGCCATCAGGTCGCGGCGGGTCAGGGTGACGGTGATTCCGGGTGTGGCTGTCATGGCGCCCATCCTGCCGGGTGCGGCGCGGCTACGCTGCCGGTGTGCAGGCCGCCACGCGGAGCAGGATCGACGGGCACTGGTCCCGGCGCTTCGGCGTGCCCGTGCCCGGCCTGCAGCCCGTGACGGTGGCGGGCAGCGGCCGGTACGACGACGCCGCGCTCGTGGTGCTCCTCGGCGACCACGCCTACGTCGACACGCCCCTGGCCGCACTGGACGCCGTCACCCCGCTCGCGCTCACCCACGGCCCGGCCGAGCTGCTCGACCCCGCCACCTGGGCCCCGGTCGCCACCGGCCCCGTCCCGGGTCCGGCCGACCACTTCTGGGCCGACCACGGCACCGACCTCAGCGTCGACGCCCCCACCATCGACCCCGCCGACCTTGAGCTCCTGCGCCCGGCCGTCAGCGACGCCGAGTGGCGCGAGGCGGGCTTCGACCGCGAGCCCAACGCCTGCTTCGGCATCGTCGAGGGCGGCGAACTCGTCGCGGCGTCCGTGCTCACCGCACTGTGGGGCTGGCCGGTGGACGTCGGCGTCCTCGTCGCGCCGCAGGCGCGGGGGCGTGGCCTGGGCGCCACGGTCGCCGCGGCCGCGCTGGCGGCCGGCGTCGGGCTGTCGGGGTTCGCGGCGTTCCGGGCCGCCCGCGCGAACGCCGCCTCCCGCGCCGTGGCCGCCCGGCTGGGCCTGGACGCCTACGGCGCGAACGTCGTCGTGCCCTTGCCACCGCGCGCCCACTAGGCTGCGGGACATGCCCCGTCAGACCCGACCCGCCCGCGTCCGCCGCACGGTGCTCGCCGTGCCGGGCAGCTCCGACCGGTTCATCGCCAAGGCGCGCGACCTGAGGGTGGAC
Source organism: Propioniciclava sp. MC1595 (assembly GCF_017569205.1). Classification (GTDB taxonomy): domain Bacteria; phylum Actinomycetota; class Actinomycetes; order Propionibacteriales; family Propionibacteriaceae; genus Propioniciclava. Next base: position 1,057,501 of record NZ_CP071870.1, read on the forward strand.
GCGCTGTTCCTCGACCTCGAGGACGCCGTCGCCCCCGCCGTCAAGGAGGAGTCGCGCCGGCGCATCGTCGGGGCGCTCACCTCGGGGGAGGGCTTCGCCGCGCCCACCGTGACCGTGCGCGTCAACGACTGGTCGAGCCCGTGGACGTTCCGCGACGTCACCGAGGTCGTGCTCGGCGCCGGTGCGCACATCGACTGCCTCGTCCTGCCGAAGGTCACCTCCGCCGCGCAGGTGGTCGCCCTCGACCTGCTGCTCGGCCAGGTCGAACAGGAGGCCGGCCTGCCCGTCGGCGGCATCGGACTGGAGGTCCAGATCGAGGACGCCGTGGGCCTGGTCCACGTCAACGCGATCGCCGGGGCGTCCGATCGGCTGGAGAGCCTCGTGTTCGGACCCGGCGACTTCATGGCCAGCCTCGGGATGGGCGGGCTCAACGTCGGCGCCCAGCCCGCGGGGTACCCGGCCGACGCGTTCCACCACGTGCTGGTGTCGATCCTGGTCGCCGCCCGCGCCCACGGGCTGCAGGCGATCGACGGGCCGTTCGTGGCGATCCGCGACGTGGCCGGGTTCGAGGCGTCCGCGGCGCTGTCGGCCGCCCTGGGCTACGACGGCAAGTGGGTGCTGCACCCCGCGCAGGTCGAGGCGGGGAATGCCGCCTACGCGCCCCGCGTTGAGGACTACGAGCGAGCCCGGCGCATCATGGACGCCTACGCCGAGGCCACGTCGCTCTCGGGCGGTGCCCGCGGCGCGATCGTGGTCGACGACGAGATGGTCGACGAGGCCGGGGTGAAGCTCGCCGCCGCCATCCTGGCGCGCGGTCAGGCCGCCGGCATGGGGGCAGGAAGGGAATCATGACGTCGCAGAACCCGATCGCGGGCAACCAGGCACTGTTCAAGCTGGAGTACCCGCAGTCGCTGGGGGTGTACGACACCTACGCCGACGCCCAGAAGGCCGTCGACGTCCTCGCCGACCAGAACTTCCCCGTCGGCAACCTCGCGATCGTCGGCACCGACCTGCGCCTCGTCGAGCGCGTCACCGGCCGCCGCACGTGGGGCACGGTGCTGGGCCAGGGCGTGATGAGCGGCCTGTCGACCGGTTTCATCGTGGCGATCTTCATGATGATCCTGTTCCCGACCCCCGACTTCCTCGGCCAGCTGCTGACCGCGCTCGTGATCGGTGTGGCCATCGGGCTGCTGTTCGCGATCCTCGGCTATGCGCTCAGCCGCGGCCAGCGCGACTTCACCTCGGTGACCCAGACCGTCGCCACCAAGTACGAGCTGCTGTGCGAGCACAAGGTCGTCGCCCAGGCCCGCGAGCTGCTGGCCAAGGCGCCCGGCGCCCGCGCCTCGCAGTTCAACCAGCCCGGCCCGCAGGCGTGGCAGCAGCAGGGCTGGGGCCAGCCCGGCCAGCAGACCCCGCAGCCCCAGCAGCCGTGGGGCGGCCAGCAGTACCCGCCGCCGGCGCCGCCGCAGCAGTGGGGCCAGCAGCCCTACCCGGGCTACGGGACGCCGCCGGCCGACCCGTCCGCCCCCCAGCAGCCGCACTCGTGGCAGCCCGAGCAGGGCTGGGCGCCGCCCGCGCCCCAGCCGCCGCAGGACCAGCTGCAGCCCGGGGCGTCCGACCCTGACGGACCGTGGCGCCCGCCGAGCGCGCCGACCACCCCGCCGGAGCGCTGAGCCGGCCCCTCCCGCACATGACAGAGGCGGCGTCCACGACCGGGGACGCCGCCTCTGGCTGTGTATGCCTCAGGCGTCGAGCATGTTGCCCGCGAGGAACTCCGCGTAGGCCGGCAGGTCGAGCTGGCCCGAGCCGGAGACGCCGATCAGGATGACCGGTGAGGTGCCGTCCTCGGTCGCCTTGCGGGCGGCCGCGAGGGCGCCGGCGATCGCGTGGTTGGACTCGGACGCCGGGACGATGCCCTCGGCGCGCGCGAACTCCACGCCGGCGGCGAAGGCGTCGCGCTGCTTGACCGCGATCGCCTTCATCAGGCCCTCGTGGTAGGCGTGCGAGACCAGCGGCGCCATGCCGTGGTAGCGCAGGCCGCCCGCGTGGACGGGGTCGGGCACGAACTCGTTGCCGAGCGTGTACATCTTCAGCAGCGGCGTCATGCCGGAGGAGTCGCCGAAGTCGTAGCGGTACTCGCCCTGGGTGAGCGACGGCGCGGCGGCCGGCTCGCAGGCGGTGATCTCGACGTTCATCCGGCCCTCGATGTTCTCGCGCAGGAACGGGAACGCGATGCCGGCCAGGTTCGACCCGCCGCCCGCGCACGCAAACAGCATGTCGGGGGCCTGCTCGCCGAACTTCTCCAGCTGCTTGATGGCCTCCAGGCCGATGATGCTCTGGTGGAGGGTGACGTGGTTGAGCACCGACCCCAGCGAGTAGGAGGCGCCCGGGTCCTTCGCGGCTTCCTCGATGGCTTCCGAGATCGCCATGCCGAGAGAGCCGGTGGTGTCGGGGAACCGCTCGCGCAGCGCCCGGCCCACCTCGGTCTTGTCGGACGGGCTCGGCGTGACGGTGGCGCCGAAGGTCTCCATGAGGATGCGGCGGTACGGCTTGCCCTCGTAGGTGTTGCGGACCTGCCACACGTCGCAGGTCTGGCCGAAGATCTGCGTGGCGAACGCGAGCGCCGACCCCCACTGGCCGGCCCCGGTCTCGGTGGTGAGCCGCATCCGGCCCTCCTGGGCGTTGTAGTACGCCTGCGGCACCGCCGAGTTGGTCTTGTGCGAGCCCACGGGGCTCTCGCCCTCGTACTTGTAGTAGATCCGCGCGGTGGTGCCGAGCGCGGCCTCGAGGCGACGCGCGCGGTGCAGCGGGCTGGGACGCCACAGGCGGTAGATCTCGCGCACCTTCTCGGGGATCTCGATCCACCGCTCGGTCGACGCCTCCTGCGCGATGAGCCCCATCGGGAACAGCGCGGCCAGATCGTCGGGGACCAGCGGCTCCTTCGTGCCCGGGTGCAGCGGCGGCGGCGGGGGCGTCGGGAAGTCGGCGACGATGTTGTACCAGTGCGTCGGGATGTCGTCCTCGTCGAGGAACACCTTCGTGGGTTCAGCCATGGCGGAACTCTAGGGGGCGCCCGGACGCCGCGGCGGGTGTCTCGCGGCGCGTCACGCCGGGTGCCCTCAGAGCCAGCCGCGCCGCCGGAAGAACACCGCCAGCCCGATGATCGAGACCGCCATCACGGCGAGCACGATGTAGTAGCCGTAGGTGCTGTGCAGCTCGGGCATGTTGTCGAAGTTCATGCCGTAGATCGCGCCGATGGTCGTCGGCACCGCGAACATGGCCACGGCGGCGGAGATGCGGCGCATGTCCTGGTTGTCGGCCAGCGAGACCCGGGTCAGCGCGGCCTGGATGATGGCGCCGAGCACCTCGTCCAGGGCGGTGGTCGACTCGCGGGCCGCGGTCAGGTGGTCGGAGACCTCGCGGAAGTAGGCGCGGGCCTGCTCGGGCACGTTGGGCAGCCTCGGCTCGGGTTGGGCCAGGCGCTGCAGCGGCGCCGCCAGCGGGGTCAGGCAGCGCTTGAACTCGATCAGCTCGCGCTTGAGGTGGTAGACGCCGTCGACGTCGGGCCGCACCCCGGGCGCGAACACGGCCTCCTCGACGAGCTCGACGTCCTGCTCGATCTCGGTGACGGTCTCGGTGAAGTCGTCGACCACGTGGTCGAGGATCCGGTACAGCACCCGCCACGGGCCCTCGGCAAGCACCTCCGGCTGCGCCTCGAGGTCGCGCCGGATCGCGTTCATGAACGGACGCCCCCCGCGGCGGGCGGTCAGCACGAACCACGGCCCGACGTAGGCCATGACCTGGCCCGTGGACACGATCTCGGAGGTGTCGTCGATCGAGGCGTGCGCGACGTAGTCGACGGTCGAGATCACCATGAACAGGGCGTCGTCGAAGACCTCCAGCTTGGAGCGGGTGTGCCCCTCGACGGCGTCCTCGGCGGCGAGCTCGTGCAGGCCGAACAGCTGCTGGAAGGTGGCCATCGTGACGTCGTCGGGGTCCTTCAGCCCGCACCAGACGAAGCCCTCGCCGGCCCGGGCGCGCTCGGCGGCGAGGGTCAGGTCGACCTCGTCGCGCGCCAGGCCGTCGACGTACCAGTGCCACCCGACGTGGGGGCGCGCCGGGTCCTCGCGCGGCAGGGCGAGGCGCTGCCGCATGTCCTCCCAGTCGTGGACGGTCATCGGCCCAGCAGGCCGGCCATCCACTCCTCGACGGCGTCCGCCTCGCGCGGGAACGCCGAGGACAGGACCCTGGCCTCCCCGTCGGTGATCACGATGTCGTCCTCGATCCGGACGCCGATGCCGCGCAGCTCCTCGGGCACGAGGAGGTCGGTCGACTTGAAGTACAGGCCGGGCTCCACGGTGATGCACATGCCGGGCTTGAGGGTGCCATCGCGGTAGAACTCCTTGCGGGCCTGCGCGCAGTCGTGGACGTCGATGCCCAGGTGGTGGGAGGTGCCGTGCACCATCCACCGGCGGTGCTGGCCGCCGGTGACGGGGTCGAGGGACTCCTCGACCGAGACGGGCAGGATGCCCCAGGCGTGCAGGTGCTCGGCGATGACCCGGATCGAGGCGTCGTGCACCTCGTGGAAGGTCGCCCCCGCGCGGGCCGCGTCGATGCCCGCCTGCTGGGCGGCCAGCACGGCCTCGTAGACCTTGCGCTGGGCCGGCGTGAACGTGCCGTCGATCGGCAGGGTTCGGGTGACGTCGGCGGTGTACAGCGTGTCGACCTCGACGCCCATGTCGAGCAGGATGAGGTCGCCGTCGCGCAGGTCGCCGTCGTTGCGGATCCAGTGCAGGGTGTTGGCGTGGTCGCCGGACGCGCAGATGCTGCCGTAGCCCACGTCGTTGCCGAGGTGGCGGGCGTGCAGCGCGAAGACACCCTCGCACCACCGCTCGCCCCGGCCCTTGGCCACGGCGGTGGGGAAGTCGGTGATGACCGCGTCGAAGCCGACCTTGGTGGCGTCTACGGCGAGCTGCATCTGCTCGAGCTCGAAGTCGTCCTTGATCAGGCGCAGCTCCGAGAGCATGACCGCGAACTCCTCGTCGGTGCACGGGTCGAAGTCGACCTCGTTGGTGCGCCGCAGCTCGTCCAGCAGCTGGGTGATCCGGTCGTCCACGCCGCGCACCACGCGGGTGGGGATGCGGTCGGTGTTGGTCGACAGCGCTGCCGGCAGCTCGCTGATCGCCTCGCACGGCAGGCCGGTCATGGCCTGCATCTCCTCCAGCGACTCGCGCTGGCCCACCCACATCTCGCCGTAGCGGGCGTCGGCGTAGAACTCGGGGTCGGTGCGGGGGGCGCGCGGCTTGAAGTACAGGGTGGCGACGTGGCCGGCGTCCTCGACCTCGTCACCGTCGCCCTCGGTGAAGATCGGCTCGAAGACCAGCACGGCGTCCGGCTCGCGGTCGGCGCCCAGGCCGGTGAGGTGGGCGAAGGCCGAGTGCGGGCGGAACGGGTAGTCGGTGTCGTTGCTGCGCACCTTCAGCCCGCCGGCGGGGACGACCAGGCGCTCACCGGGGTAGGCGGCGCTCACGGCGTCGCGGCGCGGCTGGGTGTGCTCGGCCGCGGCCAGGCGGGCCGGCAGCTCGGTGGAGTAGGGCGCCCACTCCTCGGGGATGAACGCGACGAACGCGTCGGAGAACGGCACCTGCCGGTTGGGCAGCTTGGTTTCCTTCTGCTTCATGGGGTCCCCTTCGGGTAGCGCGCACAGACCCCACCCACTGTACGCGCCCGCCGGCCCTCAGCTGTTCCAGCGAAGGACGGCCCACGACTCCTTCTCGCGGCCGAGGATCGACACCGACGCCGTCTCGACGGGGAACGCCTGCCCGAAGATGAGCGGGAAGTCGAGCCAGCACAGCGCCAGCACCCGCGAGGCGTGGCCGTGCCCGAAGCAGATCGCCCTCTCCACGCCCGAGTCCCGCACCCGCCGGACGACCCGGCTGAGCCGTTCGCGCACCTCGTCGTGGGTCTCGCCACCGGGGACGCCGTTGAACCACAGCCGCCAGCCGGGGTGGTGGTTGGTGCGGATCTGCTGGCTGGTGAGCCCCTCGTACTCGCCGTAGTTCCACTCGGCCAGGTCGTCGCAGACCTCGGCGTCGGGGAAGCCCGCGAGCGCGGCGGTCTTGCGCGCCCGCAGCCGGGGGCTGGTCAGCACGAGCCCGAACTCGGCCGGGTCGATCTTGGCGCGCAGGGCGCGGGCCTGGTCGACGCCGGCCTCGGTGAGGTCGAGGTCGGTGTAGGACGTGTGCTGGCCCGACCGGCTCCACTCGGTCTCCCCGTGCCGGACGAGGTACAGGATCGTCATGGCGCCATCCTGACACCCGGGGTCCGGGGGCCGCTGCGATAGGGTGCAATGCACGCTCAAGCCAGGAGGAATCCCATGAAGGCTGCCGCTGAGGCGCAGCGCCGGTTGCTCGACCTACAGGCCAGCGACACCGCCATCGCGCAGCTGGACCACAAGCGCAACACCCTCCCCGAGACCACCGAGGCCCGCAGCCTGCAGGCCGAGCGCGCCCGGGCGGCCGAGCACGTGATCGCGGCCGAGACGGTCGTCTCCGACCTCGAGGCCGAGCAGGCCAAGGCCGAGTCCGACCTGGTGCCGGTGCGCGAGCGCCTGGCCCGCGACGAGCGCCGCGTCAACGACGGGTCGGTCGCCGACCCCAAGGCCCTGCAGGGCCTGCTCGACGAGATCGAGCACCTCAAGAAGCGCATCGTCGACCTGGAGGACGCGCAGCTCGAGGCGATGGAGCGCCTCGAGGAGGCGCGCGCGGTCGCCGAGCACGCCGTGGACGCCAAGGGCGGCATCGAGGAGCGCATGCGCGCGGTGCTGAAGGTGCGCGAGGGCAAGCTCGGCGAGATCGCCTCCGAGCGCGGCCAGCGCGAGATCGAGCGCGACGCCATCGCCGCGGCCGTCCCCGCCGACCTGCTGGCGCTCTACACCCGCGTGGCCGAGAAGTCCGGCGGCGTGGGCGCCGCCCTGCTGCGCCAGGGCCGCTGCGGCGGTTGCCAACTCGAGGCGACCTCGGCCGACCTGAACCGCTACCGGGCCGCCGACGACGACGAGGTGCTGCGCTGCGAGGAGTGCAACCGCATCCTCGTGCGGACGTCCGAGTCGGGGCTCTGACGCGATGCCCTCGGTCCACCTCAGCGCCCGCGGCGTCCCCGAGCCCATCCGCGCCGGACTCGACGCCCTGCACGAGCGGCTGGAGGTGCCCGCCGGGTTCCCGGCCGACGTCATGGCCGAGGCCGAGGCCGCGGCGTCCGGGGTCGTGCTGCCCGAGCGCGACCTGACCGACGTGCCGTTCGTCACCATCGACCCGCCCGGCTCGACCGACCTCGACCAGGCGCTGTACATCGAGCGTGACGGCGACGGCTACCACGTGCTGTACGCCATCGCCGACGTGGCCCGGTTCGTCACTCCGGGCGGGGCGATCGACCGCGAGGTCCACGAGCGCGGGCTGACCCTGTACGCGCCCAACGCCCGCACGCCGCTGCACCCGCCGGTGCTCAGCGAGGGTGCCGCGTCCCTGCTGCCCGGCCAGCTCCGCCCGGCGCTGGTCTGGGAGCACACGCTGGACGCCCGCGGCGAGGCCACGCGTCCACGGTGGCAGCCGCCCGGGTCCGCAGCCGGGAGCAGCTGACCTACGCGGGCGTCCAGGAGGCGCTGGATGCGGGCACGGCGTCCGAGTCGCTGCAGCTGCTGGCCGAGGTGGGTCGCCTGCGCGAGGTGCTCGAGGCCGAGCGGGGCGGCGTCAGCCTGCAGATCCCCGAGCAGGAGGTGCACGTCGTCGGCGAGCACTGGGAGCTCGACTTCCGCGCCACGCTGCCCGTCGAGGGCTGGAACGCGCAGATCTCGCTGCTGACCGGCATGGCCGCGGCGAAGATCATGCTCGAGCACCGCCGCTGCACGGCGCGCTGTGCGAGGCGCTGTGCGCGGGCGACCCGGTGCCGGAGTGGATCCGCGCCGAGCTCGACGAGCTGCCCAAGACCATGCAGCAGGCCACCCAGCGCTCGAACGCCTACGAGCGCGGGCTGCTCGACCTGGTCGAGGCCCTGGTGCTGGCCCCGCACGTGGGGGAGTCCTTCCAGGGCGTCGTCACCGAGTGGGAGGCCGAGGACGACCGCGGCGAGATTCAGCTGGCCGAGCCGGCTGTCGCCGCGCGGCTCACCGGGCGCAAGGCCGAGCTCGGCTCCGAGGTGGAGGCCGAACTGGTGACCGCCGACGTCGTGACCGGACGGGTCGAGTTTCGGGTGCGCTGAGCCGCCACGCCGTGGCGTAGAATGGCTAGCTGGACGAGTCGGCCGGGTGATCGCTGCGGGAAACCGTTGAGGAAAGTCCGGACTCCACAGGGCAGGGTGGTGGGTAACGCCCACCCGGGGTGACCCGCGGGACAGTGCCACAGAAAGCAAACCGCCCCCTCGGGGGTAAGGGTGAAAGGGTGGGGTAAGAGCCCACCGCGTCGGTGGTGACATCGACGGCACGGCAAACCCCACCCGGAGCAAGACCAAGAAGGGCTTCGGCCCGCGGATGCCGTTCGAGCGCTGCCCGCGCGAGGCGTCCGGGTAGGTTGCACGGCGTCGGCGCAAGCCGGCGTCGGAGGCCCCCGGCGACGGGGGTCACAGATGGATGATCACCCGCCTTCGGGCGACAGAATCCGGCTTACAGGCCGGCTCGTCCCTCATCCCTCCGGGCGTCAGAACCCGGCGAGCCCCCGCAGCAGCGCGGACGCCTCGGCGTCGGTGCGCAGCGGCGTGCCGTCGAGGGCGACGATGTCGCACACGCCGCGTCCGGCGGACAGCAGCCAGGCCGCCTCGGCGCCGACGAGGTCGGCGGGGGTGAGCAGGCGGTCGACCACGGTGGTGCCGCGGGCGGCGAGCCCGGCGCGGACGGCGGCGATGGTCACCGAGTCGAGGATGCCGGTGCCCTCCACCGGGGTGGTGGCGTAGACGCCGTCGACGAGGGCGAGCAGGCCCGAGCGCGGCCCCTCGAGGCAGTAGCCGTCGGCCGAGGTGAACAGCACGTCGTCGACCCCGCGGCGGCGGGCCTCGCGGGCCACGGCCACGTTCACGGCGTAGGACAGCGACTTCACCCCGCCCAGCAGCCACGGGGCGTCGGCGAAGGCGTCGGCACGGCGTCCGGTCGTCAGCGTGACCAGCCGCAGCGGCGGGCAGGGCGTCGTGTCGGACGCTGTGATCGTCAGGAACGACGCACCCGGCTCGGCGGGGGCGTGCTCCTGCCCGCGGGTGGCGATGAGCTTGACCACGGCCTCGCCCGGGGCGTCCCAGGCCGCCACGGCGTCCGCGATGAGGCCGCGCCAGGCGGCCAGGTCGGGGGCGGCCATGCCCATGAGCGCGTGCGAACGCTCGAACCTGGCGAGGTGCTCGTCGAGGAACTCGACGCGGGTGCCTGCGGCGTCGACGACCACGCGCGCGGCGTCGAAGACCCCGTCGCCGCGGTTGATGCCGAGGTCGTCGGCGCCGACCACGGCGGTGTCCGCGGCCACGACCCCGACGCCGAGCACCGCCACGAGCTGGGTCATGCCGCGAACTCCTCCGGGGGGAGGGTGAGGATCTCGACGCCGTCCTCGGTCACGGCGACGGTGTGCTCCCACTGGGCGACGCGGGAGAGGTCGTTGGTCACGACCGTCCAGTCGTCGTCCCACACGTGCGAGCTGGGGTCGCCCAGGGCGAGCATCGGCTCGATGGTGAAGGTCATGCCCGGCTCCATCACGTCGCGGTAGACCTCGTTGTCGTAGTGCAGGATCACCAGCCCCGAGTGGAACGCGCTGTGCACGCCGTGGCCGGTGTACTCACGCACGACGCCGTAGCCGAAGCGCTTGGCGTACATCTCGATCACGCGGCCGATCACGTTGGTCTCGCGCCCGGGCTTCACGGCGCGGATGCCGCGCATCATCGCCTCATGGGTGCGCTCGCTCAGCAGGCGGGACTCCTCGTCCACGTCGCCGCAGAAGAAGGTGCCGCAGTTGTCGCCGTGCACGCCGTTCTTGAACGCCGTGACGTCGATCTTGACCAGGTCGCCGTCCTCGAGCGGGCGGGCGTCGGGGATGCCGTGGCAGATCACCTCGTTGACCGAGGTGCAGATCGCCTTGGGGAAGCCCCGGTAGCCGAGCGCGCTCGGGTAGGCGCCGTGGTCGAGCATGTACTCGTGGGCCACGGCGTCCAGCTCGTCGGTGGTGACGCCCGGCGCGATCGCCGCGGCGGCGGTGTACATGGCCCCCGACGCGATCCGGGACGCCTCGCGCATCAGCTCGATCGTCTCCGGCGTCTGCACGTGCGACCCCGTGTAGCGGTCCGGGGCGGGTCGATCGACGTAGTGGGGACGGATGATCGAGGCCGGCACCGGACGGCGCGCGGAGACGGCATGAGGCTTGATGGGAGTCACGCGCCGATCATAGTGTGGGGCTGCAGGGACGCTGATCGAGAGGCGGCAACCATGACCCACGACACCGAGTGGTACTACAACCTGGTCACCGGCCAGGTGGAGCAGTACGAGGGCGGCAAGGCCGTCGACCGCCTCGGCCCCTACGCCACGCGGCAGGAGGCCGAGCAGGCCCTCGCCCGCGCGGAGGAGCGCAACGAGGCGTGGGAGAACGACCCGCGCTACGCCGACGAGGACGACGAGGACGCCGACGGCGACGGTGAGGACGACTGGGGCACCTCGGCGTTCGACACCTTCAAGCCCTGAGGACCCGTAACCCGCACGTAACACCCCGTGGGGCAGGATGGCCCCATGGACAAGCAGACTGATTTCGTCCTGCGCACGATGGAGGAGCGGGACGTCCGGTTCGTGCGTCTCTGGTTCACCGACGTGCTCGGGTTCCTGAAGTCCGTGGCGATCGCCCCGGCCGAGCTCGAGGGCGCGCTCAGCGAGGGCATCGGCTTCGACGGGTCGTCGATCCAGGGCTTCGCGCGCGTCTACGAGTCCGACATGGTCGCGCACCCCGACCCGTCGACGTTCCAGATGCTGCCCTGGCGCGGCGCCGCCGGCGGCACCGCCCGCCTGTTCTGCGACATCGGCCTGCCCGACGGCTCGCGCTCCTACGCCGATCCGCGCGGCGTGCTGAAGCGCGCGATGAAGAAGGCCGCCGACCTCGGCTTCACCTTCTACGTGCACCCCGAGATCGAGTTCTACCTGTTCAAGCGGCCCCTGGTGCCCGGCGTCGAGCCGACCCCGGTCGACACCAGCGGCTACTTCGACCACACCACCGACACCGCCGGCACCGACTTCCGCCGGATGACGATCGACATGCTCGAGCAGATGGGCATCTCGGTGGAGTTCAGCCACCACGAGGGCGGCCCCGGCCAGCAGGAGATCGACCTGCGCTACGCCGACGCGCTCACGATGGCCGACAACATCATGACCTTCCGCGTGGTGGTGAAGGAGGTGGCGGTCATGCAGAACCTGTTCGCCTCCTTCATGCCCAAGCCGCTGGCCGAGCACCCGGGTTCGGGCATGCACAGCCACGTGTCCCTGTTCGAGGGCGACACCAACGCGTTCTACGACGCGTCGGGGGAGTACCACCTCAGCAAGACGGGCCGGCAGTTCGTCGCGGGCCTGCTCCACCACGCCTCCGAGCTGAGCGCCGTGCTGAACCCGTGGGTGAACTCCTACAAGCGCCTGGCCGCCGGCGGCGAGGCCCCCGCCCACATCACGTGGGGCCAGAACAACCGGTCGGCGATGGTCCGCATCCCGATGTTCAAGCCGTCGAAGGCCAGCTCGGCGCGCGTCGAGATCCGCTCGCTGGACAGCTCGGTCAACCCCTACCTCGCGTACGCCCTGATCCTGGCCGCCGGCCTGTCGGGGATCGAGAAGGAGATGGAGCTGCCCGACCCGGCCGAGGACGACGTCTGGTCGCTCACCTCCAAGCAGCGGGACGCCCTGGGCATCAGGCCGCTGCCCAACAGCCTCGACGCGGCGGTGCGCGCCATGGAGACCAGCGAGCTGGTGGCCGAGACGCTCGGCGAGCACGTGTTCGACTTCGTCCTGCGCAACAAGCGGGCCGAGTGGGCCGAGTACAGCCGGCAGGTCACGCCCCTGGAGTTCAGCAAGCTGCTGCCGTCGCTCTGACGCCGCGGTTTGGGACGCCGCGGAGGACGCCCCCGCGGTGTGTCAGTGTGTGTCAATCGTGAACACGCTCTTCGCCCCCTTCCAGCCCGACGCCCACGGCGTCCCGCTGACCGACGTCGTCATCCGGACGGCCTGCCGGGACGACCTGCCGTTCACCGCCGGCCTGGCTGCCCAGCGCGAGGGCGCGGGCGTGGCCGAGTGGACGGCGATCCACGGCCGCCAGTTCGAGGACGACAAGCGCGTGCTGCTGGTCGCCGAGCACGAGGACGAGGTGATCGGCTACGCCTGGCTGGCGTGGCTGACCCCGGTCGCCGACGGCGGCCGCAACGCCCCCGACGGCTGGTACCTCTCCGGCGTGGTCGTGGCCCCGGCGTTCCGCCGACGCGGCATCGGACGCCGCCTCACCCAGGCGCGCGTCGAGTGGGTCCTCGAGCGCGGGGAGCCGGCGTTCTACGCCGTCAGCGGCTCCAACCTGGCCTCCCGCGCCCTGCACGCCCAGCTCGGCTTCCGCGAGGTGACCGACGACTTCACCCTCCCCGGGGTGGTGTTCGGGCGCGGCGACGGGATCCTGTGCCGCGTCGACGCACGACCGGACGCCGAGGTCATCGACCTCGCCAGCCGCCGCTGAGCCTCACCCGGCCAGGTCCGCCACCAACGCGCCCAGGTGCCCGCCGATGTCGGCGTGCGCCCCGCTGGCGCTGACCCGGCGGGCCGCCACGGCGTCCGGCCACGCGAGGCGCCCGCTCGCCAGGGCGAGCCACGTGCCGGGGTCGGTCTCGACGACGTTGGGTGGCGTGCCGCGCGTGTGCGCGCTGGCCTGGCCCGGGACGCCGACCTGCACGGCGGCGAACGGGGGCACGCGCACCTCGACGAGCTTGCCCGGGAAGAGCACCTCCAGCTGGCCCAGGGTGGCCCGCACGGCCGCGGCCAGCTCGCTGCGCCCGACCTGGGCGCCGACGGCCACGGCGGCCGCGGTCGCGGAGGCGGCCGCGAGGGCCGCCCGGTCGGGGCGCCTCATCGGCGCGCGGTCGGCTCGGGGGAGGCCTGCGACGGCGGGGCGTACTGGCCGATGCCGCCGGGCACCGGCAGGCGCCGGTCGGCGAGCACGACCAACTGGCCGTCGGCCAGGCCGCTCACGACCTCGACCTTGCCCTGGCCGGTGCGGCCGGTCACCACGGTGACGGTGTCGGCGGTCTGGTCCATCGCGGCGCCGACGACCTCGACCGTGCCGGTGGTGTCGGTGATCTTCGTCACCGCCGAGGAGGGGACCGTGAGGACGTCGGCCGCCTGCGCCAGCGTCAGCGTCACGTCGGCCCACGAGCCGGGGTGCAGGGTCTGGTCGGGGTCGTCGGTGACGACCGTGGTCTCGTAGCGAGGCGACCCGCTCGCACCCGGCAGCACGCTGACGCCGGTGACCTGGCCGTCCAGGGTGGCGGGGCTGGCGAGCTGGCCGACCCGCGCGGTGACTCCCGGGGCGACGAGCGCGCGCACGGCGAGGGGGACCTCGACGGTCACGCGGGCCGCGCCCTCGCCGACGACGGTGGCCGACCGACCGCGCGAGCTCTCGCCCACGGCGAAGTCGAGCGCGCCGACGACCCCGGAGGTCGGGCTGGTCAGGGTCGCCGCGGCCAGGTCTGCCTCGGCGGACTCGAGCTGCTGGCGGGCCTGCAGCAGGCGGGCCCGGTCGTTGGCGATCGTCGCGTCGGTGACCATGCCGCCGAACGAGGCCGCCATCTGGGCCTCGAGGTCGGCCTGTGCCTTGCGGATCGCGTCCTCGGCGGCGGCGCGGGCCGCGGCCTCGACCTGCTGCTGGGCGGCAGCCATGGCCTCCTGCAGCTGGGCCTGCGCCTTGGCCATCGCCGCGGTCGCGGCCTGCGTCTGCGCGGCCAGGCCCTGGGCCGCGGCGCCGATCGCCATGCCGGCGCGGCCCTCGGCCTGCGCGAGCCCGACCATCGCGTCGGAGCACGCCTGCACCTGGTCGGCCATCCCGACCAGCTTGTCGAGCTGCTCGTCGAGGTCCACGTCGGGCAGCCGCGGCAGGCCCGGCACGCTGGGGCTCGGGGTCGCGCTCGGGCGCGGCGTCGGCTCGTCGGACGCCGTGGGCTGCGGCGAGCCGGGGTTCGGGTCGGGCGAGCCCGGGGGCTCGGGGGAGGGCGTCGCGCTCGGGGTGGCGCTCGGCTCGGGGCCGACCGTGGGCTCGGGGCTGGCGGACGGCTCCGGAATGGGGCTCGGCGTTGGGGTGGCGGAGCCCGTCGGGGTGGCGGTGGGCGAGGTGGTCGGCAGTGCCGTGGGCAGCGCGGTCGGGAGGGGGCTGGGCAGGGACTCGCGGAGGTCCCGCAGGCGCTGCAGGGCCGAGAAGACCGGCGTGCACTGGGTCTGCTGGCGCTCGACGGCCGTCTGGAGGTCGGCGAGCGAGGCGTTGAGCTCGGTCAGGTACGCGGGTGCCTGGCCGCCACCGGGCATTCCGCCGCCGGGGGCGCCGCCGCCGGGGAGGCCACCCGGGAAGCCGCCGGTGGGCAGGCCGCCCGTGCCGCCGAAGCCACCCGAACCACCCGGCATCGACGGCAGCCCGCCGCCTAGCGCTCCGCCGAGGCCGGCGGGCAGGCTCGAACCGCCGGAGCGCTGGGCCGCGAGGTCGGCGTCCAGCTGCGCCTCGGCCTGGGCGAGCTGGGCGCGCGCCTGCAGGACGGACAGCCGGAGCGGGGCGGGGTCGATGCTCACGATCTGCTGGCCGGCGGTGACCTGGTCACCGACCTTCACGTGCACGGCGGTGACCATGCCGTCGCTGCGGTACTCCAGGGTGGCCTGGCCGTCGCGCTCGACGGGGCCCACAAGGGAAATGGTCTGGGTGATCGCCCCGCGCGCGGCGGGGGCGGTCACGTAGGCGGCCTCGGCGGCGCGGGGCTGCAGGGCCCAGACGACCAGGCCGAGCACGACGGCCCCGACGGCCGCGACGATCCATCCGGCGCGCTTCATCACTCGCTCCTCAGGGCGTCGATCGGGGGCAGGTTCGCCGCCCGGGCCGCGGGGTAGGTGCCCGCGATGAGCCCGATGCCGAGCGAGACGGCCAGGGCCAGCAGGGTGGCGGGCAGGGACACGGTGACCTGGAGGTCCAGCAGCGGGGTCAGGATGGCGGCACCGGCGACCCCGAGCGCGACGCCGAGGGCGCCGCCGAGGAGGCCGAGGATGCCGGCCTCGACGAGGAACTGCCGGCGGATCAGGGCCGGGGTGGCGCCGAGGGCCTTGCGCAGGCCGATCTCGCGGACGCGCTCGGAGACCGACACCAGCATGATGTTCATGACGCCGATGCCGCCGACCACGAGGGAGATCGCTGCCAGGCCGGCGAGCAGGGTGGTCAGGACCGCGGTCATGGAGTTCATGGCCGTCAGGAGGGCCTGGAACGTCATGATCGAGAAGTCCTGGTCGGCCGAGGTCGTGGCGTGGTTGACCGTCAGGGCACGGGTGATCTGCTGGTGGGCCGACGAGATTGAGGCGTCGTCGCGCGCGGCGACGTAGATCGCCTGCAGCGAGCGCGCCGATGCCGGCGGCACCAGGCGCTGGGCGACGGTGGTCATGGGCATGACGACGGTGTCGTCGTCGTTGGTCATCGAGCTGGCCCCGACCGACTCCAGGACCCCGACGACCAGGAACGTCTGCCCGCTGATCACGACCTCCTGGCCGACTGCGGGGCTGTCGGCGAACAGGTTGCCCGCGGTGGTTGGGCCGAGCACGACCACCTGCGCGGCCGAGGCCTGCTCCACCTGCGTGAAGAACCGGCCGTCCATGAGCCCGCGCGCCCGTACGACCGGCCAGTCGACCGTGGTGCCGGTGACCTGGGAGGACCAGTCCTTGGTGCCGTACTGGACGCTGGCGCGCGTGCCCATCATCGGGGCCACGCCGGCCACGTCGGGGGCGACGGCCGGGTCGGCGATGGTCTCGGCGTCCTCGAGCGTCAGCGACTGGATGCCGGCCGTGCGCTGGCCGGACGCCGATGCCGATCCGGGCATCACGATGAGCAGGTTGGAGCCGAGCTTGTTGATCTCGGCGGTGATCTGGTGGCGGGCGCCCTCGCCGAGCCCGACGGTCAGCATGACCGCGGCGATGCCGATGAGGATGCCGAGCATGGTCAGCAGCGAGCGCATCCGGCGGCCGAGCAGCGCCTCGACCGCCGTGCGGAACGTCTCGGACCAGCTCATGCGCCCACCCCGGCACCCTCCGACAACAGGCCGTCGGTGATGCGGACGACCCGGCGGGCCTCCTGCGCCACGTCGGCCTCGTGGGTGATGAGCACGATCGTGCGGCCGGCGGCGTGCAGCTCGTGGAACAGGCCGAGCACGTCGCGGGTGGAGACCGAGTCGAGGTTGCCCGTCGGCTCGTCGGCGAGGATCAGCGCCGGGTCCGTGACGAGGGCCCGGGCGACGGAGACGCGCTGCTGCTGGCCGCCAGAGAGCTCCCCGGGGCGGTGGTCTACGCGCTCGGCGAGGCCGACGCGACCGAGGGCGTCCAGGGCCCGCTCGCGGCGCTCGGCGCGGGGCACCCCGGCGTACACCAGCGGCAGCTCGACGTTGCGCAGGGCGGTCATGGAGGGGAGCAGGTTGAACTGCTGGAAGACGAAGCCGATCCGCCGGTTGCGGACGTCGGCGAGCTCGGCCTCGGTCATGCGGCTCACGTCGACGCCGCTGAGCTCGTAGGTGCCGGCGGAGGGCACGTCGAGGCAGCCGAGGATGTGCATCAGCGTCGACTTGCCCGAGCCCGAGGGGCCCATGATCGCCACGAAGTCGCCCTCGGCGACCTCGAGGTCGACCCCGCGCAGCGCCTCGACGGCGACCACCCCGGTGTCGTAGGTCTTGCGGACGCCGGTCATCCGCAGCAGGGCGCTCATCGCTCGGGCGTGGCGGTCGGGTCGGGGGAGACGATCGAGCCGCCGGGGCCGAATTGCGGACGCGGGGGCGGGGTGACCACGACGCTGCGGCGGGCGAGCACCTCGGCGCCCTCGTCCAGGCCGGCGGTGATCTCGACGCGGTCGCCGAAGCGGCGCCCGGTGGTCACCTCGACCGAGGTCACCGTGCCGCCGACCTGGCGCCGCACGGCGGGCTGGCCGTTGGTGATCCAGATCGCCTCGCCGGGGAGGGTCAGCACGCCGCGGACCGTGCCGGTGGTCACGACGGCGTCGGCGTTGGAGCCGGAGAAGAGGGTGGCGGAGGGGTCGGTGATGCGGAGGGTCACCGGGAAGGTGGCGGCCTGCCCCGAGGCTGCGTTGGCGACGATGCCGACGGTGTCGACCACGGCGCTCACGTGCTGAGAGGTGCCGGTGGGGGTGACGATGGCCTCCTGGCCGGCCTGGAGCTGGGGCAGGTCGGCCGTGCCGACCTCGGCCTCGAGCTTCCAGGCGTCGGGCACGACGACCACGATGTTGGCCCCCGTCGCCGTCGCGCCGTTGCCGCTCGTCGAGCCGCCGGTCATGCCGGACAGGCCGGGGATGCCCGAGAGGCCGGACATGCCGCCCAGACCGGGCAGCGAGGCCCCGCCGACGGAGCCCCCGGCGCCGGAGACCTGGTCGCCCACCTCGACGTTGACCGCGGCGACCACGCCCGCCAGGGGGGAGGTCAGGATCGCGTCGGCCAGCCGGTCGCGGGCCTGCGCCACGGCGGCGTCGGCCGACTCGACGGCCGCCCGGGCGGCCGCGACCTGCGCCGAGGTGGCGCGGTCGGCGTCGCGGGCGGTCTGCAGCTGGGCGCGGGCCGCGGTGGCCTGCGCCTCGGCGAGGCTGAGGGCGTTGCGCAGGTCGCGGTCACCGACCGTGGCGAGCTGCTGGTCGACCGTCACCGTGTCGCCGACCTTCACGTCGATCGTGCGGACGGTGCCGGGGACGGCGAAGGACACGTTGGCCTGCTGCTGGGGGGCGAGCACGCCGGCCAGGGAGACGGTGGTCGTCTCGTCGGTGCGGGTGGCCCGGACCACGTCGGTCGTCGGGCCCGCGGGCGTGCGGGAGGCGTTCCAGAGGACCACGCCGGCGACGAGGGCGATGGCCAGGAGGACAGCCCCGATCACGAGCACCCAGCGGCGGCGCGACCACGGCGTGCGCGCGCGGGGCTTGTTCATCGGGACTCCTCGAGCAGGGGACGGCACCCTCCAGAGTAGTCGGCGCCCGCCACGGGCCCGACCCGGTCCGACTAGCATCTGGTCCATGGACCGCATGTCGACCCCCGCCGGACGACTGGCCCGCCGGGGCTTCGCCGACCCCCACCACGCGGTGGCGGTGATCGAGACCTGGTTCGCGGTCTTCCACGACGAGCCCGCCGTGCGCCGGCTGGTGGACGAACTCCTCGCCAGCGCCGATCCCGACCTCGCCATGGGCGGGTTCGCGCGCATGGCCGCCGAGCAGACGGACGCCTTCCGCCACGTGATCGCCGACCCCGAGCGCGCGCGCCGGGTCGCCCGGGTGATGGGGGCGTCCGTCGCCCTCAACCAGCACCTGGGCGTGCACCCCGAGGCGCTGGCCGTGCTCGACGAGGAACCGTGGCCCCGCGACGCCGCCTCCCTGCGCGCCGACCTCCTGCGCGCGGTGGGGGCCGACCCCGATGCGGAGGCACCGGTCGCCCAGGCCGGGTCGGGCGACGCCCTCCGGCTCGCCTACCGGGAGGCACTGCTGCGCGTCGCCGCGCGCGACCTGACCGCCTCCGACCCCCTGGCCACCGTCGCCGACATCGGGCGCGAGCTCGCCGACCTGGCCGACGGCGTGGTCGAGGCGGCCCTCGCCCTGGCCCGCGCCGAGGTACCCGGGCACGAGCGGGTCCGGCTGGCCATCCTGGCCATGGGCAAGTGCGGCGCCCGCGAGCTCAACTACGTCTCCGACGTCGACGTCATCCACGTCGCGGAACCCGCCCTCGACGAGGCGGGGGGGCCGGTCGTCGACGCGACCGAGGCCGTGGCGATCGCGACCAAGCTCGCGGCGTCCGTGGCCCGGACCTGTTCGGCACGGACCGCAGCCGGGACGATCTGGCAGGTGGACGCCAACCTGCGCCCCGAGGGGAAGGCCGGCCAGCTCGTCCGGTCGCTGGCCTCGATGGGCACCTACTACGGCAAGTGGGCCAGGAACTGGGAGTTCCAGGCGCTGCTCAAGGCGCGCCCGATGGCCGGCGACCGCGCGCTCGGGCAGGCGTTCGTCGACCTCGTGGCGCCCCGGGTGTGGTCGGTGGCCGACGACCCGCAGTTCGTCAGCGAGATCCAGGCGATGCGCAAGCGCGTGATCTCGCTGCTGCCGGCCAAGGAGGCCGCCCAGGAGATCAAGCTGGGCGCCGGCGGCCTGCGGGACACCGAGTTCAGC
Organism: Propioniciclava sp. MC1595; assembly: GCF_017569205.1. Taxonomy (GTDB): domain Bacteria; phylum Actinomycetota; class Actinomycetes; order Propionibacteriales; family Propionibacteriaceae; genus Propioniciclava. The sequence goes on from NZ_CP071870.1 coordinate 1,076,913, forward strand.
GTGCAGCTCCTGCAGCTCGTGCACGGTCGCGGGGACGAGCGGCTCCGCCTGCGGGGCACCTTCGACGCGCTGCACGCGCTGGTCTCGGCCGGCTACGTGGGCCGCGCCGACGGGCAGCAGCTCGAGAAGGCCTACCGGCTGCAGCGGGTGCTGGAGCACCGGATCCAGCTCCACCAGCTGCGTCGCACCCACCTGATGCCGACCGACGAGCCGAGCCTGCGCCGGCTGGCCCGCGGGATGGGCTTCGCGTCCAGCGACGAGCTGTCCTCGGCCTGGCGGTCGTCCACCCGGCGGGTCCTGCGGCTGCACCAGCGCATCTTCTACTCGCCGCTGCTCGAGGCGGTGGCCCGCATCCCGTCCGAGGCGGTGCGCCTGACCTCGGACGCCGCCGAGACCCGGCTGCGCGCGCTCGGCTTCAACGACACCCGGGCCGCGCTGCGGCACATCGAGGCCCTCACGACCGGGGTCACCCGGCAGGCCGAGATCCAGCGCCAGTTGCTGCCGGCGATGCTCGGCTGGTTCGCCGAGGGCCCGAACCCCGACCACGGGTTGCTGGCCTTCCGCCAGGTGTCGGAGGCGTTGGGGTCGACCTCCTGGTACCTGCGGGCCCTGCGCGACGAGGGCGCGATGGCCGAGAACCTCGCGGTGGTGCTATCGTCGAGCCGCTACGCCGTCGACCTGCTGCTGCGCGCGCCCCAGACCGCCCAGCTGCTGGCCGACGCCGACCACCTGACCCGCACGCAGGAGGAGATCCTGCACGAGATGACCACCTCCGCCAAGCGCCACGACGACCCCAACGCGGCGGTCGAGGCGATCCGGGGGGTCCGGCGCAAGGAGCTGCTGCGGATCGCCATCGCCGACCTGCTCGGCCGGATGGACGTGGTCGCGGTGGGCGATGGGCTCAGCGGCGTCATGTCGGCCTCGATCGACGCCGCCCTCGAGGTCGCGCGCCGGGAGCACCCCGACGCCCCGGCGCTCGCCGTGATCGCGCTCGGCCGGTGGGGCGGGCGCGAGCTGTCCTACTCCTCCGACGCCGACGGCATGGTCGTCATCGGCGACTCCGACGACCCCGAGGCGGTCGCCCGGGGGATCAAGCTCGTGACCCGGCTGCGGGAGCTGCTCCGGCGTCCGGGCGCGGACCCCGCCGTGGAGCTCGACCTCGACCTGCGACCCGAGGGCAAGGGCGGCCCCATCGTGCGCACGCTGGCCTCCTACACCGCCTACTACGAGAAGTGGTCCTCGACCTGGGAGGCGCAGGCGCTGGTCCGCGCCGGTCACGGCGCCGGCGACCGCGAGCTGTCGGCGTCCCTGCTCGCCGTGGTGGACCGGGTGCGCCACCCCGAAGGCGGCATCGCGCCCCGGCAGGTCACCGAGATCCGCAAGCTCAAGGCCCGGATGGAGAACGAGCGCATGCCGCGCGGCACCGACCCGCGCCGGCACGTGAAGCTCGGCTCGGGCGGGCTGTCCGACGTGGAGTGGTGCGTGCAGCTGCTGCAGCTGGAGTACAGCCACGAGGCGCCCTCGCTGCGGACGCCCCGTACCTTGGCCGCGCTGGAGGCGGAGGAGGCCGGCGGCTACCTGGCCCAGGCGGACGCGGTCGCCCTGCGCGAGGCCTGGCTGATGGCGACCCGCATCCGCAACGCGACGATGCTCCTCCGGGGGCGCGCGTCCGACACGATCCCGACCGACGCGCGCGAGCGGGCGGCCGTGGCCCAGATGCTCGGCTACGCCCGCGCCGAGGTGGGCGTGTTCATCGACGACTGGTCGCGTCGCGCCCGGCTCGCCCGCGAGGTCATGGACCGGGTCTTCTGGGGATTGACCCCCGGCGCCTGAGCCACGCCGCGACTAGATTGGTGGGGTGAGCCAGACGACCGCCCAGAAGCTGACGGGGTGGGGGCGCACGGCGCCCAGCACCGCGCAGGTACTCCGGACCCCCGACGCCGAGGTGGTGGTCGCCGCCGTGGCGCGCGAGGCCGAGCGGAGGGCGTCCGGGCAGGGCCGGGGCGTGCTCGCCCGCGGGCTGGGCCGCAGCTACGGCGACGTGGCCCAGAACGGCGGCGGGCTGGTGGTCGACATGACCGCCCTCGACCGCATCCTCGCCATCGACGACGCCGCCGCGACCGTCACCGTCGAGGCCGGGGTGAGCCTGGACGCGCTGATGCGCGCGGCCCTGCCCCACGGGCTGTGGGTGCCGGTCCTGCCCGGGACGCGGCAGGTGACCGTCGGCGGGGCGATCGGCAACGACATCCACGGCAAGAACCACCACTCCGCGGGCAGCTTCGGCGACCACGTGCGCTCCCTCGACCTGCTCGTCGCCGACGGCCGCGTGCTCACGCTCACGCCCGACGGCAGCCCCGACGACCCCGACGCGTCGCTGTTCTGGGCGACGGTGGGCGGGATCGGCCTGACCGGCATCGTGCTGCGCGCCACCGTGGCGATGGAACGCGTCGAGACGGCCTGGTTCCTCGCCGACGGCGTGGTCACCGGGTCGCTGGAGGAGACCATCGCCGTGCACTCCGACGGGTCGGAGTCGCGGTACGCCTACTCCAGCGCCTGGTTCGACGCCATCTCCGCGCCGCCGAAGCTGGGCCGGGCCGCGATCAGCCGCGGCAACCTCGCCACCCTGGACCAACTGCGCGCGTACGCCCCCAAGCTCGCCGACCGGCCGCTGGAGTTCAGCGGGAAGACGTTCGTGACGCTGCCCGACGTGTTCCCCAACGGGCTGGCCAACAAGCTGACCTTCGGGCTGCTCGGGCAGGCCTGGTACGCCAAGTCGGGGGAGTACACGAACAAGATCCAGAGCCTCACCGGCTTCTACCACCCGCTCGACATGTTCGGGGAGTGGAACCGCGCCTACGGCTCCGACGGCTTCCTGCAGTACCAGTTCGTGGTGCCGCCGGCCGCGGTGGGGGAGTTCAAGAAGATCATCGCCAGCATCCAGGCGTCGGGGCACTACTCGTTCCTGAACGTGTTCAAGCTGTTCGGCGAGGGCAACCGCGCGCCGCTGTCGTACCCGATGGCCGGCTGGAACGTCTGCGTGGACCTCCCGATCAGGGCCGGGCTGTCGGAGTTCCTGCGCGGGCTGGACGCCCGCGTCCTCGAGTTCGGCGGCCGGCTGTACACCTCCAAGGACTCCCGCACCGACTCCGCGACCTTCCACGCCATGTACCCCGGCATCGACGGCTGGATCGCCACCCGGCGGGCCATCGACCCGACCGGCGTGTTCGCCTCCGACATGGCCCGACGACTGGAGCTGATGTGATCGACGCCACCGGCAACCCCCAGACCATCCTGCTGCTGGGCGGCACGTCCGAGATCGGCCTGGCGATCGTGGGGGAGTACCTCGCCCACGCACCCGCCCGCGTGGTGCTCGGCGTCCGGCCCGGGGACGACCGGACCGACGCCACCGTGGTCTCGCTGCGGGCCCGGGGAGCCCGCGCGGTGGAGGTGCTCGACTTCGACGCCACCGACTTCGACGCCCACCCGGCGTTCATGGACGCCGCGTGGGCCGGCGGCGACGTCGACGTGGCGATCGTGGCGTTCGGCGTGCTGGGCGAGGCCGAGGAACTCTGGCAGGACCAGGCGAAGGCGGTCGAGGCCGCCCAGGTGAACTACACCGGCGCGGTGAGCGTCGGCGTCCTCCTCGGGCAGCGGATGAAGGCGCAGGGCTTCGGCCAGGTCATCACGATGAGCTCGGCGGCCGGCCTCAAGGTGCGCCGCTCAAACTTCGTCTACGGCTCCACCAAGGCCGGCCTGGACGGGTTCTACACCAACCTCGGCGACGCGCTCGCGCCGTCGGGGGTGAACGTCCTCGTGGTCCGCCCCGGCCAGGTGCGCACCCGCATGTCGGCGCACGTCAAGGAGGCGCCGCTCACGGTGAACCCCGACGAGGTCGCCTCGCTGGTGGTCACGGCCGCCCGGAAGGGGCAGCGCGTCGTCTGGACGCCCCCGGCGTTCGAGGCCGTCATGCTCGTCCTGCGGCACATCCCGGCCCCGATCTTCAAGCGCCTGCCCATCTGAGCGATAGACTTGGTGCGGGCCGCCCAGGCACACCCTGGGCGCGGCCTGCCCGTCATCGCCTGGAGCGACCAAGGTGTGGAATGGTCGGCCGGGTGCTTGCCACGACGGTTTTCGGGATGGTCTCATGTAGCGCCCGTCCAACCGTCGTGAGGAACATCGTGCTGGAGCAAGTGCTCGGCGACATCGCCAACATCGTCTGGGGGCCGTTCGTGCTCCTGCCCCTGCTGCTCGGAACCGGCATCTGGCTGACGGTCCGCCTCGGCGGCCTGCAGTTCACCAAGCTCGTGCCGGCCCTGCGCCTGGCCTTCATCAACCGCCACGACGGACTGGAGGAGGACGGTGACGTCAGCCACTACCAGGCTCTGACCACGGCGCTGGCCGCCACCGTCGGTGTCGGCAACATCGCGGGTGTGGCCACGGCCATCACCCTCGGTGGCCCCGGTGCGGTGTTCTGGATGTGGGTCTCGGCCATCTTCGGCATGGCCGCCAAGTACTCCGAGGCGTTCATGGGGGTGCGCTTCCGCACGCTCGACGCCAAGGGGGAGGTCTCCGGCGGCCCGCAGTACTACTTGGAGAAGGCGATCGGCGGCGGGTTCGGCAAGTTCCTGGCCCTGTTCTTCGCCGTCGCCGCCGTCATCGCCTCGTTCGGCATCGGCAACATGACCCAGGCCAACACCGTGGCGCACACGCTGCAGGAGACGTTCGCGGTCGACCCGATCGTCACCGCGATCTTCGTCTCGGTGCTGACCGGCGCCGTGCTCCTGGGTGGCATCAAGGCGATCGGCCGCGTCACCGCCGGCTTCGTCCCGGTGATGATCGTCATCTACGTCGTCGGCGCCCTCGTCGTCCTCGGGCTCAACTGGCAGGCGCTGCCCGGCGCGTTCGGGCTGATCTTCTCCGACGCGTTCACCGGCACCGCCGCCGCGGGCGGCTTCGTGGGCTCGGTCGTGGCCCAGGCGATCCAGTACGGCATCGCGCGCGGTGTCTTCTCCAACGAGTCGGGCATGGGCTCGGCGGCCATCGTCGCCGCGGCGGCCAAGACCAAGCACCCGGTGCGCCAGGGCCTGGTGTCGATGACCCAGACCTTCATCGACACGATCATCGTGGTGTCGATGACCGCGCTGGTGATCATCTCCACCGGTGCGTGGATGACCGACAAGAAGGGCGCGGCGCTCACGGCCGAGGGCTTCTCGATCGGCCTGCCCGGCACCACCGGTGGCGTGATCGTGGCCATCTCGGTGGTGTTCTTCGCCTACTCGACGATCCTGGGCTGGGCCTACTACGGCGAGCGCAACGTCGAGCGCCTGGTCGGCATCAAGGGCGTCCTGCCCTACCGCCTCCTGTTCAGCGTGGTCGTATTCGTGGGCAGCATCAGCGAGCTGGAGCTCGTCTGGACGTTCTCCGACATCGCCAACGGCCTCATGGCCCTGCCGAACCTGATCGGCCTGCTGATCTGCTCGGGCCTGATCGCCCGCGAGACGAAGGCCTACCTGGCCGTCGACCCGACCCTGCAGAACGAGCCGGCGGTGTCCACGCTGCACGGCATCGACGGGCTCGCCGGACTGCCGCGACGCGGCTGATCCAGCACCCCACCGTCGCTACAGTGGCGGGCATGATCCCACCGGTCGTGCCCGCCACTTTCCTGTCCGAACACCCCGGCGCCGTCCTGGTCGACGTGCGGTACACCCCGACCGGTGGCCCCGACGTCGAGGGGTACTCCGCCGGGCACCTGCCCGGCGCCGTCTTCGTCGACATGGACGCCGTGCTGGCCGGGCCGTCCTCCCCCGAGACCGGGCGGCACCCGCTGCCCGAACCGCAGGCCTTCGCCGACGGCATGTCGGCGCTCGGGATCGGGGACGCCTCGGTCGTCGTCGCCTACGACGACGCGGGCGGGGCCTTCGCCGGACGCTTGGTCTGGCTGCTGCGCTTGCTCGGCGTGGACGCCGCGCTGCTCGACGGCGGGCTCGCCCATGGCGGATCGGCGCTCGAGGAGGGCCTGGTCACGCGCGAGGCGGCCCACTTCAGCCCGCGCCCCTGGCCGCCGGAGGCGCTGGCCACCATCGACGACGCGGCCACCGCGCCCGTGGTCGCCGACGCGCGCGCCCCCGAGCGCTACCGCGGGGAGGTGGAGCCGCTCGACCCGCGCGCCGGGCACATCCCCGGGGCGATCAACATCCCGTTCGCAGGGAACCTGGCCGACGGCCGGTTCCGGTCGCCGGAGGAACTGCGCGAGCGGTACGCCGCCCACGGCATCACGGACGCCGCGGGCGTGGTCGTCTCCTGCGGCTCGGGGGTCACGGCGTGCCACGACCTCATCGCCATGGAGCACGCCGGGCTGGGGCGGGGCCGCCTCTACCCGGGCTCGTGGTCGCAGTGGTCGAACACCGAACGCCCCGCCGAGACCGGGCCGCAGCCGGGCAGCAAGCCCTCCATCGATCCCACCGGCCGGATCAGCGGCTGACGCTGACGCCGGCGACCGCCGCGTCGAACTCCTCCTCGATCACGGGGTTGGGCCGGTAGGTGGCCAGCGAGACCACGACGGCGACGACCAGGTTGAGCAGGAACGCCGGCAGGATCTCGTACAGCTCGAAGATGCCTCCCAGCGGGTTGAGCACGAGCTTCCACACGAACACGGTCACCGCGCCGACGATCATGCCCGCCGCCGCGCCCGCGGTGGTGAGCTTGCGCCAGTAGAGGGCGAGCAGGACGGTCGGCCCGAAGCCCGCGCCGAAGCCGGCCCACGCGAACGCGACGAGGCCGAGGATCGTGTCGTTGCGCTGCCAGGCGAGTGCCGCCGCGATGACCGCGACGACCAGCACGGCGAGGCGACCGAACAGGACGCCGCGCCGGGCGGCCAGCTTCAGCGGCGTGATCGCGTGGTAGATGTCCTCGACCAGCGCCGAGCTCGTGACGAGCAGCTGGGAGGACACCGTCGACATGATCGCGGCCAGGATCGCAGCGAGCAGGAACCCCGCGATGAGCGGGTGGAACAGCAGTTGGCCCAGCGCGATGAAGACGCCCTCGGGGTTGGCCAGGGCCGTCTCGTCCTGCTTGAACATCGCGATGCCCACGAACGCGGTGAAGGTCGCGCCCAGGGCCGAGACGATCATCCAGCCGATGCCGATCCGCCGCGCGGTCGTGGCCTCGTGGGCGGACGTCAGGGCCATGAACCGGACGAGGATGTGCGGCATGCCGACATAGCCCAGGCCCCAGGCGAGGGCGGAGATGACGCCGATGGGCGTCCCGCCCTCGAACCAGGTGAGCAGCAGCGGGTCGACCTCGCGGATCTGGGCGAAGAGCTCGCCCGGCCCACCCAGCGCGATGATGCCGACGACGGGCAGCAGCACCAGCGCCACGACCATCATCAGGCCCTGGACCACATCGGTCCAGGAGACGGCCAGGAACCCGCCGACCAGCGTGTAGAGCACGGTGACCGCGGCGATGCCGAGCATGCCGACGTAGTAGTTGACGCCGAAGCTGGCCTCGAAGAAGGTGCCGCCGGCGACCATGCCCGAGCTGACGTACAGGGTGAAGAAGACCAGGATGATCGCGCCCGACACGATGCGCAGGATGTTGGAGTCGTCCTTGAGCCGGTTGCCGAAGAACGACGGGATCGTGATCGCGTTCTGCGAGATCTCGGTGTAGGCGCGCAGGCGGGGCGCGACGAACTTCCAGTTGAGCCAGGCGCCCACGGTCAGGCCGATGGCGATCCAGGACTCGACCAAGCCGCTCACGTACAGCGCGCCGGGCAGGCCCATCAGGAGCCAACCCGACATGTCGGACGCCCCGGCCGACAGGGCCGACACGAACGGTGAGAGTCCCCGGCCGCCGAGCATGTAGTCGTCGAGGTTCTGGGTGCGCTTGTTGGCGTGGAACCCGATCGCGACCATCGCCACCAGGTAGACCGTCATCGAGATGATCTGCCAGACCTGCTCGTCCATGGTTTCTCCTCGTCGTGGAACTCACGGGGGAACCTACTACGGGCCGTCAGGGGTCGGCTGGGGGCGTCCAGAGCCGGCAGCGCTGACACTCGACGCCCCCGGGAGGTGTCCCGGGGGCGTCGATTGTCACCGCTGCTGCGGCAGGTGGGTCAGAGGTCGAAGTAGAGCTCGAACTCGTGCGGGTGCGGGCGGAGGCGGATCGCGTCGATGTCCTCGCGCTTCATCTCGATCCAGGTCTCGATGAGGTCGGAGGTGAACACGTCACCCGCGAGGAGGTAGTCGTGGTCGGCCTCGAGGGCGTCCAGCGCCTCGCCGAGCGAACCGGGGACCTGCGCGATCTCGGCGTGCTCGTCCGGGGGCAGCTCGTAGAGGTCCTTGTCGATCGGCTCCGGCGGCTCGATCTTGTTCTGGATCCCGTCCAGGCCGGCCAGCAGCATCGCGGCGAACGCGAGGTACGGGTTGGCCGAGGGGTCGGGGCAGCGGAACTCCATGCGCTTGGCCTTGGGGGAGGGGCCGGTCAGCGGGATACGGATGCAGGCGGAGCGGTTGCGCTGGCTGTAGACCAGGTTGACCGGCGCCTCGAAGCCCGGCACCAGACGGTGGTAGCTGTTGGCGGTCGGGTTGGTGAACGCCAGCAGCGACGGGGCGTGGTGCAGGATGCCGCCGATGTACCAGCGGGCCAGGTCGGACAGGCCCGCGTAGCCGGCCTCGTCGGCGAACAGCGGCTGGCCGTCCTTCCAGACCGACTGGTGGACGTGCATGCCCGAACCGTTGTCACCGAAGATCGGCTTGGGCATGAAGGTGGCGGTCTTGCCCGCCTCCCAGGCCGTGTTCTTGATGACGTACTTGTACTTCATGATGTTGTCGGCCGCGCGCAGCAGCGTGTCGAACTTCGTCGCGATCTCGCCCTGGCCGGCGGTGCCGACCTCGTGGTGGGCGCGCTCGATGGTAAGGCCGACCGACTGCAGGTGGCGGACCATGTCGTCGCGCAGGTCACCGAAGTGGTCGACGGGGGCCACCGGGAAGTACCCGCCCTTGTACTTGACCTTGTAGCCGCGGTTGAGGGCGCCGCTCGCATCGGTCTCGGAGCCGGACGACCAGGCCCCGGCCTCGGACTCGATGAAGTAGTAGCCCGCGTTGGCCTTGGTCTCGAAGCGGACCGAGTCGAACACGTAGAACTCGGCCTCGGGGCCCATGAAGGCGGTGTCGCCGATGCCGGTGGAGCGCAGGTACTCCTCGGCCTTGCGGGCGATGTTGCGCGGGTCGCGGCTGTAGGCCTCCTTGGTGATCGGGTCGTGGACGAACCAGTTCATGTTCAGCGTCTTGCTCTTGCGGAACGGGTCGAGGTAGGCCGAGGTCACGTCGGGGAGCAGGGCCATGTCCGACTCGTGGATCTTCTGGAAGCCGCGGATCGAGCTGCCGTCGAAGGACAGGCCGTCCTCGATGACGTCGTGGGTGAGGAACTTCGCCGGGATGGTGAAGTGCTGCATCACGCCGGGCAGGTCGCAGAAGCGGACGTCGACGGTCTCGACGTCGTTCTCCTCGATGAAGGCGAGGAGTTCGTCGGCGTCTTGGAACATGGGTCCTCCGAAAGCACTGGGTGGTCTGACGGAGTGAACCGTAGGCCGCGCGCATCACTGGGTGGTGTCGTCCGTGTTTCGGGGGTGTTACACGTTGGGCGTTAGGGTGACCGCGTGACGACCGAGACCGTTCCGTACCCCGGCGAGTCCCTGGGCCTGCCCAAGAAGGGGCCCGGGTCGCTGGCCGGCTGGGGCAGCCGCCTGGGTGCGCTGGTGCTGGACTGGGGGGCCAGCATGGTCGTGGCGCTGGGTGCCTTCGGTGGGGGCGTCCTCACCGAGAGCGGCTGGAAGGCCTGGATGGTGCTCGCGGTCTACTTCGTGCAGAAGGCCGTGCTGACCGCGTTGGTCGGCGGCAGCTTCGGGCAGCTCATCTCGAAGATCGGGGTGACCCGTGTGGACGGGACCCCCATCGACGTGTGGCGCTCGATCGTCCGCTCGGCCCTGGTGTGCCTCGTGCTGCCCGCCGTCGTGATCGGTCCGGACCGCCGTGGCATCAACGACCTGCTCCTGGGCACTGTCGTGGTCAACCGGCGCTGATCACTTTTTCAATGTTCGCCTGACAAGTGTGAATGAAAGGCCTCGTCGGCGGCGCGTCACCCGTGTACGGTGGGTCGCCGGAAACCGTGCCCCTATAGTGGGCCGAAATCTGACCCGAGGGAACTGAATGATCGGCTATGTCCTGCGGCGACTCGCCAACTACATCGTCCTGCTGTTCGTGGCGGTGTCGTTGACCTATGTCCTGGCCGCGACCCAGTTGAACCCGCGCTCGCTGTTCCTGATGCGCAACCCGCCGTTGGACCCGCGCTCGATCGAGTCGATGCTGCTGTCCCGCAACCTCAGCGAGAACGTCCCGCTGTGGGAGCGCTACTGGACGTGGCTGACCAATGTCCTCACCAAGTGGGACTGGGGCCAGTCTCCCATGGGCGCCGTGGTGAACGACGAGATCGGCGCCCGCATCTGGGTCAGCCTCCGACTCCTGCTCATCGGCACCATGCTCGGCCTGGTGCTGGGCGTCGCCATCGGGGCGTGGGCGGCCACCCGCCAGTACAAGATCTCCGACCGGGTGATCACGGTGCTGACCCTGCTGGTCGTCTCGACCCCGGCCTTCGTCATCGGCCACGTCGCGCAGATCCTGGCCACGGAGGCCAACCGCCGCCTGGGCTACCAGTTCTTCGAATTCATCGGGGAGACCGGTGCCATCCATGGGGAGGGGTGGTGGCCCGTTCTGGCGGACCGGCTGCAACACCTCCTGCTACCCACGGTGGTGCTGATGTTGCTCGGACTGGCGTCGATGAGCCGCATCCAGCGCAACCTGATGCTGGACGCCCTCGGCTCTGACTTCGTCCGCACGGCCCGGGCCAAGGGCCTGCGCGAGAACAAGGCGGTCATGAAGCACGCCCTGCGCACCGCCCTGATCCCGACCGCCACCTACGTGGCGTTCACGGTCGCGACCATGTTCGTGGGCGCGACCTACACCGAGAAGATCTTCGGCTTCCGCGGCATGGGTGCCTACGGCATCGACACCATCCAGGGCCAGGACATCAACGGCGTGGTCGCCGTGACGGCGTTCGCCGGCGTCTGCGTGCTCGTGGGTGCGGTGCTGTCCGACATCTTCGTCGCCATCCTCGACCCGCGCGTGCGGCTGAGCTGAGGGAGAACCTTTCCATGACCCAGCACTCTGCAGGCCCCCAGGGCGTCGGCCCGGCCGAGACCCCACCGGCCCCCGCCGAGGTCGAGCAGCCGACCACGCCCGGTGCGCGCAAGCGCCTCAGCCGGGGCCAGCTCACGTTCCGCCGCTTCCTGCGCAACAAGACCGCCGTCGTCGGTGCCATCGTGATCATCACCCTGGCGATCATCGCCGCGATCGGTCCCGAGCTCTTCTACTGGAAGTTCGACGACATCGACTACGACGCCTTCCTCAAGGGCCCCGACAGCAACCACATCCTGGGCACCACGCAGGCCGGGCGCGACGTGCTCGCCCTCACGCTGCGCGGCATGAGCAAGTCGCTCATCATCGGCTTCATGGTCGCGCTCATCGCCACCTCGATCGCGGCCCTGGTCGGTGCGACCGCGGCCTACGTCGGCGGCTTCACCGAGAAGGCCATCCTCTGGATCGTCGACCTCATGCTGGTCATCCCGTCGTTCCTGCTGATCGCCGTCATCACCACCGGCGGACCCCAGGGCCCGAACGCGTGGCTGCTGCTCGTGGTGCTGCTGGCCATCTTCGGCTGGCCGCTGAGCTCCCGCGTCGTCCGCTCGCTCACCCTCTCGGTGAAGGAGCGCGAGTACATCCAGGCCGCGAAGTTCATGGGCCTGCCGGCGTGGAAGATCATCATCCGGCACATCATCCCCAACGTCAGCTCGCTGCTGATCATCGACGCCACGCTGGGCGTCGGCTACGCGATCCTGGCCGAGACCGGCCTGTCGTACTTCGGCTTCGGCGTCCAGGCCCCCGACACCTCGCTGGGCACGCTGATCGGTGAGGGCGCCCGCATGGCGACCACCTATCCGTGGGTCTTCCTGGGCCCGGCCACCGTCCTCGTCATCCTGGTCATGAGCGTCAACGCGGTCGGCGACGGCCTGCGCGACGCCCTCGACCCCACGTCCGGCTCGGGAGGCCGCGCATGAGCACCGCTTCGACCAACCCCGCGACCACCGCTGCGCCGGCGCGCAAGCGGCGCACCGCCGCCGGTGACGTCGTCCTCGAGGTCAAGGACCTGCACGTCACGTTCCCCAGCGAGGCGGGTCCCGTCCGGGCCGTCCGCGGGCTCAGCTTCGACCTGCGTGCGGGCGAGACCATGGCCATCGTCGGCGAGTCGGGTTCCGGCAAGTCGGTCACCTCGCTGGCCATCATGGGCCTGCTCGCCAAGGGCGCCCGGGTCGAGGGATCCATCAAGCTGCACGGCGACGAGCTGCTGGGCCGCTCCGACGAGGAGATGTCCCGCACCCGTGGCCAGGCCCTGTCGATGGTCTTCCAGGACCCGCTGTCGGCGCTCACGCCGGTCTACACGATCGGTGACCAGATCGTCGAGGCGATCCAGATCCACAACAAGGGCACCTCGAAGGAGGCCGCCTGGCAGCGCGCCATCGAGCTGCTCGACCTGGTGGGCATCCCGAACCCCGAGCAGCGGGTCAAGTCGTTCCCGTTCGAGTTCTCCGGCGGCATGCGCCAGCGCGCGATGATCGCGATGGCGATCGCCAACGACCCCGACGTCATCATCGCCGACGAGCCCACCACCGCTCTGGACGTGACGATCCAGGCGCAGGTGCTCGAGGTGCTCAAGAAGGCGCAGCAGGAGACCGGCGCCGCGATCATCATGATCACCCACGACCTCGGCGTCGTGGCGGGGATGAGCGACCGGGTCACGGTCATGTACGCCGGGCGCCCGGTCGAGCAGGGCACCGTGGACGACATCTTCTACCGCCCGGCCATGCCGTACACGATCGGCCTGCTGGGGTCGGTGCCCCGCCTCGACCAGGGCAACCAGGAGGCGCTGGCCACCCTCGAGGGCAACCCGCCCTCGGTGGTCAACCTGCCGCCCGGCTGCCCGTTCGCGCCGCGCTGCCCGCTGGCCATCGAGGCCTGCCGCACCGCCGAGCCCGACCTCGAGCGCGTCGACAGCGGCCACGCGGCCGCGTGCGTGCGGGTCGACGAGGTCGTCTCGCAGGGCATGACGTACGCCGACATCTTCCCGGTGCCCGACCTCACCCGGTCGCAGCTGGCGGAGGTGCCGCGCGAGGAGCGTGAGACGGTCCTCGAGCTCAACGACATGAAGAAGCACTACCCGCTCATGAAGGGCGCGATCTACCGGCGCCGCGTGGGCACGGTGTTCGCGGTCGACGGGATCGACCTGGACGTCCGCGAGGGGGAGACGCTCGGCCTGGTGGGGGAGTCGGGCTGTGGCAAGTCCACGACCCTGCTCGAGGTGCTGAACCTCGCCGCGCCGACCGGCGGCTCGATCGAGGTGTTCGGCAAGGACACCTCGAAGCTGGACCGCAAGGAGAAGTTCACGATGCGGCGCGACCTGCAGGTCGTGTTCCAGGACCCGATGGCGTCCCTCGACCCCCGCATGCCGATCTTCGACATCATCGCCGAGCCGCTGGGCGTCCACGGCTTCAGCAAGGACGAGATCGAGAAGCGGGTCATGGAGCTGCTCAAGCTGGTCGGGCTCGAGGAGGGCCACGCCGACCGCTACCCGCAGCACTTCTCCGGTGGCCAGCGCCAGCGCATCGGCATCGCCCGCGCGCTCGCCCTGTCGCCCCGCCTGATCGTGCTCGACGAGCCGGTCTCGGCCCTCGACGTGTCCATCCAGGCCGGCGTCATCAACCTGCTCGAGGACCTGCAGGGCCAGCTCGGCCTCTCGTACGTCTTCGTGGCCCACGACCTCGCGGTCATCCGCCACATCGCCGACCGGGTCGCGGTCATGTACCTCGGCAAGATCGTCGAGATCGGCGACGTGGACGAGGTGTACGAGCGCCCCCGGCACCCGTACACCCAGGCGCTGCTGTCGGCGATCCCGATCCCCGACCCGAAGACCGAGCGCTCCCGCAAGCGGATCCTGCTCACCGGCGACCTGCCCAGCCCGGCCGACCCGCCCTCGGGCTGCAAGTTCCGCACGCGCTGCCAGAAGTTCCCCCTCCTGTCGGAGGGCGAGCAGCGCAAATGCATCGAGGAGCCGCCGGAGCTGATCGGCAAGGTGCCCGGCGAGGACCACGCGGACGCCTGTCACTACAGCGAGGTCGTCTCGGTCATGTGACGTCCCACGCCGTCGGGAACCCTTAAGTTTCCACTCATCGTTATGTGGATGACGCTTACGGTCGCAGACGGTAACGAGTTGGGTACGAAGCTGGAAAACACCCATCTGGCTTCGTACTCTGTTCCCCAACGTGCGCGCGACGGGTCCATCCGGACGGGCGTACCGGCAACAGCCTCGGGGAATTTCCCCACCATTCACGATCGGAGGACACGTGAAGCCCATCAAGATCTTCGCTCCGGCCATGCTGGGAGCTGCGGCGCTCGTCCTGAGCGCCTGCGGTGGCCCCGCTGCCACGCCGAGCGGTTCCGCCGCCCCCGGTGGCAGCAGCGCCGCCCCCACCGGCGGTGCCAGCACCCCGGCCGCCACCAGCTCGGGCTGGGACATCAACGAGCAGCCGCGTGAGTCGCTCGCCCAGGGCGGCACGCTTCGCCTGTCTGTCACCGAGATGATGACGAACTGGAACGGCGCCCACGTCAACGGCAACCAGTTCGACAACACGCAGATGCAGGCGCCGATGGCGCCGACGTACTTCACCTTCGACTCGGGCGGCAAGCCGGTTCAGAACGAGAACTTCCTGACCAGCTACACCGACGAGATGGACGGCGAGTCCCAGGTCATCACGATCAAGATGAACGAGAAGGCCGTCTGGGGCGACGGTGACCCGATCACCGCCGACGACTGGATCGCCACCGTCAACGCCCTCAACGGCAAGGACCCGGCCTTCGAGGCCGCCTCCACCGAGGGCTGGAAGGACCTGAAGTCGGTCGAGAAGGGCGCCAACGACTACGAGGTGAAGTTCACGTTCACCAAGACGTACCCCGACTGGACCGCCATCATCTCCGGCGGCCCGATGCGCGCCGAGGCCGTGGCCGACGCCAACACGTTCAACACCGGCTGGACCACCCTGAAGAACGAGTGGCTCTCCGGCCCCTACAAGGTCGAGTCGCTCACCGCCGACCTGCTCACGCTGGTCCCGAACGACAAGTGGTGGGGCGAGGCCCCGCTGCTCGACAAGGTGACCTTCAAGGCCATCGCCGACGACGCCGTTGCCTCGGCGTTCGCGAACCAAGAGATCGACTTCCTCGACGTCGGCCCGGACCCGGACGGCTACGCCCGCGCCTCGGCCACGCCGAACACGGTCATGCGCAAGGCCGCCGGCCCGAACTTCCGCCACTTCACCTTCAACAGCGAGGCCGAGAACCTGAAGGACGTCAAGGTCCGCCGGGCGATCGTCATGGGCCTCGACCGTGAGGTCATCGCGAAGTCCGACCTCGCGGGTGTCGACTGGGAGCCGAAGCCGCTGAACAACAACATCTTCCTGCCCAGCCAGCCCGAGTACGTGGACCTGGGCAAGGAGACCGGCATCGACTACAACGTCGAGGGCGCCAAGAAGCTGCTCGACGAGGCCGGCTGGACCGAGGGTGCTGACGGCATCCGCGAGAAGGACGGCGCCAAGCTCAACGTCAAGTTCGCCGCCCTGACCGGCGTCAAGGCGTCCGAGAACGAGGCCCTCCAGGCGCAGAACATGCTCAAGGAGATCGGCGTCAACCTCGAGATCGTCGCCACCCCGGTCGCCGACTTCACCGGTGGCAAACTGCTCGAGCCCGGCAACTTCGACATCACCGCGTTCTCCTGGATCGGTACCCCGTACCCGCTGCGTGGCATCGACCAGATCTACGGTGGCTCGCCCGACAACTGGGGCTCGAACTTCGCCCGCCTCTCCAACCCGGAGCTGAACGAGCTCATCCCGCAGATCGCGGTCGAGCCCGACGTGGCCAAGCGCAACGAGATGGGCCAGCAGGCTGCCAAGCTCATCTGGGAGTCGGTCCACACCCTGCCGCTGTACCAGCGTCCCGAGCTGGTCGCGACCAACGGCAAGCTCGCCAACTACGGCGCGTTCGGCCTCGGTTCGCCCAACTGGGTGAATGTGGGCTTCCAGTCCTGACTGGTTGACTGATCACACCGGGTGGGCCGGTTCCTTCGGGAACCGGCCCACCCGCCATTTCTTGGTTGATTTGACTTATCACATTCCCGACCCCGAAACCTTCACTCTTTCGTTACGGTGCCAATCGTCAACGGGCATGCCGATTGAGGATAAACTCCCGCGCGTGCGGCTGGCGAGCACGCCCGTCGTTCCCCACTCAGGAGGATTCTTAGATGCGCATCACGAAGCGTGCAGCCGGGCTCGCCGGCGTCGCAGCGCTCGCGCTGCTGGCGACGGCCTGCAGCTCGACCCCTGCACCGACCACCTCGGCCGGCGGCGCCGCCGCCCCGTCCGGCACCGCCGCCCCGGCCCCCGCCGGTTCCGGCGGCGAGATCGTCATCCGTGGCTGCACCCCGGAGAACCCGCTCATCGCGGGCAACACCTCCGAGGTGTGTGGCGGCAACATCCTGGATGCCGTGACCTCCAAGCTCGTCCACTACAACGTGGACACCGCGGCGCCCGAGATGGACATCGCCGAGTCCATCGAGACGACTGACAACAAGCTCTTCACCGTCAAGCTCAAGGAGGGCTACAAGTTCTCCGACGGCACCGACGTGCTGGCCAAGAACTTCGTCGACGCCTGGAACTACACCGCGTTCGGCCCCAACGGCCAGCAGGGTGGCTACTTCAACGAGCCGATCGCCGGCTTCGCCGACCTGCAGTGCACCGGTGAGTCCGAGGACGCCGCGGGCAACGACCTCGACCCCTGTGAGGGCGACGGCGCCCCCAAGGCAGAGACGCTGTCCGGCCTGAAGGTCGTGGACGACCGCACCTTCACCATCGAGACCACCGAGGCCGTCTCCAACCTGCCGGTCCGTCTGGGCTACTCGGCCTTCGCTCCGCAGCCCGACGCCTTCTTCGCCGACCCGAAGTCCGACGCCTTCGGCAAGCAGCCGATCGGTGCGGGCCCCTACAAGGTCGCCTCGAACTCGGCCACCGAGATCGTCCTCGAGAAGAACGCCGACTACTCCGGTCAGTACGCGGGCAACGTCGACAAGGTGACGTTCCGCATGTACACCGACCCCTCGGCCTCCTACGCCGACCTGCTGGCGAACAACGTCGACGTCGTCGACGTCATCCCGCCCGACCAGCTCGCGGGTGACGCCTGGAAGGCCGCCCTCGGCGACCGCGCCCAGGTGGCCGAGACCGGCATCATCCAGTGGATCACCTTCATGCCGACCGACGAGCAGTTCAAGGACAACGCCAAGCTGCGCGCCGCCCTCGGTGCCGCCATCGACCGCGAGACCATCACCAAGGAGATCTTCAACGGCAGCCGCACCCCGGCCACCGGTTGGGTGTCCCCGGTCGTCGACGGCTACAAGGAAGGCCAGTGCACCGACGGCTGCACCTTCGACGAGGCCAAGGCCAAGACCCTCTACGAGGAGTCCGGCGGCTACCAGGGCCAGCTCACCATCTCCGTGAACCCCGACGCGGGCCACGAGCTGTGGGCCCAGGCGATCTGCAACGGCTGGAAGAACACCCTCGGTGTCGACTGCGCCGTCAACGTGACCCCCGACTTCGCCACCCTGCGCACGCAGATCAAGGCCGGCGAGCTCAAGGGCATCGTCCGCGGTGGTTGGCAGATGGACTACCCGTCGATCGAGAACTTCCTGACCCCGATCTACGGCAAGGGCGCTGCCTCCAACGACAGCAAGTACGACAACCCCGCCTTCCAGCAGGCCCTCACGGACGCTGCGGCGGCCACGGACGCTGCTGCGGCCAACGCGAAGTACCAGGAGGCGGAGGCGATGCTCGACGAGACGTACCCGACGCTGCCGCTGTGGTACTCCGCCACCCCGTTCGGCTACTCCACCAAGGTCGACAACGTCAAGCTGAACGCCTTCGGCGCCATTGACGTGGCCGGCATCACCGTCAAGTAACCGACGCTGCTGCGGCCGGTGGGGTCACCCGCGGGTGACCCCACCCGCCCAGTCATGACCGAGGGCCCGAAACTTGATCAAGTACATCATCCGTCGCCTGCTCCAGATGATCCCCGTGTTCCTGGGGGCGACGTTCATCCTCTACTTCCTGGTCTACGCGCTGCCCGGTGACCCCTGGGCAGGCCGGTGTGGTGACCGGGAGTGCCCGCCCGCCTACGTCGAGGCGTTCAAGCGGGAGTACAACCTCAACGAGCCGCTGCTCGTGCGCTACGCGCTCTACATGGGCCGCCTCCTGCAGGGGGACCTGGGGCGCAACTTCCGGGGCAACTACGTCATCGACGAGTTGATCGCCCGCTACCCGACCACGCTGAAGCTGGCGCTCATCGCCCTCGCGTGGACCGCGGTCATCGGCATCACCGCCGGCATCATCGCCGCCCTGCGCAAGGGCCGCTTCATCGACCACCTGATCACGGTCTCCACGCTGGTGGTCATCTCGATCCCCGTGTTCGTGATCGGCGCGATGAGCCAGTTCGCGATCCTCAAGACCGGCCTGACCGACATCATCGCCGTCACCGCCAGCGCGGGCACCCTGCAGCAGCTGATCCTGCCCGGCATCGTGCTGGGGTCGCTGTCGGTGGCCTACATCGCGCGGTTGACGCGCACGACGCTGGTCGAGAACCTGCGCGCCGACTACGTGCGCACCGCCAAGGCCAAGGGCCTCACCCGTCAACGCACGATCGGCATCCACGCGCTGCGCAACTCCCTGATCCCCGTCGTCACCTACCTGGGCTTCGACTTCGGGTCGCTGATGGGCGGCGCGATCGTGACCGAGCGCATCTTCAACATCAACGGGATCGGCGGCTTCATCTTCCAGAGCATCACCGCCCGCGACGGCGCCAACGTCGTGGGGGCCGTGACGATCCTGGTGATGGTGTACCTGCTGATGAACCTGATCGTCGACGTGCTGTACGGCGTCCTGGATCCGAGGATCTCCCATGACTGATGCCGCGAACGAACCGACGACCCAGGTCGCCAGCGCCGGCCAGCCGGACGCCGTGGGCGTCCAGGCCGACGAGCGCCACGCCTCGCTGTGGTCCGACGCCTGGCGCGACATGCGCCGCAACCCGCTGTTCTGGATCTGCGTGGGCCTGATCTCGGTCTTCCTGGTCATGGCCGCGTTCCCGACCCTGTTCACGCGGGCCGACCCGGAGTACTGCATCCTGTCCAACGCCCGTCAGGCACCGAGCGCGGCCCACCTGTTCGGCACCGACATCCAGGGCTGTGACGTCTACGCGCGCACCATCCACGGCGCGCGGGCCTCGATCCTCGTGGGCTTACTGGCGACGCTGGCGACCACCACCATGGGCATCATCATCGGCACGATCTCGGCGTACGCCGGGGGCTGGGTCGACACCCTGCTGAGCCGCATCGGCGAGATCTTCTTCGCGATCCCGATCCTGCTCGGCGGCATCGTGATCCTCTACTCGCTGCCCATGCCCGACAAGCAGCCGTTGCTGCTGCAGGTGGGCAAGGTCGTGATGGCCATCGCCGTGCTGGGCTGGCCCAGCCTGGCCCGCATCATGCGCTCCTCGGTGCTGCAGGTGAAACCGAACGAGTACGTGCAGGCGGCCCGCGCGCTGGGGGCTTCCCCGCTGCGCGTGATCACCAGCCACATCCTGCCGAACGCGCTGGCCCCGATCATCGTGGTCGCCACGATCAACCTGGGCCAGTACATCGCGCTCGAGGCGACGCTGTCGTTCCTCGGCATCGGGCTGCGGCCGCCGGCCTTCTCGTGGGGCCAGGCGATCTCGCAGGCCTCGGGCCTGGGCTACATCGTGAACACGCCGCACATGCTGCTGTTCCCGTCGCTCTTCCTGTCCCTGACCGTGCTGTCGTTCATCATGCTCGGCGAGGTCGTCCGCGACGCCCTCGACCCGAAGCTGCGCTGAGAGGCTGGTATGACTTCCGAGCACCTCCTCGACGTCCGCGACCTACGCGTCGAGTTCCGCACCCGCGACGGGGTGGCCAAGGCCATCAACGGCGTGTCCTTCCACCTCGACGAGCGCGAGACGCTCGCGATCCTCGGCGAGTCGGGGTCGGGCAAGTCGGTGACCGCGCAGGCGATCATGGGCATCCTCGACACCCCGCCCGGCTACGTCACCGGGGGCGAGGTGTTCCTCCGCGGGCAGGACCTCCTCAAGCTCCCCGAGAAGCAGCGCCAGGCCGTCCGAGGCCCGCAGATCTCGATGATCTTCCAGGACGCCCTGAGCTCGCTCAACCCGGTGTTCCCGGTGGGCTGGCAGATCGCCGAGATGTTCCGCATCCACAAGGGCATGAACCGCTCCGACGCGCAGGCCGAGGCCGTGCGGCTGATGGAGCGGGTCAAGATCCCCGCCGCCAAGGAGCGGGTCAAGGCCTACCCGCACCAGTTCTCGGGCGGCATGCGCCAGCGCATCATGATCGCGATGGCGATCGCCCTCGACCCGGCCGTGCTGATCGCCGACGAGCCGACCACCGCCCTGGACGTCACCGTGCAGGCGCAGATCATGCAGCTGCTCAAGGAGCTGCAGGCCGAGTCGGGCATGGGCCTGATCCTGATCACCCACGACCTCGGCGTGGTCGCCGACGTCGCCGACCGGATCTCGGTCATGTACGCGGGCCGCATCGTCGAGAGCGCCGGCGTCCACGACCTGTACAGCCGCCCGGCCCATGCGTACACCAAGGGGCTGCTGGACTCGATCCCGCGCCTGGACCAGCGCGGCCAGACCCTGTATGCGATCGGCGGCCTGCCGCCCAACCTGATGCGCATCCCGCCGGGGTGCCCCTTCAACCCGCGCTGCGTGTACGCCACCGACGTCTGCCGGAGCGGGGAGCCGCCGGCGCTGGTCGAGGTGCTGCCCAGGCGGCTCGCGGCCTGCCACCACACGAAGGAGGTGCTCGCCGATGGCCGAGCCTGACGTCGTGCTGCGGGCCGAGGAGCTCGTCAAGCACTACCCGATCAAGACCGGCGTCATCCGGCGCACGACCGGCCACGTGCGGGCCGTCGACGGGGTGTCCCTGGAGTTGCGCCGCGGCGAGACCCTCGGCGTGGTGGGGGAGTCCGGCTGTGGGAAGTCCACCCTCGGCCGGCTGCTGATGCGCCTGGAGGAGCCGACCGCCGGTCGCGTGTTCCTCGACGGCGTCGACATGCACGCCACGAGCGGTGCCGCGATGCGCAAGATGCGCCGTGACATCCAGATCGTGTTCCAGGACCCGTACACATCGCTGAACCCCCGCAAGACGGTCGGCGACATCGTGGCCGAGCCCTTCGACATCCACCCCGACGTCGTGCCCAAGGGCGGCCGTCGCCGCCGGGTGCAGGAGCTGCTCGACCTCGTGGGCCTCAACCCCGAGCACATCAACCGGTACCCGCACCAGTTCTCGGGCGGTCAGCGGCAGCGCATCGGCATCGCCCGCGGCATCGCGCTCAACCCCAAGGTGCTGATCTGCGACGAGCCCGTCTCGGCGCTCGACGTGTCGGTGCAGGCCCAGGTCGTCAACCTGCTCGAGAAGCTGCAGGACGAGCTCGGCCTCGCCTACGTGTTCATCGCCCACGACCTGTCGGTGGTGCGCCACATCTCCGACCGCGTCGCGGTGATGTACCTGGGCAAGATCGTCGAGGTCGGCACCGAGCACGAGATCTACGAGACGCCCACGCACCCGTACACGCGGGCGCTGCTCTCGGCGGTGCCCGTGCCCGACCCGCGGGCGCGCGAGGTGCGCCAGCAGATCGTGCTGACCGGCGACGTGCCCAGCCCGGCCAACCCGCCCTCGGGCTGCCGGTTCCACACCCGCTGCTGGAAGGCGACCGAGCTGTGCTCCCGCGAGGAGCCGGCGCTGGTCGAGCGCCCCGACGGCAACGGCGGCCACGAGTCGGCGTGCCACTACGCGGAGGAGAGCGCGGCCGAGCGCCTGACGGTGTGAGCCGGGGTACGCTGGCCGACATGCCTGCGGACAGGGAAGCGCACGTCGTGACGGTCTCCGACCGGTGCGCGTCCGGCCTGCGCGCGGACGCGTCCGGGCCCGCTGCCCGGGCCGCGCTCGAGGCGTCCGGCTGGGCGGTGACCAGCAGTCTGGTGCCCGACGGCGAGGCCTCGGTGGCCGACGCCGTGCGCGCGGCCGTGGCCGCAGGGGCGCGCTTCGTGGTGACGTCGGGCGGCACCGGGGTGGGGCCCCGAGACCGCACGCCCGAGGGCACGCGCCGCGTCCTGGACCGCGAGGTGCCGGGCATCGCCGAACTCTTGCGCGGGGCGTCCGGGAAGCCGCACGCCTACCTGTCGCGCGGGGTGGCCGGCGTGGCCGGCCCGGCGCTGGTCGTGAACCTGCCCGGGTCGCCGCGTGCGGTCACCGAGGGCATCGAGGTGCTGCTGCCGCTGGTGGACCACGTGCTCGACCAACTGGATGGAGGGGACCACTGATGCCGTTGCTCCACTCGGCGGTGACCGACCGGCCGCTGGACGCCGACGCGCACGTCGCGCTGGTGTCGGGCGCGCGGGCCGGGGCGCTGGTGACGTTCACCGGCATGATCCGCGACCACGACCCCGAGGCCGAGGGCGAGGTCACCGGCATCGACTACAGCCACCACCCCGACGCCGACGCGCTGTTGGCGCGGATGGTGGAGCGGGTGCTCGCCGAGCGCGACCCCTCCGGGGTGGCGGCGGTCGCCGTGTCGCACCGGGTCGGCCACCTCGAGGTGGGGGAGCTCGCGCTGGTGTGCTGCGTCGCGACCCCGCACCGCGCCGAGGCGTTCGCCCTGTGCGCCGAGGTGGTCGAGGTGATCAAGGCCGAGCTGCCGATCTGGAAGCACCAGACCGAGGCGTCCGGGCGCAAGGTCTGGTCGCAGCTGGGGCTCGACGCCGGGTCCGCCGATGGGGAGCGTCCGTGAGGCGTCTGCCGCTGCTGGTCGACCCCCACGGGCGCGAGCACCGCGACCTGCGGATCTCGCTCACCGACCACTGCAACCTGCGCTGCACCTACTGCATGCCCGAGCAGGGCGTCCCGTGGCTGCCGAAGGCGACCCTGCTGGCCCTGCCCGAGCTGCTGGCGATCGCCGAGGTGGCCGTGGGTGCGGGGATCTCCGAGATCCGGCTCACCGGCGGCGAGCCGCTGCTGCGCCGCGACATCGTCGAGATCGTCGCCGGCCTGGCCGCGTTGTCCGGCCCGGCGGGGCGTCCCGAGGTCTCGATGACCACCAACGGGATCGGGCTGGCCAAGCTGGCCGGTGCGCTGGCCGAGGCGGGTCTGGCGCGGGTCAATGTCTCCTTGGACACGTTGCGGCCGGACCGGTTCGTCCAGCTCGCGCGCCGGGACCGGCTCGCGGACACCCTGGCGGGCATCGAGGCGTCGCTGGCCGCCGGGCTGGGCCCCTTGAAGCTGAACACCGTGCTCATGCGCGGGATCAACACCGACGAGGCGGTGGATCTGCTGCGTCACGCCCTCGGGATCGGCGCCGAGCTGCGCTTCATCGAGCAGATGCCCCTGGACGCCGGCCACACCTGGACCCGCGAGGGCATGGTCACCGCCGACGAGACCCAGTCGCTGCTCGCGTCGGCCTTCGACCTGAGGGCGCTGCCCGGACGTGGTGCCGCGCCCGCCGAACGGTTCGAGGTGCGGCCCGTGGGGTCTCCCGACGCGGAGCCGCTGGGCACCGTCGGGATCATCGCCTCGGTCACGCGTCCCTTCTGCGGCAACTGCGACCGCCTGCGCCTGACCGCCGACGGCCAGCTGCGCAACTGCCTGTTCGCCACCGGCGAGACCGACCTGCGCACGCCCCTGCGCTCCGGGGCCTCGGACGAGGAGTTGACCGCGCTGATCCACGAGAACCTCGCCGCCAAGCTGCCCGGGCACGGGATCAACGACCCCGACTTCCTGCAGCCCCGGCGCCCGATGAGCGCGATCGGCGGCTGAGGCTCAGGCCGGGCGGTCGATGGCGTCCAGCTCCCAGCCGTCGGGGCCCGGGACGACGTTGCGCGCCAAGGGGATCTGGTGGGAGGCGCTCTCGAGGATGTGCATCAGGTAGCCGCCGGTGTTGGGCAGGGCGATGATGTCGCCGGCAGCGACCCCCTCGGGGAACCACATCCGCCGGCGCAGGATCAGCTCGTCCTCGATGCAGTAGGCGCCGACGAGGAACCCGTCGTAGGCGTCACCGGCCGCGCCCCGGCGCACCAGCACCGGGTCGACGAGGAAGTCGTCGGAGGTCGAGCGGCACTGCGTCCGGTTCATCTCCAGGCCGACCAGCCCGACCCCGTCGCTGCGCTCCTTGGTGAACGCCACGCGCGCGAGGGTCAGCCCGCAGCCATCGAGCAGCGAGCGGCCCGGTTCGAGGTGCAGCCGCAAGCCCCGGGAGGCCAGCCCGGACGCCGCCGTGCCCGACCCGTCCGCCAAGGGCAGCGCGAGCAGCCCGTCCAGCCAGCCGCCCCGGACCGGCTCCTGCCAGTACGGGTAGACGGTGCCGAGCGGGTGATCCTTCCACGTGATCGCCTCGTCGCGGTTCCCGGACGTCATCGCGGCCCAGAAGCCGTGCCAGACTGCGCGGTCGGCGAGGTAGCTCATCGGGACGCCGCCGCCCAGGTCCACGAACCCGACCGGGTGCCCGGCCGCGCGGAGGGCGTCCACGAGCGGGAGGCACTCGCCGAGCACGGCCACCCGGTCGGCGGCCGCATACCCGTGCAGGTGGGCGTGGACGCCCACGACCTGCACCGCCGGCACCCGGGCCCAGTCGACCTGCGCCCACGCAGACGTGAGCACCCCGAAGCGCGTCGGCGGCAGCCCGGTCGCCGGGCTGGGCGCGACCCGCGGCGCCACCCGGGCGACAGCCTCCGCCGAGCTGGCGACCGCGGCCACCCGCTCCAGCTCGGCCGGGCCGTCGACCGACACCGTCGTGCCGGAGCGCACCGCGAGCTCGAGCAGCGCGTCGGGCTTGATGGCCGCGCTCAGGATGACCCGCTCGCCGGGCACGCCGGCGTCCAGCACCTGCCGCAGCTCGGACTCGCTGGCCACGTCCACCCCGTGCCCCGCGTCGGACGCCGCGCGCACCAGCGCGAGCGCCTTGTTGGCCTTGCGCGCGAAGAAGACGCCGACCTCGACGCCGTGGCGGGCGCCGGCGTCCACGAGTTCGGCGGCATTGCGGGGGAGCTTTCCGGGTTCGATGACGTTGACCGGCGACCCGTGCTCGGCCAGCAGGGCCTCGCACGCGTCGGGGTCGGAGAGCAGGGCGAACATCCAGTGCTCGAGCCGGGCGGGTAGCGGCGGTCGGCCGTGGACGCCGGCGCGCAGCCGGTCCCGGGCGGGGTGGTGGTTCATCGTTCCTCCTCGAAGCGGGCGGCGACCCGGAGGGCCCAGGCGTCCCGGGCGGGGTGCAGGCTGCGGGACAGGGTGTCGTTGCCCACCGTCGCGTCCTCGGTGGGGCGTCCGACGACGGCGAGCCCGGGCAGGGGGTGCCCGTCGGGGGACAGGCAGGTGGCGTCGGCGGTGTGCGCGACGCCCCGGCGTCCGGGGGCCTGTACGAGCAACCCCGCCTCGACGAGGCGGCCGGGCAGCGTCACGGCGCCGGTGACCACGCCGGGGCCGGGCAGCACGGCGTCCACGACGACGTCGACGGCGACCGGCCCGTGGTGCCCGGAACCGTCGATCGTGTCGGTGGCCAGCGATGAGGCGTCGACGACCCCCGCCTCGACCAGCGCGAGCAGCTTGGCGGCGTTGACCGGCGGCGGGCCGAAGGCCACCCCCTCCAGCCGGGACGCCGCCTCGGCGAAGGGCTCGAAGGCGAGCCCGCCCCCGAGCGAGAAGCGCTCCACCAGCGCGGGGTACAGCTCGCGCCAGGCGGCGCCGACCGCCCAACCGGCATCGGGGCGGGCCCGGTCGGTGGCGACGGCGAGCGACGCGCGGAGGGCGTCCACGGCGTCGGCGTGGGTGGGGGCACCCTCGAAGACGTCCTCGACCCCCGCCGGGTCCTGACCGAGCCCGGCGAGCAGGTTGCGCGCCGTGGCGGGCACGACGGCCAAGGCGACAGAGGCGTCACCCGCCGCCCGGATCGCCGCAAGCCCCCGCTCGCGCACCGCCCCCGAGACCGCGGAGGCGATCGCCGACCCCGGCTGCGGCTTGACGGCCATGAACCGGCCCCGCCGGGCCACCGGGCGCAGCGACCCGGGTTCGTCCCCGCTCGCCATGTACCCGGGCGCCCACGGCTCGCCGGTGAAGCGCCCGCCGCGCCCCTCGGTGAGGGCGAGGGCCAGGTCGATGAAGGTCAGGGCGGCCCCGCGGCTGGCCACGACCGCTCCGGCCGGCACGGCGTCCAGACCGCTGACGGGGTAGACCGACGGCACGAGCGCTTGCGGTCCGGACCAGCCGGCCGCCAGTCCGTCAGGGGAGTCCGTCGCGTGCCCGGTCGCGAGCAGGACCTCGTCGTAGGCCGCCCCGTCGACCGCCCACGCAGCTCCCGACGCCTCGACGGTGCCGGCTGCGCGCGCGACATGGCTGAGCCCCGCGTGCCGCTCGAAGAGGGACGCCCAGCGCTCGGCCAGGTACACCCCCAGCAGCGCGCGCGGGGGGAACGGGTCGAGGGGAGCGGCCTCACCACGGGCAAGGCGCCACGCATCGAAGCCGTCGACGATCGCCGAGGTCACGTTGAGGCGCAGCCAGACCGGCTGGTCGGTGGCGTAGGCGGCGCCGGTGCCGGGCGGGCGGGAGTCCCAGACGTCGACCACCGCCCGGGGTGCCCGGGCGAGCAGTTCCTCGACGGCGTAGAGCCCCTTCGGCCCCGCGCCGACCACCGCGACCCTCACGCGCCCTCCCCGAAGGCGGCGACGCGGGCGGCCAACGTGTCGGGCGACACGCCGACCTCGGCCTCGACCCACGCGTCGTCGAACACCGTCGACGCGTACGGCTGGCCGCCGTCGTGCAGGATCAGCACGACGTTGCCCGACAGCTGGGGTGCAAACCGCGCGACCGCAGCCGCGACGGCCCCGGCCGAGGCGCCGGCGAGGACGCCCTCGCGCAGGGCCAGCGCGCGGGTGCCGACCACGGCCTCGTCGGCGGGGATGCGCGCGACCGCGTGCGGGGTCAGCCCCTCGGCCAGCGCGGGCACGATCCCGGCCCCGTAGCCGGCGAGCAGGCGGGTGCCGCGCTCGCCCCCGAACAGGACCGAGCCCGCGGCGTCCACGGCCACGACCCTGGTGCCCAGCCCGGCACGCTCCACGTGGGCCAGGCAGCCGGCGATCGTGCCGGTGGTCGAGGTGGCGACGAACACCCAGTCGACGTCCCCGCCGAGCGCGAGGTCGACCTCGCGCATGGTGCCGTCGGCGTGCGCCCGGACGGCGGCGCGGTTGGAGTACTGGTCGAGCCACACCGCGTCGGGCCGCTCGTCGACCAGCTCGCGCACCCGGGTGAGGCGGGCCACGAGCCAGTCGCCGGTGTCGGGGTCGGGTTCGGTGACGGGGACGACCTCGGCGCCGAGCGCGCGCACGATCGCCAGCGTCGCCGGGTTGGTGCGCGGGTCGACGACGCACACGGCCTTCATGTCGTGCAGGAGGGCCAGCCGGGCGAGCGCGACCGCGAAGTTGCCCGAGCTCGACTCGACCAGCGTCGACCCGCGCCCGATCCGACCGGACGCCAGCGCCTCGGCCACGATCGCCTGGGCGGAGCGGTCCTTGGCCGAGCCGCCGGGGTTGAAGGACTCGAGCTTGGCGAACAGCCGCGCGGGGCAGTCGGGCAGCAACCGGGTCAGGCCGACCAGCGGTGTCCCCCCGATGGTGTCGAGGAGTGCCTTCGGCCCGATGGTGCCCACGAACGCGAGCCTACTCCTCCCTGACAAGGGGAGACGATCGACGTCAGCCCCCGGCGAAGGGCGGCAGGACGTCGACGAGCATCGTGGGTGACAACGGCGTCTCGCGGTCGTCGGTGCGGTGGCCCTCGACGAGGATCGAGCACCGGTCGAGCACGCGCGAGAAGCCCTCGCCGTGTTCCTCCACGAGGGCGTCGCGCAGTTCGCCCAGGGTCGCGGCGTCGACCACGACCGTGTTGGTGCCCGCGGCCTCGGCGGCGGCGGCGAAGAAGCGGACGGTGGGCATCAGTCCTCCTCGGGGAGCGGGGCGGTGGCGATGGCGTCCTGCAGCGCGGTCGCGACCGCGACGGGGTCGGCCTCGGGGTCGGCGCCCAGCGCCAGGCCGAGGATGAAGGTGGAGACCGGCGCCATCGGCCGGGCCCCCTCGTGGGCCACCCGGCGGGACAGGCGCAGCAGTGCGTGCTCGTCGACGCGGGCGGCGTCGAGGCCGAGGCGGGCGCAGGCGTCCTCGACGAACGCGCGCCAGCCCTCCTTGTTGTCCTCGGCGGCGTTGGCGGGGGCCGCGGGGTTGGAGGCGACCCAGCGCGCGAGCTGCTCGGGGGTGTCGAGGTCCTCGACCGAGGCGTCGCCCGGGTCGACCGGCAGCAGCGACAGCGAGGCCATCACCCCGCGCACGGAGCGGTTCGCGGGATCGCCCCAAGCGGCGAACGCGCGCCGCAGTGCCGGCGTCCGGTAGAGGGCCGCGAGGTGCTGCAGCTCGCCGCCGGCGTCGCGCAGGCACAGGCCGTCCGCGTCGTCGGGGGCGGTGTCGAGGGCCGAGCGCAGGACGCCGACCGCGGCGGGCGCGTCCGGCAGGTCACAGGCCAGCACGAGCGTCCACGGCGCGGGGGAGGCGACGGCGTCCAGCCCGGCCAGCAGTCCGGCGGCCGGGCCGGTGCCGGGCGGGTCCTCGCGGGTCACGACGACGCCGAGCGGGACGGCCACGTCGCCCACCACCACGGTGGTCGCGGCGCCCGCCGTCGCGCGGAGCACGATGTCGAGCAGGCGCTCGCCGGACACGTCCAGGTCGGCCTTCGAGACGTAGCCCATCCGCGAGCCCTGCCCGCCGGCCACGATGATCGCGTCGTACATCAGTTCTCCCGCTTCCAGGTGCCGGAACGGCCGCCCTCCTTGGCGAGCAGGCGCACGTGCTCGATGTGGGCGAAGCGGTCCAGGCCCTTGACCATGTCGATGATCGCCAGCGCGGCCACGCTGACAGCCGTGAGCGCCTCCATCTCGACCCCGGTGCGGTCAGCGGTGCGCACGGTGGCGCGGACGTCCACGCCGTCGTCGCGCAGGGTCAGGTCGACCTCGCAGCCGTGGACGCCGATGACGTGCGCCAGCGGCAGCAGGTCGGGGGTCTTCTTCGCGGCCTGGATGCCCGCGATGCGGGCCACCGCGAGCACGTCGCCCTTGGGCACGTCGCCCGAACGCAACAGGTCGACCACGTCGGCGGACACGACGACGGACGCCGCGGCGGTGGCCGCGCGCACCGTCGGCTGCTTGGCGGTCACGTCGACCATTCGGGCGCTGCCGGACGCGTCGAGGTGGGTGAACGGCATCTCGGTCACGGGAGCCTCCTGACGGCGACGAGGTCGCCGGGGGCGACCGTGGTGACGTCCTCGCCGACGGCGGCGATCCCGTCCGCGAGCACGAGCGAGGTGACCATGTGCGACGCCGACCCGCGGCGGTGCGCGGGCCGGGCCAGCTGGCGGCCGGTTGTGTCGACGTCGAGGACGACGGGGATGAGCTGGCGGCGTCCGGGCGGTGAGTCCCAGCCCACGGTGGCCACGGCGACCGACCAGCCGGGGGTGGGGCGGTCGTGCAGCCGGTCGAGGGCGGGGGCGACGAACGTCTCGTAGCTGATCGCGGCCGACAGCGGGTTTCCGGGCAGCGCGACCACGGGGACGCCCCCCGCGCCCCAGCGCGCCCAGCCCTGCGGCTTGCCCGGCTGCATCCGGACGTGGCGGAACCGCGCCCCGCCGGCCTCGAGCACGATGCGGGTGACGTCGGCGTCCCCGACGCTGACGCCGCCGGAGACGACGATGAGGTCGCACGCGGGGGCGAGGGCATCCAGCGCCGCGGTGAGGTCCTCAGGGGTGTCGCGCACCGCGTCCGGGGTGCGGGGGGTGGCGCCGTCGCGCGTGAGCAGGGCGGCGAGCAGCGTTCCGTTGGACTCGAAGATCTGCCCGCGTCCCAGCGCCTGGCCGGGCGGGACGAGCTCGTCGCCGGTCGCGATCACGCCCACCACGGGGCGGCGCACGCAGGCGAGGGTGGGAACCCCGGCGGCGGCCGCGGCGGCCAGCGCGTGCGCGTCGAGCCGGACGCCGGCGTCCAGTGCCAGGTCGCCGGCGCGGAGGTCCTCGCCCGCGTGCCTGACGTGGCGGCCGCGCTCGACGACGGCGTCGATCCGGACGCCGCCCTCGACGGGCGTGGTCTGCTCGACGGGCACGACGGCGTCCGCGCACGAGGGGAGGGGGGCGCCGGTCATGATCTTCACGCAGGCGCAGCCGCCGAAGACCGGGTCCTCCGACGAGCCGGCCAGCACCTCGCCGGCCACGTGCAGCGTCACGCCCGGCACGAGGTCGGCGGCCCGCACGGCGTAGCCATCCATGGCCGAGTTGGCGAAGGTGGGCACGTCGGCGCGGGCCAGCACCGGCTCGGCGAGCGTGCGCCCGGCGGCCTCGGCCAGCGGCACCCGCTCGGTGTCGGCGAGCGGGCGGACGAGGGCCAGCACCTCGGCGAGGTACTCCTCGACCGAGAGCAGGACGCGCTGCGTCGAAGCCATCAGTACGACGCCTGGCTCGGGTCGACGTCGGCCACCCAGGCCAGGATCCCGCCCTCGAGCACGCGCACCCGCGCGTACCCGGCGGCCTCCAGCGCGCGGGCGGCGGCCTCGGCGCGGGGCTGCACCTTGCAGTGCACGACCACGTCGGCGTCGGGGTCGATGCCCGTGGCGGTGGGGTCAGCCAGCACCTCGGCCAGCGGCACGCGCACCGACCCGTCGATGGCGGCGATCGCGACCTCGGCGGGCTCGCGCACGTCCAGCACCACGGGCGGGGCGTCGCCGGCCAGCTCGGCGGCCAGCTCGGTGGGGGACAGGGTCTCGGTCACGGTCGTCTCCTCGGCGGGGGAAGGGGCAGGCGGTGCGGCGGTTCGGTCGCCCGGGACCAGCGGGATGTGCTGCACGGTCGCGGCGAGCAGGTCGACGAACGCGACCCTGCCGAGCAGGGGCTCGCCGACGCCGCAGATCAGCTTGACCGCCTCGGCGGCCATCATCGACCCGACCTGGCCGGTGAGCGCGCCCAGGACGCCGGCGTCCCCGCAGCTCGGGACGGTGCCGGGGGCCGGCGGGTGGGGGAACAGGTCGCGCAGGTCGGTGCCGACGAACCCCGCCGGCGGGGCGGCCCAGAACACCGACACCTGCGCCTGGGTGCGGTAGACCGAGGCCCACACGTACGGCAGGCCGAGTTCGGCGCAGGCGTCGTTGACCGCGTACCGGGTCTCGAAGTTGTCGGTGCCGTCGAGCACGAGGTCGGCCCCGGCGAACAGCTCGGCCGCGTTCCCCGGCACCAGCCGGACGCCGCGGGTCACCACCTCGACCGTCGGGTTCAGCGCGCGGACCGCGGCGGCGGCGGAGTCGACCTTGGGCGTCCCCACGGCCGCGTCGGGGTGGATGACCTGCCGGTGCAGGTTGGTGACGTCGACCACGTCGTCGTCGATGATCGTGAGCCTCCCGACGCCGGCCGCGGCCAGGTACAGCAGCGCGGGGGAGCCGAGGCCGCCGGCGCCCATCACCGCGACGTGGGCGTTGCGCAGGCGGCGCTGGCCGTCCTCGCCGATCGCGGGGACAAGCAGGTGGCGGGCGTAGCGGTGGGTCTCCGCGCGCGTGAGCGGGGGACCCGGCTCGACCAGCGGGGGCAGGGGGGTCACGACGCGGCGGCCTCCCGGGCCGCGTCGACGAGGTGGTCGACAGCCTCGGCCGGGGGCGTCCCGGCGGCGATCGCCAGGCCCCAGAGGTGGGCCGACACCGGGGCCATCGGCCGCTCGTAGGTAGTGGCGACGGTGCCGGTCAGGTCGTGGACGGCCCGCGCGTCGACCAGCGCCGGGTCCACACCCACGGCGGCGCAGACGTGGTCGATCCACGCCTGCCAGCGCGCCTGGTCGATGGGGGGACGGCTCATGGGACCGGCCTCAGCCGAACCAGCCCAGCAGGCCACAGCCGATCGCGAACACGATCATGAACGCGAACAGCCCGATGTTGATCAGGCCCCGGCGCCCGGACGCCGAACAGGCGGCGCATGAAGCGGTCGGGGGCGGCGTCGGAGCGGAATCCCGGGGACGCCGTCGTCTCCGCAGCGAACGTGTCGGTCACGGCCCTAGGTTATCGCTTGGACGCCGTGGGGCTCTTCCACGTGCCCTGCGGTGCGCGCGACGGGGTCGGCCGCTGGCCGGTGTCGCCCTTGCTGCGGTAGACGATGTACGGGCGGGCCAGGTACTGGACCGGCGCCGAGAACACGTGCACCAGGCGGGTGAACGGCCAGATCATGATCAGCAGGAACGACAGGACGGCGTGCACCTGGAACTGGATCGGCGTGCCGACCATCGCGATCGCCTCGACGTTCGGCTGGGCCATGAAGATCGACCGGAACCAGACCGAGACGCCCTCGCGGTAGTTGTAGAAGTGCTCGTCACCCAGAGCGGTGCTGATCGTGTTCCACATGCCGAAGAAGATGTTCAGGCCCAGGACCAGGTACATCACCTTGTCGTTGACCGTGGTCGCGTTGAAGACCGTCTTCACCGTGCGCCGGCGGAACACCAGGATGATGAAGCCGATCGTCACCATCAGGCCGGCGGTGACGCCGCCGATGACCGCGACCAGGTGGTAGGTGTGCTGGTCGATGCCCATCGCGTCGGTCCAGCCCTTGGGGATCACCAGGCCCATCGCGTGGCCCAGCACGGCCATCAGGATGCCGTAGTGGAACAGCGGCGAGCCGATGCGCAGCAGCTTGCTCTCGTACAGCTGCGAGCTGCGCGTGGTCCAGCCGAACTTGTCGTACTTGTAGCGCCAGATCATCCCGACGACGAACACCGCCATCGCCAGGTAGGGGAAGACAGCGAACAGGAAGGTGCTCATCGTTGGGCTCCTGTCAGGTCGAGCGAGAGGTCGAGGTCGTCGTCGGCGGGGTGGGGGTTGAGCCGCGGGTCGAGGGCGTAGCCGTCGAGGCCGACCTCCTCGTTGGGCGGACCCTCGGCGAGCAGTCGGGCCACGGCCTCGGCCTGCGTGCCGTCCAGCGGCGGGAGCGTCGCGCGCAGGGCGGTCACGGCGTCCGCCCACGGCGAGTCCTTGGCGTCCAGGCCGAGCTGCAGCAGCTCGATCCCGGACCGGTGGTCGTTCAGCAGCTTCCACGCCACGTCGACCGAGCCCGTGGCGCCGAACTCCAGCACCACCGACAGGTGGTCGGGCAGTTCGTCGTCGTTCACCTCGAGGCCCGCCCGCCGGAACGCCTGCTTGAACTGCACCAGCGCGATGCCCCGCTTCCGGGTGTCGCCGTGGGCGTAGTAGGTCAGGTGCAGGGCGCACTTGCGGGTGGTGTCGAAGGTGTCCACGTAGGCCGTGCACACGGCTTGGGCGTCGGCGTCGGCCAGGTGGTCGGCCAGGCGCAGCAGGGGCTGGCCCACGGCGTCCGGCAGCGTAACGGCCGCCTCACGGATGGCCGGCAGCAGGCCCAGCACCCGCTCGTCGGGGTAGCTGAGCAGCAGCGAGGCCAACTGCCAGGCGGTGCGCAGCTGGGGCTCGGGCAGGGTGGGGGCCGGGTGCCTGCGCCGCACCGGCATCTCGGACGCCGCGGGCTGCGGCCGGCCGCCCCCCACGAGGCGGCCGAGCCACTCGGCGGGTCGTCGGCTCACTGCGGGTCCTCCTGCGCCCTCATGCCCTTCAGCGGCGCCTCGGCGCGCGGGTCGGCCGGCAGGTCGGGGCCCGCGCCGGGGATGCCGTGGCGGTGCTCGACCTCCTCGGAGGAGTCCTTGCCCGGCACGCCGCGGCCGTCCCACTGCAGGTAGCTGACCGAGCCGGGGACCTGGCTCATGTCGTCGGCCTGCATGCGCTCCTTGGTCTCGCGCAGCGTCTGGATCGCGACGGGCACCGGCCCGCCGGAGCCGCCGCCGAACGCGCCCGGGCCGCCCTCGCCGACCGGGCAGTCGGTGGCGAGCTCCTCCAGCGCGTGCGCCTGCTCGGCGTGCGCGGTGGGGATGACGTAGCGCTCGTCGTACTTGGCGATGGCCAGCAGGCGGAACATCTCCTTCACCTCGGCGCCGGTCATCCCGACGGCCTGGGCGATCTCCTCGCGCGGTTCGCGCTCGAGGTTGATGTCGCGCATGTAGGAGCGCATCGCGGCCAGCTTGTCGAGCACCTGCCGCACCGGCTCCACGTCACCGGCGGTGAACAGGTTCGCCAGGTACTCCAGCGGGATCCGCAGGGCGTCGATGGCGCCGAACAGGTTGCCGGCGTCCTCGGCGTCGTGGCCGGTCTCGCGCACGGCGTCCACGATCGGGGACAGCGGCGGGATGTACCAGACCATCGGCATCGTGCGGTACTCGGGGTGCAGCGGCAGGGCGACCTTGTAGTCGTTGATCAGCCGCAGCACCGGAGACTTCTTCGCCGCCTCGATCCAGTCCAGCGGGATGCCCTGGCGCTCGGCCTCGCGGGCGATCGCCGGGTCACGCGGGTCGAGGAACACGCCGCGCTGCGCCTCGTACAGGTCACGGTCGTCCTTCATCGACGCGGCGGCGGTGACGGCCTCGGCGTCGTACAGCATGAGGCCGATGTAGCGCAGCCGGCCCACGCAGGTCTCGGAGCACACCGTCGGGATGCCCACCTCGACGCGCGGGTAGCAGAAGGTGCACTTCTCGGCCTTGCCGGTGGAGTGGTTGAAGTAGATCTTCTTGTACGGGCAGCCCGAGATGCACATGCGCCAGCCGCGGCAGCGGTTCTGGTCGACCAGGACGATCCCGTCCTCCTCGCGCTTGTAGATCGCGCCCGAGGGGCAGGACGCCGCGCAGGTCGGGTTGAGGCAGTGCTCGCAGATGCGCGGCAGGTAGAACATGAACGACTTGTCGAACTCGAAGGTCACCTTCTCCTCGATGCCCTTCAGCATCGGGTCGTCGTGACCGGTCTTGTACGTGCCGCCCAGGTCGTCGTCCCAGTTGGCGCCCCACTGCGGGTTCATCGGCCGACCGTCCAGCAGCGAGTGCGGGCGGGCGACCGGGAACGTCTTCTGCGCCGGCGCGTTGAGCAGGTTCTCGTAGTCGTAGGTCCAGGGCTCGTAGTAGTCCTCGATCTCGGGCAGCTTGGGGTTGTTGAAGATCGTGGCGAGCTTGGCCAGGCGGCCGCCACCCTTCAGCTTCAGCCGCCCGTTGCGGCCGAGCTCCCAGCCGCCCTTCCAGGTCTCCTGGTCCTCGTACCGGCGCGGGTACCCCAGGCCGGGTCGGGTCTCGACGTTGTTGAACCAGACGTACTCCAGGCCGGTGCGGTTGGTCCACGCCTGCTTGCAGGTCACCGAGCACGTGTGGCACCCGATGCACTTGTCGAGGTTCATCACCATCGCCATCTGGGCCATGATGCGCATGTTCTTCGTCTCCTTGGCTCGTGGGTGGTGGGTCAGTAGGCCAGCGGGGCGGTGCGCTTGCGGAGCATCGTCACCTCGTCGCGGTTGTTGCCGGTCGGGCCGAGGTAGTTGAAGGCGAACGCCAGCTGCGCGTAGCCGCCGATGATGTGGCTCGGCTTGATCAGGATGCGGGTCATCGAGTTGTGGATGCCGCCGCGCCGGTTGTTGGTCTCGGTCAGCGGCACGTCGATGAGGCGGTCCTGGGAGTGGTACATGTACACCGTGCCCTCGGGCATGCGGTGCGACACGATCGCGCGGGCGGCGACGACGCCGTTGCGGTTGACCAGCTCGATCCAGTCGTTGTCGGCGATGCCCACCTTCTCGGCGTCCTGCACGCTCATCCACACCTGCTGCCCGCCGCGGGAGAGGTTCTGCATGAACCAGTTGTCCTGGTACTGGCTGTGGATCGCCCACTTGAAGTGCGGGGTCAGGTAGCGCACGGACACGCCCAGCTCGTTGGTCTCGCCCAGCGGGGTCTCACCGAACAGCTGGGTCATGTTGAGCGGGCCGCGGTAGGTCGGCAGCATCTCGCCGAGCGCGTTCATCCAGTCGTGGTCGAGGTAGAAGTGCTGGCGCCCGGTGAGGGTGTGCCAGGGCTTCAGCCGCTCGACGTTGATGGTGAACGGGGAGTACCGGCGACCGCCGGACTCGGAACCCGACCACTCGGGCGAGGTGATCACCGGGGTGGGCTGGCCCACGATCTCGTTGAAGGTGATGATCTTGCCCTCGTGCTCGGCCGCCAGGTCGTGCATCTTCTGCCCGGTGCGCTTCTCCAGGGTCTTGAACCCCTGCACCGCGAGGTGGCCGTTGGTCGTGCCGGCCAGCGCCATGATCGTCTCGGCGACGTGGATGCCGTGGTCGAGCTTCGGACGCCCCGCGTCGACCCCCTCACCGGTGCGGACGCCGTTCTTGCCCTTGAGGTAGGTGATCGCCGAGTTCACGTCGACCGTGACGGCCTTGGTGGTCGTGCCCAGCTTGTCCATCAGCGGGCCGATCGCGCCGTACTTCTCGCCGATCTGCGTGTAGTCGCGCTCGACCAGCACCAGCTTGGGCATCGTCACGCCCGGCACGGGCTCGACCTCGCCGGTCTTCCAGTCCGCCACGATGCCGTGCGGGGTCGCCATCGCGTCGGGGGAGTCGTGCAGGAGCGGCACGGCCACGACGTCGGTGCGGGTGCCCAGGTGGCGGCGGGCCAGCTCGGAGAACTGGTTGGCCAGCAGCCGGAAGCTGTCCCAGTCGGTCTTGGACTGCCACGGCGGGTTGATCGCCGGGGTGAACGGGTGCACGAACGGGTGCATGTCGGTGGTGTTGATGTCGTGCTTCTCGTACCACGTGGCCGCGGGGAGGATCACGTCGGACATCAGCGTCGAGCTCGTCATGCGGAAGTCCAGCGTGAGGACCAGGTCGAGCTTGCCCTGCGGCGCCTCGGGCCGCCACACGATGTCCTTGGGGCGCAGGTGCTCGGGGCTCTCGGCCGCGCTGACCGCGTGGTCGGTGCCGAGCAGGTGCTTGAGGAAGTACTCGTCGCCCTTGGCGGAGTTGCCGAAGAGGTTGGCGCGCCACAGCATCAGCACGCGCGGCCAGTTCTCCTCGGCGTCCGGGTCCTCGACGGCGAACTTCAGCTCGCCCGACTTCAGCGCGTCGGCCACGTAGCGGCCGACCTCCTGGCCGGACGCCTTGACGGCGTCGCCCAGCACGAGCGGGTTGCGGTCGAACGTCGGGTAGGACGGCATCCAGCCCGAGCGGGCCGACTGCGCGTACAGGTCGGCGGTGACCTTGCCCTTGAACTGGCCGTTGCCGGCGTCGCCGGCACCCAGCTCGTCGGCGGTGAAGGTGTCGTAACGCCACTGGTCGGTGTTGATGTACCAGTAGCCGGTCTGGATCATCTGCCGCGGCGGACGGCTCCAGTCCAGACCGAACGCCATCTGCGCCCAGCCGGTGATCGGGCGGGCCTTCTCCTGGCCCACGTAGTGCGCCCACCCGCCACCGTTGCGGCCCTGGCAACCGGTGATGGTCGTCAGCATCAGCATCGTGCGGTAGATCAGGTCGGAGTGGTACCAGTGGTTGGTGCCGGCGCCCATCAGGATCATCGAGCGGCCGTTGGTGTCCTCGGCGTTCTGCGCGAACTCGCGCGCCACGCGCTCGACCTGGGCGGCCGGGACGTTGGTGATCATCTCCTGCCACGCCGGGGTGTAGGCGCCGGTCTCGTCGCCGTAGCCGGTGGGCCACGTGCCCGGCAGGCCGGGGCGTCCGACGCCGTACTGGGCCAGCATCAGGTCGAACACCGTGGTGACCAGCTTGTCGCCCACCCGGCGCACCGGGACGCCGCGTCGCACCGTCGTCGGCGTGCCGTCGGGGGAGTCGAACAGCGGGAGCTCGACCTCGACGGACTCCTCCCCGAGCAGGGTGAGCTCGGGGCGGAGGTCGCCGAGGTCGAGGTTCCACTTGCCCAGGCCCTCGTCGCCGAAGCGGTGGCCCAGGGTGCCGTTGGGGATCGCCGGCGCGTTGGTCGCGGCGTCCCACAGGGCCGGCTTGAACATCGCGTTCTCGCTGTCGGCCTCGGGGTTGTCGAAGTCGCCGGCGACCAGGTTCTTGCCGGGCCGGAAGACGACCTGGCCCGCGGCGTCCGAGCCCACCGCGTCGAGCGTGACGAGGAAGGGCAGGTCGGTGTAGGCGCGGGTGTACTCCTCGAAGTAGGGCACCTGCCGGTCGACGAAGAACTCCTTGAGCACGACGTGGCCCATGGCCATGCCGAGCGCGGCGTCGGTGCCGGGCGCGACGGGCAGCCACTCGTCGGCGAACTTCACGTTCTCGGCGTAGTCGGGCGCCATGACGACGACCTTCTGGCCGCGGTAGCGGGCCTCGGTCATCCAGTGGGCGTCGGGGGTGCGGGTGAGCGGGACGTTCGAGCCCCACATGATCAGGTAGCCCGCGTCCCACCAGTCGCCGGACTCGGGGACGTCGGTCTGGTCGCCGAAGACCTGCGGGGAGGCGACCGGGAGGTCGGCGTACCAGTCGTAGAAGCTCAGCATCGACCCGCCGATGAGGCTGGTGTAGCGGGCGCCGGAGGCGTGGGAGACCATCGACATGGCCGGGATGGGGGAGAAGCCCGCGATGCGGTCGGGGCCCCAGCGCTTGATCGTGTAGACCTGCGCGGCGGCGACCATCTCGATCGCCTCGTCCCACGTGGCGCGGACCAGGCCGCCCTTGCCGCGGGCGCTCTTGTAGCGCTTGGCCTTCTCGGGGTCCTGGACGATGGACGCCCACGCGACGACCGGGTCGCCGTGCTCGGCCTTGGCCTGGCGGTACATGTCCATCAGGACGCCGCGGATGTAGGGGTAGCGCACCCGGGTGGGGGAGTAGGTGTACCAGGAGAACGCGGCGCCGCGCGGGCAGCCGCGGGGCTCGTACTCGGGCTTGTCGGGGCCGGCGCTGGGGTAGTCGGTCTGCTGCGCCTCCCATGTGATGATGCCGTCCTTGACGTACACCTTCCACGAGCACGACCCGGTGCAGTTCACGCCGTGGGTCGAGCGGACGACCTTGTCGTAGGCCCAGCGGTCGCGGTAGAACCAGTCGCCGCGGCCACCCTCCTTGAACACGGCCCGGTTGTCGGCGGTGACGGGGGCCTTGCTGAAGAACTTCCCGGCGCCGATCAGGGCGTCGGCGAGGGGGCCGTCGAGTCCGGCGGAGGAGGCGGGCCGGGGCTGCGTGGCTGTCATCGTGCTGGCCTTTCGGTCGGGGGGACGGGGACGGAACGTTCGGGGAACGGGGTCGCGGTGCTCAGCCGGGCGACGCAGAGCTCGGGCTGGACGAAGGGGATGAGGCTGACCGTCGCGTCGGTCTCGCCGAGGGCCTCGAGGGTGCCCTGGATCACGCCGCGGTGGACGCCGCAGGCGACGGCCGGGTTGTCCACCGCCAGCTGTCGCAGGGGGCAGTGGTGCAGGCCCAGCTGGGCGGTGCGGCCGGCGTCGGCGGTGGAGACGGTGGGCTGGTAGCCCCAGCGGTCGAGGACGTCGAGGACGGCGCCGACCTTCGCCAGCCAGGCGCCGGGCGTGCTGGCCGGGGTGCTGTTCTCGGCGACGTCGATGCCGACGAGCTCGGCCGCGTGCTCGAGGGCCCAGCGGCGACCCGCCTCGGCGGCGTCGTGGGACTCGCCCGAGGCCATCGACGCGGCGAGCACCTCCGCCAGCAGGCGGTAGGCGTCGGGGGCCGTGACCTCGGTGAGCTGGCCGGGCTGGACGGTGAACCGGCGGCGGGGGCGTCCGACGCGCGCGCGCTCGTCGTGGGAGGCCACCAGGCCGGCCTGCTCGAGGCGGTCGAGGTGGAACCGGACCGTGGTCACGTGGAGGTGGAGGCGTTCGGCGAGGTCGGCGGCGGTCAGGCCGGTGCTTCGGTTGGGCTGGCCCGCGCTGGTGAGGTGGGGGAGGTTGGCGAGGGCGTCCACGATCTCGCGGCGCACGGGTGACGAGAGCACGTCCAACGGCTGGACCTGTGCCTCGGTCATCGTCGCCCCCCGTCTGTTTCGCGGGCTCCCTCGCACGGGTTTGGAGGAAGGTCGTCCTGAGTCTAACCAGATCCCTGCGGCGGCGTGCAAACTCCGGTAGATTGCGCTTGAAAACTTGATTTCACGGCCGTGTTTGCAAACCTACGCCGTGTAGTTGACGGTGTTGTCAGGCGTGTGGTTTCATCCGGTTGGTCCTCATAAAAAGGATATCGGCCGACATATCAAGGAGCCCCCGCATGGTCGGAGAAGTCCAGCGACACGAGGCGCCCGGTTCTGGCCGGGTGCTGACGATGTCCACCATCGCGTTCACGATGATGTTCGCGGTGTGGCTGATGTTCGGCATCCTCGGCAAGCCCATCCAGGCGGAGTTCGGGCTGACCGACGTCGAGCTCAGCTGGATCAGCGCGGTGGCCGTCCTCAACGGCTCGATGTGGCGCCTGCCGGCCGGCATGCTGGCCGACCGCATCGGTGGCAAGAAGGTCATGCTGTTCCTGCTGGTGTCCGGGGCGGTGGCGTCGTTCGCGGTCTCGTTTGCCAACAGCTACCCCATGCTGCTCGTGCTGGCCTTCCTGGTCGGCTTCGTCGGCAACAGCTTCAGCGTCGGTGTCGCGTGGAACAACGCGTGGTTCACCGACCGCCGCAAGGGCTTCGCCCTGGGCCTGTTCGGCGCCGGCAACGTGGGTGCCTCGGTGACCAAGTTCATCGGCCCTGCGATCATCGCGGCCACCGCGGGGGCCACGTACGGCCTCGGTGTCGTGGGCGGCTGGCGACTCATCCCGGTCATCTACGGCGTGCTGCTGCTGGCCATCGCCGTCACCCTGTTCTTCGTCACCCCGCACGCCGACCGGATGCCCGGCGCGACCAAGAGCGTCGCGGCGATGCTGGAGCCCCTCAAGGACATCCGGGTGTGGCGGTTCTCGCTGTACTACGTCGTCGTGTTCGGCGCGTACGTCGCGCTGTCGGCGACCCTGCCGGCCTACTACGTCGACAACTTCGGGGTCGACCTCACGACCGCTGGCCTGCTCACGGCGACCTTCATCTTCCCGGCCTCCCTGCTGCGGCCGGTCGGTGGCTGGTTCAGCGACCGCTGGGGCGCACGCAGGGCCATGTACGGCACCTTCTTCGTGATGCTCGCCGCCTCCGGCGTCCTGATGATGCCCAACGGCCACATCGTGCTGTACCAGCCCGACGGTGGGCGCAACGAGGTCATGCACTACGCGATCAACCTCTGGCTGTTCGTCGCCCTGGTCTTCGTGATCGGCTGTGCGATGGGCGTCGGCAAGGCCGCGGTCTACAAGCACATCCCCACGTACTTCCCCGACAACGTCGGGTCCGTGGGTGGCCTGGTCGGGATGCTCGGCGGCCTGGGCGGCTTCTTCCTCCCGCCGATGTTCGCCTACACCAAGCAGTTCACCGGCATGGCCAACTCGACGTTCGCGATCCTCTTCGCCGTCACCGCCATCTCCCTGGTCTGGATGCACTGGACCATCCACCGCATGCTCCACGCCGAGTCCCCGCACCTGGGCGACGCCATCGAGGTCCCGTCCTCGCCGGCCAGCCCCCGTGAGTACGTCCCCGCCCGCTCCACCACCGCCCTCACCGAGGAGGAACTGCGATGAGTACAGAAGCCCGTTCCGGCAAGGAATGGTTGACCGCCTGGAATCCCGAGGACGAGGCCACCTGGGACAAGGCTCTTGCCTGGCGCACCCTGTGGATCACGACCTTCACGCTCACGATGTGCTTCGTCGCCTGGTTCCTGCCCAGCGCGATCATCCCGAAGCTCAACGCGATCGGCTACAACTTCACGCCCGGCCAGCTGTACTGGCTCGCGGCGACCCCGGGCCTGTCGGCCGGCCTCCTGCGCCTGGTCTGGATGGTGCTGCCCCCGATCATGGGCACCCGCAAGATGGTGGCGCTGACCACGCTGCTGCTGTTCTTCCCGGTGCTCGGCTGGGGCGTGCGCACCATGCTGCCGGGCACGGCGCCCTACTGGGAACTGCTCGTACTGGCGTTCCTCGCCGGCATCGGCGGCGGCGCGTTCTCGGGCTTCATGCCCTCGACGTCCTACTTCTTCCCCAAGCGCATGCAGGGCACCGCGCTGGGCCTGCAGGCCGGCATCGGCAACTTCGGTGTCTCGCTGGTGCAGCTGCTCACCCCGTGGATCATCGGCTTCGGCATGTTCTGGTGGATGGGCATCAGCCAGGAGATGAAGCTGCCCGGCAAGCCCGACCAGACGGTCTGGTACCAGGCCGCCTCCTACGTCTGGCTGCCCTTCATCCTCATCGGTGCGTACCTGGCCTGGCAGTACTTGAAGTCCGTGCCGATCAAGGCCAACATCCGCCAGCAGTTCGACATCTTCTCCAACCAGGACACCTGGTGGATGACGATCCTCTACATCATGACCTTCGGCACGTTCTCCGGCCTGTCGGCCCAGTTCGGCCTGCTGATGAACCAGCTGTACGGCTCCGGCAACGCCGCGATCGTCCAGGGGACCGGCGCGGCGGCGCAGATCCTCGTCGACGGCTACACCGTGCCCGACCCCGCGAAGTACGTCTTCCTCGGGCCGCTCGTCGGCGCCGGCGCGCGCGTGCTGTTCGCCCCGCTCACCGACAAGATGGGTGGCGCGATCTGGACGCTGGTGTCCGGCATCGGCCTCGTCGGTTCGATCTGGTGGACCATCGGCGGCCTGACCCCCGACCTGACGTCGGCGGCCACGCTCTCGGCCGGCTTCAACCGCTTCCTGTGGGGCATGCTGCTGATCTTCCTGTTCGCGGGGATCGGCAACGCGTCGACGTTCAAGCAGATGCCGATGATCTTCGAGCCCCGCCAGGCCGGTGGCGTCATCGGCTGGACCGCCGCGATCGCCGCCTTCGGCCCGTTCCTGTTCGGCATCGGCCTCACCACGCTCGGCGTCGTGCCGTTCTACTGGATCGGCGTCGTGTGGGCCGTCCTGTGCGTCGCGCTCACCTGGTGGCGTTACGCCCGCCCGGGCGCCCCGAAGCCCAGCTGACCGCCGGGGGCCTTGGCCGGCCCCGGCAGACGCACCTCCCGAGTGAATCCGCACCTGCTCCAGTGGGTGCGGATTCACTTTGGGGGTGCGTCTGTGTCCGCGCCCGGTTCGCCCGGTGCATCCGGGCTTGTGGATGGCTTGTTGTCATCGTTTGCACGCCCTGCGAGGCCCCTCGCTTGCCTATTAGTCGGAGTGACTATAAATTGGAGGTGTCCTCAAGGGAGGACGTGAAGAAGGAAAGCGAGGAGGTGCAGCATGAAGCTCAGCGACATCGTCGAGATGTGGAACGAGATCTCCGAGGAGATGGCCCAGGCCCACCAGCTCTGAGGACACCCCGGGGTTCCTGAACCCCCCGCTCCCCGGCCCAGGGGATGCGAAACGACAATCCAAGCCTGACACCACAAAGCGGTGGTGTCGGGCTTGAACCATGTTCGGGCCCGTTTCAGCGCAGTCCCGGCGGGACCGGCCCCTCCTCGTCCAGCTAGTCTGGCCCCCGACATGGCACACCTGCTCGGGGCCGAAGGGCTCCACCTCGAATTCCCCACCAAGGTCGTCTTCGACTCCGTCACGCTCGGGGTCAACGAGGGCGACCGCATCGGCATCGTCGGGCGCAACGGCGACGGCAAGTCGTCGCTGCTGGCCATGCTGGCCGGACGCCTCGCGCCGATGGCCGGCAAGGTCACGACCCGGCGCGACCTGCGCATCGGCGTGCTCGACCAGGCCGACAC
Source organism: Propioniciclava sp. MC1595 (assembly GCF_017569205.1). GTDB lineage: Bacteria > Actinomycetota > Actinomycetes > Propionibacteriales > Propionibacteriaceae > Propioniciclava. Next base: position 1,120,843 of record NZ_CP071870.1, read on the forward strand.
ACTGGACGAGTCGCTGACGGTGGCGGAGGCCGTCGTCGGGGACGCCCCCGAGCACGAGTGGGCCGGCGACCCGAAGGTGCGCGACGTCATCGCCGGGCTGCTCGCCGACGTGCCGTGGGACGGTGTCGTGGGGTCGCTCTCGGGCGGCCAGCGCCGCCGGGTCGCGCTGGCGGGGCTGCTGGCGGGGGAGTGGGACGTCCTGGCCCTCGACGAGCCCACCAACCACCTCGACGTCGAGGGCATCACCTGGCTCGCAGGGCACCTGAAGCAGCGCTGGGCGGCCAACGCCGGCGGGCTGATGGTCGTCACGCACGACCGCTGGTTCCTCGACGAGGTGTGCACCGCGACGTGGGAGGTGCACGACCGGATCGTCGAGCCCTTCGAGGGCGGGTACGCCGCCTACATCCTTCAGCGCGTCGAGCGCGACCGGCAGGCCGCGGCCATCGAGCAGCGCCGCCAGAACCTCGCCCGCAAGGAGCTCGCGTGGCTCCGCCGCGGCGCGCCCGCGCGTACGTCCAAGCCGAAGTTCCGTATCGACGCCGCCAACGCGCTCATCGCCGACGTGCCGCCGCTGCGCGACACCGTCGGCCTGCAGTCGCTGGCCGTCGCCCGCCTCGGCAAGGACGTCATCGACCTGCACGACGCCGGCGTCTCCTACGGCGACAACGAGGTGCTGCGCGGCATCGAGTGGCGCCTCGCTCCCGGCGAGCGCACCGGCATCCTCGGCGTCAACGGCGCCGGCAAGTCGACGCTGCTGAAGCTCATCGACGGCTCGCTTAAGCCGTCTTCGGGCCGGGTGAAGCGCGGCAAGACCGTGCAGGTGGCCACCCTCAGCCAGCAGTTGGGCGGGCTGGAGGAGCACCTCGACGAGCCCGTGCGGGTGATGATCGGACGCCTGCGCACCAGCTACACCTTCGGGTCGGGTTCCAAGGCGCAGGAGATGACGCCCAGCCAGCTGCTCGAGCGCCTCGGGTTCACCAGCGCCCAGCTGAGCACCCCGATCAAGGACCTCTCCGGTGGCCAGCAGCGTCGCCTGCAGCTGCTGCTGATCCTGCTCGCCCAGCCGAACGTGCTGATCCTCGACGAGCCCACCAACGACCTCGACACCGACATGCTCGCCGCCGTCGAGGACCTCCTCGACTCGTGGCCGGGCACCCTGATCGTGGTGTCCCACGACCGGTACTTCCTCGAGCGCGTCACCGACCAGCAGTACGCCGTGATGGGTGGGCACCTGCGCCACCTCCCCGGCGGCGTCGACGAGTACCTCCGCCTGCGGCGCGCCCAGGCTGCGCCTGCGGCGTCCGGGTCGGGGCGGGCTGCCGCCCCCGCGCGGGGAGTTGCGCCTGCGGCGTCCGGGAATGGGCTGAGTGGCGCCGAGCTGCGCGCCGCCCAGAAGGAGGTCGCCGCCGTCGAGCGGCGTATCGCCAAGCTCACCGCCCAGGTGGACGCCGCCAAGGTCGCCCTCGCCGAACACGACCACACCGACTACGCAGGGCTCGCCACGAAGATGGCCGCCATCGGCGCGATGGAGTCCGAGGTCGAGGAGCTCGAGCTCCAGTGGCTGGAACTCTCGGAAGCCCTCGAAGGCTGAGCTCGCTGTACTGACCCTGACACAACAGTGGATCGGGGCCGGTAGTCCGACCAGGATCCACTGTTGGGTTCGAGTCAATGGGCCGCATGCACCAGACCGCGGCCCGAACCAGGCTCAGCGCCCGCGCATCGCCCGGTTGATGCCCTTGGGCGTCGGCATCGGGCCCTTGGGCATCGGCGCCTTGGGGCGCACGGCGTCCAGGGCGCGCAGGCGCTGGCGCACCTCGGTCACCTGGTGGGGCTGCAGCGCCTTGGGCAGGGCCTTGATGTGCTTCTCGAGGTCGCCCAGCTTGACCTGGCCGTCGCCCTTGCCGAGCAGGACCTGGGTCACGGGCGTCCCGTACGAGACCTGCTCGTGCTTGCGGGCCTCGCCCTGGATCAGCGGACGCACGCGGCCCACGGTGCCCTCGCCGATGAGCACGATGCCGCTGGGGCCGACGACGCGGTGCACCAGGTCGAGCTGGCGGGTCGCGGCGATGCCCATGTCGTAGGTGTACTTCTTGTTGTTCAGCAGCTGCAGGGCGACCTCGGCCGAACCGGGCTGGCCCTCGTAGCGCTTCACCATCGCGTACTTCACCCGCCGGGTGAGCATGATCATGGCGCCGAGCACGCCCGAGACCAGCGCCAGGGGCAGCCAAGCCCACCAGGCCATGTTCGACACGATGCCCAGCACGGCGATCAGGGCGACGAGGCCCAGGCCGACGCCGAGCATCCACCACGTCACCGACGGGTCGACCTCGGCGGTGCGCTTGTACGCCTCGACGAACTGACGCCAACGACCCCAGTCCCGCGGGTCGTCGCTGTTCTTGCGCCGCAGCTTCTCCGCCTTGATGGCGGCCTTCTGCTTGGCGGCGAGTTCCTTCGCCTTTTCGCTGGCCATTCTCACTCCACGCTGGTCGTCACGGGTGCCTTGCGCCGGGCATCGATCGCCTGGCGGTAGAGCCGGCCCGCACGGTAGGACGAGCGGACGAGCGGCCCCGAGAGCACTCCTGCATATCCTAGGGCCTTCGCCTCGGTCTCCAGCTCACCGAACTCCTCGGGCGTCACCCAGCGGTCGATCGGGTGGTGCTTGGCCGACGGGCGCAGGTACTGCGTGATCGTGACCAGCTCGGTGCCCGCCGAGCGCAGGTCGACCAGGGCCTGCGTGATCTCCTCGCGCGTCTCGCCCATGCCCAGGATCAGGTTCGACTTGGTCACCAGCCCCGCCTCGCGGGCCTGGGCCAGCACCGACAGCGAGCGGTCGTAGTCGAACGCCGGGCGGATGCGCCTGAAGATCCGTGGCACGGTCTCGACGTTGTGCGCGAACACCTCGGGGGCCGCCTCGAACACCGTCTCCAGCGCCGAGCGCGAGCCCTTGAAGTCGTCGACCAGCAGCTCGACGCCGCAACCGGGGTTGAGCTCCTTGATCTGGCGGCAGGTCTCGGCGTACAGCCACGACGCGCCGTCGGGCAGGTCGTCGCGGGCCACGCCGGTCACGGTCGCGTAGCGCAGGCCCATCTCGCGCACCGACTCGGCGACGCGGCGCGGCTCGTCCTTGTCGTAGCCCGATGGACGCCCCGTCGCGATCTGGCAGAAGTCGCAGCGGCGCGTGCACTGGTCGCCGCCGATGAGGAAGGTGGCCTCGCGGTCCTCCCAGCACTCGAAGATGTTGGGGCACCCGGCCTCCTGGCACACCGTGTGCAGGCCGCCGCCCTTCACCCGTGACTGCATGTCCCGGTACTCCGGGCCCATCACCGCCTTGGTCTTGATCCAGGCCGGCTTGCGTTCGATCGGGGTCTCTGCGTTGCGCGCCTCGATGCGCAGCAGTCGACGTGGCTGGGTGTCGGTCACCCGACCATCCTAGGCTCGGGTACGGGTCATGCCGTCGGGCGGCTCCCGAGGGCGGACAGCACCGGCTTCAGCACCATCCACCACTGCTCCTTCGGACGCCGCACGTCCCAGTCCACGAGGTCGTCCAGGTCGCGCACCGACCGGACGCCCTCCGGTGTGGTGAACCCGTGCACGGCCTCGCCGGACGCCAGCGCCTCGGTCATCCAGTCGGTCACCTGCGCGGCCAGCCGGACGCCGTTGATGCGGTCGAAGGGGGTCGGGATGCCGCCCTGCTGGACGTGGCCGAGCACCACGCCGCGGACGCTGAACGCGCCCCGACCCTCGGCCTCGAACATCCGGGTCAGCAGGTCGGTGGTGTAGAACGCGGACGCCTCCTCGTTGCGGATCGCCAGCCACCGGTCCTGCCCGGACGCGAAGGCCTCGATCATCGCGTCCACGTCCTCCTTGAGGTCGGCGATGGTGAGCCCGTCCTCCTGCAGGTAGACGCGCTCGGCGCCGGCGGCGACACCGGTGGTCAGGGCGAGGAAGCCGCACCGGCGTCCCATCACCTCGACCACGAACGCCCGCTGCGTGGCCGACGCGGACCGCTTGATCCGGTCCACCGACTCGACCGCCACGTTGAGGGCGGTGTCGGCACCGATGGCCATCTGCAGGCTGGGCAGGTTGTTGTCGATGGACGCCGGCACGACCACCATCGGGATCCCCAGGGCGGGGAACCGCTTGCGCTCGGCGTGGAACAGGGTGAGCGCCCGGTAGGCCTGGAACCCGCCGATGACGACGATGCCGTCCAGGGCCTGGGTCTCGATCGAGCGCGCAAGGGCGTAGAGGTCCTCCTCGCCGGGGATCCACCGTTGGGTGCCCAGGTTGGCCCCGCCCGCCGACGACCAGCCCTCGACGTCGGCCCACCCGAGCTCGTGCAGGTCGCCCGCGATCAGGCCCGGGAAGCCGCCCTCGACCCCCACCATCGTGTGCCCGCGGTCGACGCCCAGCCGGACCAGGGCCTTCGCGGCGGGGTTCATGCCCGGCGCGAGCCCGCCCGCGTGCATGACGGCGATGCGCTTGCCGGTGGCGTGCTCGGGACCGCGGGTGCGGGCCTCCGACAGCCGGCGGAAGGTCTTGTGCATCTGGACGAAGGAGCTGCCGCGGGCGGCCATGGCCTCCTCGTAGCGCCCCTCCTCGACGAACGTGGCCACGGCGCGGGTGGCGGCCACGGCGTCCGCCAGCGGCATGGGGTGCGGGCGGTTGGCCCGGACGCCGATGACCTGCGGCTCGCGATCGCCCCGCAGCACCTCGTCGACGGCCGCGTGCCCGACCAGGGACGCCATCCACCGGTCGTAGGCCGAGGGGATGCCACCGCGCTGGACGTGGCCCAGGATCGTGACGCGGGGGTCCTCGCCCATCTCGTCGGCCAGCGCGCTGCGCACGTCGTCGGCCGTGATGGGACGCCCCTGCCGGTCGGCGGCGCCCTCGGCCACCACGACGATCGAGCTGCGCCGCCCTGCGTCGCGGGATCGCTTCAGCACCGACGCCAGGTGCGACTGCCAGCCCGCCTCGGGCGGGAACTCGGGCACCAGCGCGTAGTCGGCACCGCCCGCGATCGCGCTCATCAGGGCGAGGTAGCCGCAGTGGCGGCCCATCACCTCGACGACGAAGATGCGCTGGTGGGACGCCGCGGTGCTGGCGATGGCGTCGATCGCCTCGGTGATGCGGTGGAGGGCGGAGTCGGTGCCGATCGTCATGTCGGTGCCGACCATGTCGTTGTCGATCGTCCCGACGAGGCCGGCGATGACCAGGTGCCCGTGGCGCTCGGCCTGCTCGGGGGTGATCTCGCCGGCGTCCCGCAGGGCGGCCACGTGGTCGGGCCACTCGGCGCGCAGCATGTCGGTGCCGGTGAGGGAGCCGTCGCCGCCGATCACGATGATGCGGTCGATGCCGTGGCCGATGAGGTTCGCCGCGGCCCGGCGCCGGCCCTCCTCGGTGCGGAACTCGGCGCACCGGGCGGTGCCGATCACGGTGCCGCCGTCGGCGGTGATGCCGGACACGTCGTCCCACGACAGCGGGCGGATCTGGTCGCCCCCGTCGACGGCGCCCTTCCAACCCTCGAGGATCCCGTAGACCTCGGCGCCGGCGCCGATGCCGGCGCGGACCACGGCCCGCACGGCCGCGTTCATGCCGGGGGCGTCCCCGCCCGAGGTCAGGACACCGATGCGCACTGCCATGGACCCAACCCTAGGCCCCCGCGGCCTCCACGGGGAGTCGCGCGGCGCGACCGGCCGCACCTGTCTCGAGGGCGAAGGCGAGCTCACGGGCCAGCAGGGGCTCCAGGTCCCGGGCGACGTCGACCAGCGCGGCGGCCGAGCCGACCTCGTCGGCGATGCTGGTCACGCCGGCGTCGTCGATGCCGCACGGCACGATGTTGCCGAACGGGCCGACCGAGTCGGCGGACACGTTGAGGGCGAACCCGTGCATGGTCGTCATCCGTGACACCCGGATGCCGATGGCGCAGATCTTGCGCTCGGGGCGTCCGTCGTCGGCGGGCAGCCAGACGCCGGTGCGCCCGTCGACCCGCCCGCCACGGATGCCGAGCGGGGCCAGCACGTCGATCACCGCCTGCTCGAGGCGGCGCACGTACTCGAGGGGTCCGATCTGGCGCGACAGCGTCACGATCGGGTAGCCGACCAGCTGGCCGGGGCCGTGGTAGGTGATCTTGCCGCCGCGGTCGACGTCGATCACCGGGGTGCCGTCGAAGGGGCGCTCGGTGTCGAGGGTGCGGCGTCCGGCGGTGTAGACGGGCGGGTGCTGCACGTAGAGCACCTGCGGGCCGACCTCTCCGGCGACCACCCGGGCGTGGACGGCGCGCTGGTAGTCCCAGGTCGCGCGGTAGTCGCTGGGGGCCAGGTCGGTGCCGTCGAAGCCCAGGTACTCGAACGTGAACCCGTCACGGGTGGAGGGATGCTGCACGCCGGGCACTGTACGCGCATCCCGGGACGCCGACGGGCCGCCCCCATGCTGGGAGCGGGCCCGTCGGTGTGCTGCGGTGTGCATCAGGCGCCGAACTCGGCCCCGAAGTCGCCCTCCTCCAGGCGCGCCTTCACGAAGGAGAGGAAGCGCGCGGCGTCGGCACCGTCGACCAGGCGGTGGTCGTAGGACAGCGACAGGTACATCATGTCGCGGATCGCGATGACCTCACCCAGCTCGGGGTCGTTCACGACGACCGGGCGCTTCACGAGCGCGCCGGTGCCGAGGATGGCGACCTCGGGCTGGTTCACGATCGGGGTGTCGAACAGCGTGCCCGCCGACCCGTAGTTCGTGATGGTGAAGGTGCCGCCGGACAGCTCGTCGGGGCCCACCTTGTTGGTGCGGGTCCGCGCCGCGATGTCGGCGATCTTCTTGGCCAGGCCGGTGACGTTGAGGTCACCCGCGTCCTTGACGACCGGGACCAGCAGGCCACGCTCGGTGTCCACGGCGATGCCGACGTGCTCGGAGTCGCGGTAGTGGATCTCGCCGGCCTCGGTGTCGATCTGCGCGTTGAGCTTCGGGAAGTTCTTCAGGCCCTCGACCGCCGCCTTCGTGATGAACGGCAGGTACGACAGCGAGGCACCCTCGCGGGCCTTGAAGGCGTCCTTGGCCTTCGCGCGGATCTTGCTGATGTTGGTCAGGTCGACCTCGACCGTCGCCGTGAGCTGCGCCGAGACCTGCAGGGACTCGACCATGCGCGAGGCGATGATCTTGCGCAGGCGCGACATCTTCTCGGTCGTGCCGCGCTTGGCCTCGGCGGCCGGGTCACCCTGCGGGGCGGACGCCGCGGGTGCGGCCGGGGCGGCCGGTGCAGCGGCGGCGGGAGCAGCAGCCGGAGCGGCGGCGGGGGCCTCCTGTTTCGGGGCCTTGGCGGCCTCGGCGGCGGCCAGGACGTCCTGCTTGCGGATGCGGCCACCGACGCCGGAGCCCTGCACCGAGTTCAGGTCGATGCCGTGCTGGGCGGCGAGCTTGCGGACCAGCGGGGTCACGTAGCCGGTGTCGGGCGCCTCGGCGGCCCGGCGCGGCGCGGCCTCCTCCTTGGGAGCCTCCTGCTTCGGGGCCTCCTGCTTGGGCTCCTGGGGAGCCTCCTGCTTCGGCTCCTCCTTCGGGGCCTCCTGCTGCTTGGGCTCCTCCTGGGCGGGGGCCGCGGGGGCCTCGGCGGGGGCGGAGCCGGCGGCGTTGGGGTCGCCGATGATGGCCAAGACGGCGCCGACCTCGGCGGTCTCGTCCTCCTGGACGCGGATCTCGAGGAGGGTGCCGGCGGCGGGGGAGGGGATCTCGGTGTCGACCTTGTCGGTGGAGACCTCGACCAGGGCCTCGTCGGCCTCGACGGTGTCGCCGACGGCCTTGAGCCAGCGGGAGATGGTGCCCTCGGTGACGGACTCACCCAGCGCGGGCAGGGTCACCTCGGTGCCCTGCGCGGCACCACCGGAGGGGGCCGCGGCGGCCTGCTGCTCGGCCGCGCTCGGGTCGACCGGGGCGGCCTGCTCCTCGGCGGGGGTGTCGGCCACCTCCTGGACCTCCTCGGCCGGGGCGGCCGCGGGGGCGTCGCCGCCGCCGGAGGCCTCGCCGGGCTCGCCGATCACGGCCAGGACGGCGCCGACCTCGGCGGTGTCGTCCTCCTGGAAGAGGATCTCCAGCACCGTGCCGGCCACCGGCGACGGGATCTCGGTGTCGACCTTGTCGGTCGACACCTCCACCAGCGCCTCGTCGACCTCGACGGTGTCGCCGACCTGCTTCAGCCAGCGGGAGATGGTGCCTTCCGTGACGCTTTCACCCAGTGCGGGAAGGGGGACATTGGTCGGCATGCTCACAGGCTCCTTCTTCGATGACTGGCCGTTTCCTGACCCAGACTAGCCCCCTGCCGGGGGACTGCACACACCGGATCCGCCGGTTGGCGGACGGTGGATTTCACCCGGCGAGCTGCCGGGCGAGGGAGATGAGGGTGCGGACCCCGGACCCCGTGCCACCGGTGGGCACGTAGTCGTAGGGGCCGCCGCCGTTCCACGCGGGGCCGGCGATGTCGAGGTGCGCCCAACGGTTCCCCTCGGGCACGAACGACTGCAGGAACGCCGCCGCCGTGAGGGCACCGCCGTAGCGGGACTTGCCCGAGCTGGCCAGGTCGGCCACCTCCGACTTGAGGTTGTCGCGGATCTCCTCCGGGATCGGCAACTGCCAGAACGCCTCGCCGGAGGCCTCGGCGGCGTCCAGCAGGTCGTCGGCGGTCTCGTCGTCGGACGCCATCAGCCCGGCCACGCGCTCGCCCAGGGCGACCACGCAGGCGCCCGTGAGGGTGGCGACGTCGACGACCAGGTCGGGGTTGTCCTCCCCGGCACGGACCAGCGCGTCAGCCATGACGAGGCGACCCTCGGCGTCCGAGTTCGCGTTCTCGACCGTCTTGCCGCCGTACATGGTCAGCACGTCGGAGGGGCGGTAGGCCGTACCCGAGGGCATGTTCTCGGCCATGGCCGCGTAGGCGGTGACGCGCACCTTGAGCTTGAGGTCGGCGATCGCGCGCACGGCGGCGATCACCGCGGCGGCGCCGGCCATGTCGCACTTCATGGTGATCATGCCGTCGGCGGGCTTGAGGTTGAGGCCCCCGGTGTCGAAGGTGATGCCCTTGCCGACGAGGGCAAGGTGGGTCTTCGCGCCGCGGGGGTTGTACTCGATGCGGACCAGGCGCGGCGGGCGGGACGAGCCGCCGCCGACGCCGAGGATGCCGCCGTAGCCGCCGCGGGCCAGCGCCTTCTCGTCGAGCACCTCGACGTCGAGGCGCGCGTCGCGCGCCAGCGCACGGGCGGCGTCGGCGAAGGTCTCGGGGTAGAGGGCGTTCGGCGGGGTGTTCACCCAGTCGCGGGCGCGGCACACGGCGGTGGCGACGACGGTCGCCTCGTCGACGTGGGCCTTGGCGTCCTTGGCGGGGGAGACGACCACGAGCGAGCCGAGGGGCCGCTTGGCCTCCTGGCGGGTCTCCTTGGCGTAGCCGTACGCGCCGAGCAGCGCGCCCTCGGCGACGCCGCGCAGCACCTCGGGCTCGATGGCCTCGAAGCTGAGCGCGACGGCCAGCGTGCGGTCGCCGGCCACCTTGGCTGCGGCGCGCACCGCGTTGCCCGCGGCCCGGCGGACCTGCTCGGGGGTGACGTCGACCCCGCCGATGCCCGTGACGACCAGGCCGGGCTGGCCGGGGAGGACCACGGTGGTGCCGGGCTTGGCCGCGGCGCCCATCGACTGCGCCGACTCCAGCAGAGACGTCCCGTGGCGCTTGGCCCACGCCTTGTCGAGCTCGTCGGGAACCCCGACGAGGACGGGGCCGTCCGAGGCGTCCGCCAGGCCGACGACGAGGAGGTCGGCCTCCTTCGGCAGGGACGCGGCAGCGGTGATCGAGGGGAGCGCGGCGTTGGGCACGGGGTCCTTCTCCTTCAGCGGGTACGTCGAGTGGGGTCCGGTCACTCACCCTACCCACCTGCGGTAGGTTCTCGATCATGGCTGATCTGAAGACGTCACCCCTGCACGAGCGCCACGTCGCGCTCGGGGCCAAGTTCGCCGAGTTCGGCGGCTGGTCGATGCCGCTGCAGTACTCCTCGATCGTCGCCGAGCACAAGGCCGTGCGCGACGCCGTGGGCATCTTCGACGTGAGCCACCTGGGCAACGCGCGGGTCACCGGCCCCGGCGCCCGTGACTTCGTCAACGCCTGCTTCACCAACGACCTGGGCAAGATCGGCCCGGGTCAGGCCCAGTACACGCTGTGCTGCGCCGAGGACGGCGGCGTGGTCGACGACCTCATCCAGTACCTGGTCTCCGACGACGAGGTCATCCTGATCCCGAACGCGGCGAACACCACCGAGGTCGTCCGCCGCCTCGAAGAGGCCGCCCCCGAGGGCATCACCGTCACCAATGAGCACGACGACTACGCGATCATCGCCGTCCAGGGCCCGCACTCCGACGAGCTGCTCGAGAAGCTCGGCGTCGTGGCCGACTTCGACTACATGCAGTTCCGCGAGGCCACCTTCGACGGCGTCCCGCTGACCGTGTGCCGCACCGGCTACACCGGCGAGCGCGGCTACGAGCTGGTCTGCCGCACCGAGGACGCCCTGACCGTCTGGGACGCCGTGGTCGCCGCCGGCGAGGAGTTCGGCATGCTGCCGTGCGGCCTCGGCGCCCGCGACACCCTGCGCACCGAGATGGGCTACCCGCTGCACGGCCACGAGCTGTCGCTCGAGATCAACCCGGTCGAGGCCGGCGCCGGCTGGGCCGTCGGGTGGTCCAAGCCCACCTTCTGGGGTGCGGACGCCCTCCGCGCGGCCAAGGAGACCGGCCCGGCCCGCCGCTCGCGCGCCATCAAGTCGTCCGGACGCGCGATCCCGCGCCCCGGCATGGAGTGCGTGGACGCCGACGGCAACGTCGTCGGGACGGTCACGTCCGGGACCTTCTCCCCGACGCTGCAGGTCGGCATCGGCCTGGCGCTGCTGGCGCCCGAGTACACGCCTGGGACGCAGGTCGGCGTCCAGGTGCGCCGCAACGTCGAGCAGTTCGAGGTCGTGAAGCCCCCGTTCGTGCAGACGCAGGTGCGATCCGCTTGAGCCGCCGCTTCTGGGCCCACGTCGCCCTCGCCGTGGTCGGCGTGGCCGTGGTCGTGTGGGCGCTCCTGACCTGGTTCAACCCGACGATCGAGTGCCGGGGCGTCCGGATGGGCCCCGGCGACGTGTGCCACAACGCCGAGGGCACGAAGGTGCAGACCTACGACGACCGGCTGGACGCGCTGCGGCTGTCCACGCCGGTCATGGTCGGCACGGGGGTGGTCGTGGCCGGCTTCGGCGCCGCGCTCGCGGTCGCCGACCGGAGGCGCACCGCCTGAGTCAGGCGTGCAGGCTCATCGGGCCGTAGACGACCCGGCCCTCCTCCAGGAGGGTGACGGCGTCGACGCCGGCGTCCACGAGGTCCTCGAAGGACTCGGTCAGCCACGCCTCGGCGTCGGCCTGCGTGGCGAACTCCCGGCCGAGGCCCGCCTCGGTGGCGGCCGCGGCGTCGGGGGCGTTGTCGGCGGCCCAGGTGAACGGCATCAGTACGCCTCCCCCCGCTTGATCCGCGGCGCGGGACGGCGCCAGCGGCGGAACGTCATCTGGCGGTTGAAGCCGTACATCAGCAGGCCGCGCAGCGGCGTGCCGGGGTGGCGCTCGGCGAGCAGCCGCTTGTAGCTGCGCCACATCAGCACCACGTCGGCGACCATCACCGCGATGTAGGCCCAGGAGGCGTACAGGAACCACTGGATGTGGGGGAGCAGCGCCGGGATCAGGGTGGCCGCCATGATGCCGAGCAGGATCGGCATCGCGAACTCGGCCGGGTTGAAGCGGGCGTCGACGTGGTCGCGCATCAGCGTGCGGGCCGGGGAGGCCTCGGCGGCGGCGAACTGCTTGTCGCGCACCGCGTACTGGGCCTGGCGCTCGCGGCGGCGGGCCTCCTTGGGGGAGAGCTGGGGGTTGAGTCGCGCCCGGCGGGCCGCCTCGGCCTCGCGACGGGTGGGCGTGGGCGCCGACTTCTTGCCGCCGGGGGCGTGCACGGACGCCTCGGGCTCGGGCGTCGGCTCGGGCTCGGCGGACTTCTTGAACAGGGACACGGTTCCTCTGCTTCGACTCAACGGGTGCGGATCGCCGACCAGTCTATTCCACGGCTCAGGGTTCGTTCCGGGTCACCACCCGCGGCTGCGCCCTGCCGCGTGCCGGGGAGCGCGGCTAGGCTGGCGGGCGTTACCCCCGTTCCCACGGAAGGACCCACGACCACCATGGCCGGTTTGTTCGAACGCCTCAAGCTTGTCTTCAACGCCAAGGCCGACAAGGCGCTGGACAAGTTGGAGGATCCCCGCGAGACCCTCGACTACTCCTACCAGCGCCAGCTCGAGCTGCTGCAGAAGGTGCGTCGCGGCGTCGCCGACGTGGCCACCAGCCGCAAGCGGGTGGAGCTCCAGGCCAACCAGCTGGACGCCGAGATGAAGAAGCTGACGCTGTCGGCGTCCCGCGCCCTCGAGGTCAACCGCGAGGACCTGGCCCGCGAGGCGCTCACCCGCAAGTCCGGCCTCCAGGGCCAGCTCGACGACCTGATGGCCCAGCACGCGACCCTGCAGGGCGAGGAGGAGAAGCTCGTCCGGGCGTCCACCCGCCTGCAGGCCAAGGTCGACGCGTTCCGCACCCGCAAGGAGACCATCAAGGCCACCTACTCCGCCGCCGAGGCACAGACCCGCATCAACGAGGCCTTCACCGGCATCTCCGAGGAGATGGGCGACGTCGGCCTGGCGATCCAGCGGGCCGAGGACAAGACGGCCCAGATGCAGGCCCGCGCCGGTGCCATCGACGAGCTGCTCGCCTCCGGCGCGCTGGAGGACCCCAGCGGCAGCTTCAAGGACGACATCACCCGTGAGCTCGACTCGCTGGCGTCCTCCTCCCAGGTCGAGAACGAGCTGGCCGCGCTGAAGGCGTCCATGGGCCAGCTGACCACCGGCGCCGCCCCGCAGGCCGCCCCGCAGCTGCCGTCGGCCCCGGCCGAGCCGGTGGACGCGGAGGTCGACGAGGTCGCACCCACCGCGGAGGCCCCCGAGGGCCACGCGCCCGAGCAGGGCAAGCCGGCCCAGGGGGTGTGACGTGATCGTCCGCATCCTCGGTGAGGGCCAGTACCGGCTCGAGGACGCCGAGCTCGACATCCTCAACGCGCTGGACGACGACGTCGAGGCCGCGGCGGTCGCTGGCGACGAGGAGTGGCTCAAGCGGGCCCTCGAGCGCCTGCTGGCCGAGGTCCGCAGCCAGGGCGTCGTCCTCGACGACGACCTCCTGATCGACTCCGACCTGATCCTGCCCGACGCCGACGCCGGCGTGGAGCAGGTGCGGGAGTGGATCGGCCGCAGCGACGAGCACTCGGGGCTGATCCCGGAGTGAGGGTCGTCGTCTGCACCGACCGCATCGGGGCCCTCGCGTCAGCCGACGCGGGGGCCGCGCTCGGTCGTGCCTTCGTCGCCGCCCGTCCGGGCACGCAGGTGGCCGTCGTGCCGATCGCGTCCGGCGGGCCCGACCTGGCGCTCGCGCTGGCCGCGCTGGGCGACGCGTCGCCCGTCGTGCGCGACCCCGGCGCCGCCCACGGCCACGTCCACCACGACCACGTCCACGGCGACGAGGAGCCGACCGGCGTCGACCCGCACTCCACCTCGGTGGGGGTGGGGCGCGCGCTGGCCGAGGCGCTGGCGTCCGGGCCGGAGCGGGTGGTGGTCGACCTGACCGGGCTGGTCACCCACGACGGCGGGGCCGGCATCCTCGCCGCGCTGGGCGCGGTGGCCGACGTGCCGCTGGACGCCGGGGCGGGTGCCCTGGGCGGCCTCACCACCCTCGACCTCGCGCCCGCCCGCGCGCGCGTGGGAGGGACGGAGCTCGTCGCGGTCGTCGACCCGTCCGAGCTGCAGGACATGCTGCTCGGCCTGCGCGGGCTCACCTCCCGCCGCGGTCGCGCCGCCGGGACGGACCCGGCCCTCATGCTGGCCACCGACGCCGCCCTCGGCACCCTCGCGGGCGCGCTCGGCCAACCGGACGCCCCGGGCCTGGGCGCCGCCGGTGGTGCCGTCCTCGCCCTGACGGCGCTCGGTGCCACCGTGATGTCCGGTCCGTCGCTCTGCTCGGCGGTCGCCGGGCTGGAGCGCACGGCGTCCCTCGCCGACGTGCTGGTCACCGGGGCCGACCACGTGGACTTCGCCTCGCGTGGCGGGGACGTCGTGCCCGAGGTCGCGGCGCTGGGGGAGCGGACCATGCGGCCCGTCGTCGTGGTGGCCCGCGAGGTCGACATCTCCGGTCGGGAACTGCGCACGTTCGGGGTCGAGGTCGCCTACGCGGTCGGGGGCGGGGCCGACCTCGGCTCGGCCGAGCTGACCCGCCGCGCGGCGGGCGTGGCGTCCAGCTGGACGTGGTGACCCTTCGCCTGTTCCGGCTCGTGACCTAAGCTGTTCCCAGCAGCGCGTCGGAATACGCCGCCCCCGCTGCGGCGTTGGAACGGCACCAAGACTCACCCGGAGGAACCAACTCATGAGCGTTGACACCCAGACCGAGGCCCTGGCCGACGGCATCATCCTGACCGAGGGCGCGGCCAAGAAGGTCTCCGACCTCGCGGCCAGCGAGGGCGAGGAGGGCCTGGCCCTGCGCATCTCCGTGGCCCCCGGCGGCTGCTCGGGCCTGCGCTACCAGCTGGCCCTCGACGACCGCGAGCTCGACGGCGACGTCGAGAAGGAGTGGTACGGCGTCAAGGTCGTCACCGACCGCATGAGCGCCCCCTACCTGGCCGGCGCCACGATCGACTTCGTGGACACCATCCAGCAGCAGGGCTTCACCATCGACAACCCGAACGCCGGTGGCTCCTGCGCCTGTGGGGACAGCTTCCACTGATCGGTGCCGTGACCCTCAGGTCACGGTTGGGACACGTTCGTCCCACGCTTCGACATCCCGTCGCTTCGCAAGAGGCGACGGGATGCTTGTTTGGGTTAGTCTGACGCCGAGCATCGACAGCTCGACCGGGTGCTGCCCTCACGTGGCGCCCGGTCGGACAAGCATCGGAAGGGTGTGACGTGGCTTCGTACCGAACGTCCAGGGCCGCACGACGCATCGCTGGTGCCACCGCCGCCATCGTGGGCGCCGTGGCACTCAGTGGTTGTACCCAGGCAACCATGGAGCAGTGGGGCAGGTGGGGCCTGCCAGAGGCGGCCAGTGACCGCGCCCCCTTCATCGGGAACCTCTGGAACGGTGCGTGGATCGCCTCGATGGTGATCGGCGTCATCGTGTGGGCCCTCATCGGGTGGGCGGTCTTCCGCTACCGCCGCCGCAGCGATGACGAGGTGCCCCGCCAGATCAAGTACAACCTCCCGATGGAGATCATGTACACGCTGGTGCCGTTCCTGATCATCGGCGTGCTGTTCTACTTCACCGTCCAGGCCCAGAACGGCGTTCTGGCCAAGGAGAGCGACGACGCGGTCCACAAGGTCGACGTCATCGGCCAGAAGTGGTCGTGGAGCTTCAGCTACAAGGAGGCGGACAACCCCGCCGTCGGCGTCGACGCGCACACCGTCGGCACCCTGGAGGAGATCCCGACGCTGGTCATGCCGCTCAACGAGCCGGTGCGCTTCAAGCTCGACTCCGCTGACGTCATCCACTCGTTCTGGATCCCCGACTTCTACTTCAAGCTCGACGTGATCCCGGGTCGCACCAACTCGTTCGACGTCACCGCGACCAAGGAGGGCACGTTCCTCGGCAAGTGCGCCGAGCTCTGCGGCACCTACCACGCGGCCATGGTGTTCTACGTCGAGGTCGTGCCCGTCGAGGAGTACAACGCGCGGATCAAGGAGCTGGCCGAGACCGGTCAGGACACCGCGCCGATCATTCCGCAGTTCCCCCAGACCGGGCCGAAGACGGAGGGCTGATCCCATGACCACCACTGCACGCGTTGACGCGACCGCCGTCCGCCCGGCCCGCAAGGAGAACCTGGGCGCGATCTTCTGGTCGTGGATGACCACGACCGACCACAAGGTCATCGCCAAGCTGTACATCTGGACGGCGCTGTTCTTCTTCGCCTTCGGTGGCCTGCTCGCGCTGGCCATCCGTGCCGAGCTGGCGTTCCCGGGTCTGCAGTACCTGCACTACGAGACCTTCAACCAGTTCTTCACCATGCACGGCACGATCATGCTGCTGATGTTCGCGACGCCGATGTTCGCCGCGTTCGCCAACGCACTCATGCCGCTGCACATCGGCGCCCCCGACGTGTCGTTCCCGCGCCTGAACATGTTCAGCTACTGGCTGTACGTCGGCGGCTCGGTGCTCGCCTGCGCCGGCTTCCTCAGCCCCGACGGCGCCGCCTCCTTCGGGTGGTTCGCGTACGTCCCGCTGTCGGACGCCGTGCACTCCCCGGGTGTCGGTGGCGACCTGTGGCTGGTCGGCCTCTACCTGCTGGGCCTGTCCTCGATCCTGGGTGCCGTGAACTTCATCACGACCATCGTGACGATGCGCGCCCCCGGCATGACGATGTTCCGCATGTCGATGTTCACCTGGAACATCCTCGTCACGTCCATCCTGATCCTGGTCGTCTTCCCGGTGCTGGCCGCCGGCCTGCTGGTGCTGCTGTCCGACCGCGTGCTCGGCACCCACATCCTCGACGCCGCCACCGGTGGCGCCATGCTGTGGCAGCACCTGTTCTGGTTCTTCGGCCACCCCGAGGTCTACGTCCTCGCGCTGCCGTTCTTCGGCATCATCACCGAGATCATCCCCGTGTTCAGCCGCAAGCCGATCTTCGGCTACATCGGCCTGGTCGGCGCCACGCTGGCCATCGGTGCCCTGTCGATCTCCGTGTGGGCGCACCACATGTACGTGACCGGCGCGGTCAACCTGCCGTTCTTCTCGTTCATGACCTTCATGATCGCCGTCCCGACGGGCGTGAAGTTCTTCAACTGGATCGGCACGATGTGGAACGGCTCGGTCAGGCTCGACAGCCCGATGCTGTGGGCCGTCGGCTTCCTGACCACGTTCCTCTTCGGTGGCCTGACGGGCGTCATCCTCGCCTCCCCGCCGCTGGACTTCCAGGTGTCCGACACCTACTTCGTGGTCGCGCACTTCCACTACGTGCTGTTCGGCACCGTCGTGTTCTCGATGTTCGCCGGCTTCTACTTCTGGTGGCCGAAGTGGTACGGCTACATGCTGGACGAGAAGCTCGCCAAGCTGCACTTCTGGCTCGTGTTCGCCGGCTTCCACCTGACCTTCCTCGTGCAGCACTGGCTGGGCATCGAGGGCATGCAGCGTCGTATCGCCGACTACCTCCCGGGTGAGGACTTCACCTTCCTCAACCAGGTCTCGACCGTCGGTTCGTTCCTGCTGGGCATCTCGATGCTGCCGTTCCTGTGGAACGTCTACAAGAGCCACAAGAACGCCCCGCGCGTGACGGTGGACGACCCGTGGGGTTGGGGACGCTCGCTGGAGTGGGCGACCTCCTGCCCGCCGCCGCGGCACAACTTCACCAAGCTGCCGCGCATCCGCAGCGAGGCTCCCGCCTTCGACCTGCACCACCCTGAGATCTCCGGCATGGGCCCGCACCCGGTCAACCCGCTGCAGGAGGCCATCGTCGCCGAGGAGTCCGAGGCCAACGAGGAGAACGCCCGATGAAGACCGAAGCGAAGCTCTTCCTGTTCCTGGTCATCTTCTTCGCGATCGTGGCACCGGTGTACGCCTTCATGACGTGGGACTCGGTGGCCGGTCACCCCGAGCCGATCGGCACGACGGTCCTGATCCTGACGCTGCTGTTCTCGGCGATGGTCTGGGGCCTGCTCTTCCTGACCGGCCGCTCCACGGGGCCCCGCCCCGAGGACCGCGCCGACAGCGAGATCATCGAGGGCGCCGGTGCGCTGGGCTTCTTCCCGCCCACCTCGATCGTCCCCTTCTGGTCGACCGTGGCCATCATGGTCATCCTGCTGGGCCCGGTGTTCGGCTGGTGGCTGACCCTGCTGGGCATCGGCATCGGCATCTGGGTCGTCTGCGGCTGGGCGTACGAGTTCTACGTCGGCGACTACAAGCACTGAGCCACCCGGCTCGCAAGACGCCTCAGGCGGCCCTCAGGGGCCGCCTGAGGCGTTTCTGTGTGGAACCGGGCCGGAAGGTCGACACTCACCCTCCCGACGCCTGAGGGGCCGAATCTGGCCTCTGGCGTGTCAGGAGGGTGAGTGTCGAGACGGGTCGGGTCGGGCGGGGGTCACCAACTGCTGTGCAGCGGGCGCCCCTCCTCGTAGCCAGAGCGGCTCTGGACGCCGATCGTGGCCCGGGCGTGGAAGTCCGGCAGCGTGCGGGCCCCGGCGTAGGTGCACGAGGAGCGCACGCCCGAGGTGATGAAGTCGATCAGGTCCTCCACGCCGGGGCGGGCCGGGTCGAGGTACATGCGCGAGCTGGAGATGCCCTCCTCGAACAGGCCCGCGCGGGCGCGCTCGAAGAACGACTGCTGCTGCGTGCGGGCGCGCACGGCGCGCGCGGACGCCATGCCGAACGACTCCTTGTAGGCCCGGCCGTTGGGGTCGTGCAGCAGGGGGCCGGTGGACTCGTGCGTGCCGGCGAACCAGGAGCCGATCATGACCGCCCCGGCCCCGGCCGCGAGGGCGAGCGCGACGTCGCGGGGGTGGCGGACGCCGCCGTCGGCCCAGATGGCCTTGCCCACGTCGGCGGCCGCCTCGGCGCAGTCCATGACGGCCGAGAACTGCGGACGCCCCACGCCGGTCTGCATGCGGGTGGTGCACATGGCGCCGGGCCCGACCCCGACCTTCACGATGTCGGCGCCGGCCTCGATCAGGTCCAGCGTCCCCTCGCCCGTGACGACGTTGCCGCCGACCAGCGGCACCCGGACGCCGGTGGCCGCCTGGTGCGCGTCCCGGATCTCCCGGACCGCCACGATGGTCTCGAGCATGCGGTCCTGGTGGCCGTGCGCGGTGTCCATGACCAGCACGTCGGCGCCCTGCTCGAGCAGGAGCCGCGCCCGGTCCGCCGCCTCGCGGGAGATGCCGACCGCCGCGCCGATGGCGAGCCGGCCCTGGGCGTCGGTGGCGGGGGAGTAGATCGCCGACCGCATGGCGCCCTTGGTGGTGAGCACGCCGACCAGGTCGCCCGCCTCGTCGACGGCGATGGCGATCTTGCGGCGGGTCTCGGTGAGCGTGTCGAACACCTCGCCCGGGGTAGCCGTCGCCGGCACCAGCGTGAGGTCGGTCGTCATCACCTCGTGCACCGGCACGAACCGGTCGACGCCCGACGCCTCCGAGACCGACACCAGGCCGACCGGACGCCGACCCTCGAGCACCACCGCGACGCCGTGGGCGCGCTTGGCCACGAGGGGCAGCGCGTCGGCCACGATCGTGTCGGGTGTGATCGTGATCGGGGTGTCGAAAACCGGGTGGCCGCCCTTCACGCGCGCGATGGCCGTGGAGGCCGCGGCGCGGGACAGGTCCTGGGGGATGATCGCGATCGCCCCGCGGCGCGCGACCGTCTCGGCCATGCGGCGGCCGGAGATCGCGGTCATGTTCGCCACCACCAGCGGGGTGGGCAGGGACAGGCCGTCGGTGGAGGTGAGGTCGACGTCCATGCGGGAGCGGACCGACGAACGCGTCGGCGACATGAAGACGTCGTCGTAGGTCAGGTCGAACTCGGGCTTGCCAGTGGTGAAACGCACCGCGCCATGCTACCGACGCCACACCCACGGCGTGGTGGTGCCCACCGCGACGAGGCCCGCCCGCTCCAGGATCGGCCGGGAGGTCGGCAGGCAGTCGCTGTGCAGCAGCCGGACGCCGTGGGCCCGGGCATACCGCGCGCGGGCGGCCGTGAGTGCCCGGTAGACGCCCCGATGCCGCCACGCGGGGTCCACGGCCCCTCCCCAGAGCCCGGCGAAGGGGGTCCCGGGCACGACCTCCAGCCGTCCGGTCCCGACGAGGACGCCGTCGGCCTCGGCGAGCCACAGCGTGGTGTCCCCGTCGGCACCCGCGCGCCGGACCGTGACCGGCCCCGCGGACTCGCCGAGGGCGAGGTCGACGGGCCCGACCATGAGGGTCTCCTCCGGGCCGGGCACCAGGCCGTGCGCGCGCAGCAGGGGAGCGAGCCCGGGCAGGTCGTGGCCCCTGGTCTTCCACTCGAACTCGACCACGTCGGTGGCCGCGAAGTGGGCGATCGTGCGGGCCACCAGGGCAGGCAGGTCGGCCCCTGGCGCCAGGCGCCGATGGGTGACGAAGCCGGTGTCGCTGAAGCGCCCGCGGCAGAGGGGGCCGTCGGTGGCGACGTCCGTCGCCCCGGCGAGCTCGACCGGCCCGCGCAGGTGCTCGTCGTAGGCACCCAGGAGGGTGGCGGCGTCCTGTCCCACGGGGGTCAGGCTAGTGGGCCCGGAACGGCGAAGGGCCCCCTCCCGTGGGAGAGGGCCCTTCGTGGTCAGGCCACTCAGTGGAGCTGCTTGGGCTCGTCCTCGTGGTGGTGGGAGGCGGCGATCTCGTCACGCGTGGGCTTGACGATGTCGTCACCGGTGTACCAGGCGGACAGGCGGGCGCGGAGGCCGCTGACCTTGTTCGGGTCGCTGGTCTTGACGCCGTGCTCGTCGTGGGACGGGGTCTCCTCCAGCGGCGGGTACTGCCGGTGCTGGGTGAGCGTGAACGCCTCGTCGTCGGAGATCGGCACGTGCGGCTCGGAGTAGCCGCCGGCCGGGCTCCGGACGATGATGCCGGACTCGGACCCGTGGAGGACGCGCTCACGGTCGGCGCGCTGCAGCGACAGGCACAGGCGCTTGGTGATGATGAACGCGATCACGGGGCCGACGAAGACCGCAACGCGGAGGAAGTAGGTCACGGCATTCAGCGAGACGTTGAACTGCGTCGCGATGATGTCGTTGCCACCGCCAGCCCACATGAGGCCGTAGAAGGTCATGCCGGCCACGCCGAGCGCGGTGCGCGTGGGCGCGTTGCGCGGGCGGTCGAGGATGTGGTGCGGGCGCTTGTCGCCGGTCAGCCACGCCTCGACGAAGGGCCACACCGCGAGGGCGGTGTAGAAGATGCCCATCAGGACGGCGAACGGCAGGAAGATGTTCCAGGACCACGTGGTGCCCCCCCAGTGCGACTCCCAGCCCGGCATGATGCGGACCGCGCCCTCGACCCAGCCCATGTACCAGTCGGGCTGCGAGCCGGCGGTGACCTGGGCGGGGTTGTACGGGCCGTAGAGCCAGACCTGGTTGATCGACATCGTGGCGCCCATGAGGATCAGCACGCCGAACACGATGAAGAAGAAGCCGCCGGCCTTGGCCATGTAGACGGGGAACAGCGGGTAGCCGACCACGTTGTTCTCGGTGCGGCCGGGGCCGGGGAACTGGGTGTGCTTGTGGTACACGACCAGCGCCATGTGCGCCGAGATCAGGCCGAGGAGGATCGCCGGCAGCAGCAGGATGTGCGCCATGTAGAAGCGGGCGATGATCATGTCGCCGGGGTACTCGCCACCGAAGACGAAGAACTCGATCCAGGTGCCCACCAGCGGGATGGAGCGGATCGCGCCGTCGGTGAACCGGAGGCCGGTGCCGGACAGCAGGTCGTCGGGCAGGGAGTAACCGGTCATGCCGGCGATCATGCCGAGGCTGAGCAGGACGACACCGATGAGCCAGTTGAGCTCACGCGGCTTGCGGAACGCACCGGTGAAGAACACGCGGAGCATGTGCGCGGTCATGGCGGCCATGAAGAGGATGGCGCCCCAGTGGTGGATCTGGCGGACCAGCATGCCACCGCGGACGTCGAAGCTGATCTGCAGCGTCGACTCGAACGCCTGGCTCATGTGCAGGCCGCGCATGAGCTCGTAGCTGCCCTGGTACTCGATCTCGGCCATCGACGGACGGAACCAGATCGTCAGGAAGATGCCCGTGAGCAGCAGGACGATGAAGCTGTACAGGGCGATCTCGCCCAGCAGGAACGACCAGTGGTCGGGGAAGACCTTGCGCAGCGCGGCCTTGCCGAGCTTGGCCAGGCCGATGCGCTCGTCGAGCCACGTGGCCGGGGCGGGCATGGTCTTGAGGGCGCCACCCTGGTCGGGGGTACGGGTCTGGAGGACCTCGCCCTCCGCTGCGATGCCAGTGGGCTTGGCCATCACTCGTCACCGTCCTTGTAGTCGTTGCGCGAGTCGCGCTCGAAGTAGCTGGGGCCGACCGGCACCGTGAAGTCGCTCTGGGCGACGAGGTAACCCTCGGCGTCCACCTTCAGCGGCAGCTGGGGCAACGCGCGGGCGGCGGGGCCGAAGACCACGACGCCGGAGTTGCCCAGGTCGAACGTCGACTGGTGGCAGGGGCACAGCAGGTGGTGCGTCTGCTGCTCCCACAGCGAGATCGGGCAACCGACGTGGGTGCAGATCTTGCTGTAGGCCAGGATGCCGCCGACGTGCCAGTCCTTGCGGGACTCGGGGATCTTGATCGTGTTCGGGTCCATGCGGACCACGACCAGCGGCGTCTTGGACTTCATGTTCATGTAGTCCTTGCCGTGCAGGTCCCAGAGGTTCTCGGGCTCGGCGTTGACCAGCTGGCCGATCTCGATGTCGGAGGCCTTCAGGGGCAGGCGGTTGGCGTCGTTGACGACGCGGACGCCGTCGGCCCAGACGGTCTTCTCGATGGTCTCGCGGCGGACGGCCGCGGTCGGCCAGGGACCGAGGTCGGCCAGCGTCACCAGCGCCGGCACGGCGAGGATGCCGAGCGCGCCGCCGAGCGAGGTGACCAGCAGGCCACGGCGATGGACGCCCGCGTCGGCGATGCCCGCGTTGAGCTTCTCGACGAACGCGTCCTTCTCTTCGTCGGTGGACGCGGCGGCGTGCCGTTCCTCCGCGATCTCGGTGTCGTTCATCAACTGGCGCGACCAGTGGATGGCGCCGACACCGATGAGCAGGACGGCGAGGCCGCCCGTGAGGCCGAGCAGCAAGGTGTGCACGTGCCAGTTGACGCCCAGGAGGTTGGCCGTCGCGTGGCGCGGGACCGCGAAGTAGATCACCACGAAGGCGATCGCCAGCAGCGGGACCAGCCCGAAGATGCCCACGACCTGCTTGTAGGCGCGGTCGGCGGCCTTCGCGTCGACGTCGGTGTAACGCTCGGCGTGGTGCTCGATGCCCGGGTTGGGGATCGGGTGCAGCAGGGCGTCGTCCTCGGTCGTGGCGAGGGAAGTGGAGTGTTCAGGCGTCATTTCGCGCGTGCTCCCGTCGAAGCGATCCAGGTGGCGATCAGGCAGAGGCCGCCGATGCCGATGACCCAGCCGGCGAAGCCCTCGGTCACCGGGCCGAGGCCGCCGAGCGAGAAGCCGGAGGACGGCTGCTCCTCGATGCCCTTGAGGTAGCCGATGATGGCGGCGACGTCCTCGTCGGGGATGGCCCCGGCGGAGAAGACCGGCATCTGCTGGGGGCCGGTGCGCATGGCCTCGTAGATGTGAAGCGGCTCGACGCCGTGCAGTGCGGGGGCGTACTTGCCGTTGGGCAGGGCGCCGCCGTTGGCCGCGGCTTGGTGGCAGGCCGAGCAGTTGGTGCGGAAGAGCTCGCCGCCCCTGGCGATGTCCTCATCGGTCAGCGCGCTGTAGTCGTACGCCGAGCTGTTGGGGATGTCGGGGCCGGGGCCGAGGGTGTGCACGTAGCGGGCGATGTTGTTGATCTCCTCGGCGGTGTACTGCACCACCTTGCGGGGAGCCTGCGCACCGGGCTTCGCCATCGGCATGCGGTTCGTCGCCATTTGGAACTCGACCGCGGCGGCGCCGACGCCGACCAGGGACGGACCCTGGGTGGTGCCTTCACCGTTGAGGCCGTGGCACGAGGAGCACGTCACCTGGAACAGTGCCTTGCCCTCGGCGACCTGGGCGGACATGCCCGTGTCGGCGGCCACTTGGGTGGCGGGGGAGAGGGCGGCGTACAGCGCTCCCATGAGGAAGAGCGCGAGCACCAGCGAGAGGGGACGTGCCGCCCTGTGCCGCCTTCTGGAGGATCCGAGTCGCATCGATGCGCCTTTCGAAGTCGGGGACAGGTCAGCGGATGAGGTAGATCACCGCGAAGAGGATGATCCACACGATGTCGACGAAGTGCCAGTAGTACGACGTCACGATCGCGTGGACCCGCTGCTCATGGGTGAACGTGCGTGCCAGGTAGGTGCGCCCGATCATGAGCAGGAAGGCGATGAGGCCACCGAGCACGTGCAGGCCGTGGAAGCCGGTGGCGAGGTAGAACGCCGAGGTGTAGGCGTTGGTCTGGAGCACGAAGCCCTCGGAGGTCAGGAGGAAGTACTCGTAGGCCTGGCCGCCGATGAAGAAGGCTCCCATGATGAAGGTGAGGATGTACCACTCGCGCATGCCCCACGACGCCGGGTTGAGGATGCTGCCGGTGCGGGAGACGTAGCCCTTCTCCGCACGGAACACGCCGATCTGGCAGGTGATGGAGCTCAGCACCAGGATCGTCGTGTTGATCAGCGAGAACCACGGCAGGTTGATGCCGAACCAGTCCTGCATGAAGTGGGACGTGCCCCACTCCCACATCGTCGGCTCACCGGCCACCGCCATGGCGGTGGTGTGGTTGCGGAGGTTGAAGTACGCCGCGAACAACGCTGCGAAGAACATGAGTTCGCTGGCAAGCCAGATCACCGTGCCGACGGCCAGCATGTCCGGCTTGCCCTTGACGCCGTGGAGGCGTGCAGGGGCAATCGGGTGGATGGCACCGTGAGGGATGACCGGGACCGCGCTCGACTTCGATGTATTCGCCACGGGCGTCATTATTACCGGGGAACCTTCTCCGGGTCACGTCGGCCCGAGCCCCGGTGGACAAAAGGTGTCCGTTCGTTACCTGCCCGTGACCGTTTCGCGTCGGGATGGGCTGCCGTGCGCGTGTCCCGCACCGGGGCTACGATGACGGGACCGACCTTCTACAAGTGAGGACCCGATGAGCGAAGTCGCACCCGCCGGCAAGGCGACCATCCTGGTCTACTCCGACGACAGGAGCACGCGCGGCCAGGTGCGCGTGGCGTTGGGCCGCCGTGTCGCGGCCGACCTGCCCGAGATCGAGGTCGTCGAGTGCGCGACCCACCAGGCCGTCAGCCGGACGCTGGCCGCCGGTGGCATCGACCTGGTCATCATGGACGGCGAGGCCGTCCCGGCCGGCGGCATCGGCCTGTGCCGCCAGGTGAAGGACGAGGTCGCCAACTGCCCGCCCGTCGTGCTGCTGGTCGCCCGCGTCGCCGACGCGTGGCTCGCCACATGGTCGAGGGCGGAGGCCGTGGTCCCGTACCCGATCGACCCCGTGCGCCTGCCCACCTCCGTCGCCGATGTCCTGCGCGCCCGTCTGGCCAGCGAGGCGAACGCCCGGTGACCCGGACCTGGCCCGACCTGCTCACCTCCCTCGTCACCGGCCAGGACCTCGATCGCGACGGTACGTCGTGGGCGATGGGCGAGATCCTGTCCGGCGCCGCGACGCCGGTGCAGGTCGCCGGGTTCATGGTCGCCCTCCAGGCGAAGGGCGCGACCCCCGACGAGCTGAACGGGCTGGTGTCGGCCATGCTGGCCAACGCACGCCCGATCAGCCTCCCCAGCCGTGAGGCCGTCGACATCGTCGGCACCGGCGGCGACCGCGCCAACACCGTCAACGTCTCGACCATGGCCGCGCTGGTCGCCGCCGCCGCCGGGGCGAAGGTCGTGAAGCACGGCAACCGCGCCGCCTCGTCGGCCTGCGGCACCGCCGACTGCCTCGAGGAACTGGGCGTCGTCCTGGACCTCGATCCCGCGGTCCAGGGGCGCGTGTTCGACGAGGCCGGCATCGTCTTCCTCTTCGCGTCCCACTACCACCCGTCCCTGCGGCACGCCGCCGTGCCCCGGCGTGAGCTGGGGATCCGGACGACCTTCAACTTCCTCGGCCCGCTGGCCAACCCGGCCCGGCCGCTGGCCCAGGCCATCGGGGTCGCCGACCGGCAGATGGCGGAGCTCGTCGCCTCGGTGCTCGCCGACCGGGGGAACCGCGGGCTGGTGTTCCACGGCGGCGACGGGCTGGACGAGCTGACGACCACCACCACCAGCGACGTGTGGGTGGTCGCCGGTCGTCGCGTGGTCAGGACCACGCTCGACCCGCTCGACCTCGGCATCCCGCGCACCACCAAGGACTCGCTCGTCGGCGGGGGGCCGCCCCACAACGCGCAGGTCGTCCGCGACACCTTCGCCGGGCAGCCCGGCCCTGTCCGCGACATCGTGCTGCTCAACGCCGCCGCCGCGATCCTCGCCTTCGAGGGCCCCGACCCGGACGCCGACCTCGCCGGCCAGCTGGTCGGGCCCCTGGAGCGGGCCGCCGCCGCCGTGGACAGCGGTGCCGCGACCGCGGTGCTCGAGCGCTGGGTCGCCCTGACCCGCGACCTGGCCGCCTGACCCCGCCGGGGTCACCCGGCGACGGCGCGGAGGGCCAGGGCCAGGAACGGTCCGGCCAGCAGGCCCGGCCCGTAGGGGAAGGCCCCGCGGCCGCCCGCCAGACGGTGCACGACGCCGACCAGCGCGCTCGCGGCGGTGCCGAGCACGAGCGAGGTGACCACCAGCTCCACCGAGTGGAGGGCCGTCACCGCGCCGATGTTCGCGGCCAGCCGGACGTCCCCGTAGCCGAACGCGCCGGTCAACCTCCACAGCAGGTGGAACAGCCCGCCCAGGCAGGCGGCGCCGACGACCGAGGCGAGCAGGGGCGTCCACGCGTCGGCGGAGACGGCCACCACCCCGGCGCCCATCGCCGCCACGGCCCAGCCCGCGCGGGCGAGCGGCAGGGGCAGCCAGGTGGTGCGGGCGTCGATCCCGACGGCGACCACTCCCACGGTGCACAGGGACGCCCAGGCGAGCCAGTGCGGCCACGGCAGGACCGCCGTCGCCAGCAGGCCGGCGGCCAGCGCCACCGCCCCCACCGTGAGGACGAAGGCGGGGGTCGCCAGGTCGGCGTACGGGGGCTTGCCGTCCGCGTCCTCGGCCCGCGGCTCGGGCAGGGCGCGCAGGACCGGGACGGTCAGGACGACCGTGAGCAGGGCGCCGGCGAGCGCCGTGGCGGGGGTGGGCCAGAGCACCGGGCCAGCCTAGGCGGCGCGCGTCGCTCGCCGCAGGAGCGCCCGGTCGGCGGTCTCGGCGGCGACGCGGGCGCGCAGGGCGATGTCGGCGGGCACGCTCGCGGGCGTGCCGTCGGCCAGCCGGGCGACCAGGTCGGGCGAGCAGGCCAGCACCCGCGCGACCCGGGTGACGGGAACCCCGCGGGCCACGAGTTCGGCCACGCGGTTGCTGGCCGGGCCCGCGGCCACCCACACGCTGCGGAGCCGGGACAGCTCGACGGGGTCGATCGCCAGCAGGCGCTGGGCCAGCGCCCGCGGCAGCTTGCGCAGGCGCCGCGTGCCGGGCACGCCCACCAGGCGCTCGGCCGCGCGCAGCGGCACGTGGGCGTGCGCGGCGACCATCGCCCAGGGCACGCCGCTCGACGCGGACAGGTGGAGCAGGTGGGCGGCGAAGGGTGCGGCGTCGACCCACAGCGACGGGTCGACCGGGGTGACGGGACGGGACATGGGGCCTCCTGGGGGGAACTGCTACCCAGAAGGCCCGCGCGTGCGCCCGATTGTGAGCGGCCGGCGGGGACGAGATCCCGGAGACGACGAACGGGGCGCGACCGTGGTGGTCGCGCCCCGTCCGGGTCGGGTGGTGCGGGTGCCTCAGCGCTGGGCCTTGGTGAAGCCAGCCGCCTCGGCGGCCTCCTCACTGTTGAACCAGATGTCGGCGATCGTGCGCTCGTACCCGGCGTTCCCCTTGACGTGGAACTTCATCGAGCGCTCGTTGCCCTTGATGACGAAGCCCTCCGGCGGCTCGGACCCGACATAGGACCCGTCCCCGTGAGGGCTAGGAACGAAAGGGTCAGCATCGCCCTCCGCGGCCTTCTCGACGTCGTCGGCGTCGGCCGCGACCGGCTCGTCGCTGGGCAGCGGCTGGCCGCCGTCCTCGATCCACTGCTCTGCGGCGTCGACCTCGGTCTCCTCGTCGGCGGCGGCGGTGGCCAGGTCGTCGACGATCTTCTGCGGGGTCGTGGGGACGTACGGCTGGCTCGGCTCGTGGGCCTGCCACCCGGAGTCGTCGGGGGCCAGGAACTTCTTGATCGCGAAGGCGATCACGGCGAGCAGGCCACCGGCCAGGAGGACCTGACCGACCGTGGACCAGGCGGACTTCTTCTTCGCCGGGGCCGGCACCTGCGGCAGGTCGACCTTGGCGATGTCGTCGGCCGCGCTGTGCAGCATGTCGCTCAGCGCCGGCAGGAAGCCGTACTGGACCTTGCTGCGCGCGCCGTCGAGCTTCGGGGCGAAGCGGGCGTAGGCGTCGTCGACAGCGGGGGTGACGCGGTCCAGGACCTCGTCGAGCTTGGGCTGGACGGCGTCCATGGCGTCGGCCGCGATGCGGGCGCCCTTCTTCTTGACGTCCTTGGCGAGCGGACCGATGCGGTCGCTGGCCTCCCTGTAGGCGTCCTGGGCGCGCGGGGCCAGGTACTCCTGGGCCTGCTGTAGGTAGGCGCTCGCCTGGGCGAGGGCCTCCTTGCCGAGGTCGGTCGCGGCGTGGGTGGTGTCACCGACGGCGCGTTCGAACTGCTTCCGGTTCACGGTTTCCTCCGTAACGGTTGGGTTGTTCGCGTGATCGCGTGCGTCCACCGTACCCAAGGGACCCTCACCGCAACAGGACGAACGACGGGTAACCTTGGCCGGGCATGTGCGCTCTTCTGCGCTCCATCGATCGAAAGGAAGCACCGTGGCCCAGCAGGCGACGCTTCACACCAACCACGGCGACATCGTCATCAACCTGTTCCCGGAGCAGGCGCCGAAGACCGTCGAGAACTTCGTCGGCCTGGCGACCGGCACCAAGGAGTACCGCCACCCCGAGACGGGCGCGGCCACCACGGGCAACTTCTACGACGGCCTGACGTTCCACCGCATCATCGACGGCTTCATGATCCAGGGTGGCTGCCCGCTGGGCACCGGCACCGGTGGCCCCGGCTACCGCTTCGGTGACGAGTTCCACCCCGACCTGGCCTTCAACAAGCCCTACCTGCTGGCCATGGCGAACGCCGGCCCCGGCACGAACGGCTCGCAGTTCTTCATCACGGTCACCCAGACCCCGCACCTGAACTTCCGCCACACGATCTTCGGCGAGGTGGCCGACCAGGCCGGCCGCGACGTCGTGGACGCGATCGCCAAGGTCCGCACCGGCCGTGGCGACCGCCCGGTCGACCCGGTCGTGATCGAGTCGGTCGAGGTCACCGAGGGCTGATCCACCCGGCGTCCGCGCCGACACCACTCTCCTGACACCGGGGACGCGTCACGTCGCGTCCCCGGTGTCAGTTTCTGTCCATGGGGTGTCAGTCGCCCAGGGAGAAGGCGGCCTCGAGGTCGTGGGTCGAGTACGCCCGGAATGCCAGGTGGGTCTGGGTGCCGGTGACGCCCAGGACCTTGTTGATCCGCCCCGTCACGACGTCGGCGATCGCCTCGACGTCGCGGGTGCGCACCACCGCGATCAGGTCGACGTCGCCGGTCACCGAGTAGACCTCGGTGACGCTGTCCAGCGCGGCGACCTCCTCGGCCACCTCGCTCACCTGGTCGACGGCCGTGGTGATGAAGACGATGGCGGTGTTCATGGGGCCACACTAGCGAGTGCGTGCCGGGGCAGGTCCTCGATGCGGATCGACCCGTGCAGCGGCCAGGCCCAGTCGCCCTGCACCTCCATGATCCGGACGCCGGGGCTCTCCAGCCACGCGGCGATCCGTTCCGCCTCCTCCACCGTCCCTGCCGGCTGGCCCGGCAGCGGGGCGGGGACGTGCTCGGCCGCGCGCACGGCGTCCCGCGCGACCGCCTGGGGCACCTCGCCGGGCCGCGCCAGGGCGGCCGCCGCGAGCCGTGCGTGGCGGACGACGTGGATCTCCCACCCCTCGTCGGACCGCCTGGCCGCCACGAGCTCGGGGCAGGCTGCCAGCGCCTCGATGCGCCGCGCCCGGGTCGAGGCCCGGACGAACGACTCGAGCCGTGCGGTCAGGCGCTGGGCCTCCTCGAACCGCTCCTGCGCGATCAGGGCCGCCAGCCTGGCCCGGGGCCCCGACAGCACCCCGCGCACGTCGACGGTGAGGCAGGTGCGCACCGCCTCCACCACGTCGGCGTAGGCGGCGCGGCCGGTGGTGCCGTCACAGGGGGAGAGGCACTTGCCGAGCTCGCCGAGCGCGCAGCTGCCCGACGGCCGCCGCTCCGAGAGCCGCGCGGTGCACTGTCGGATCGGGAACGCCTCGTAGACCGCCAGCATCGTCTGCTCGGCCGCCTCGCGCCGGGAGAACGGCCCGAAGTAGGTCGCGCCGTCGTCGGCGACCTGGCGGACGATCGACAGCCGCGGGAACGCCTCGTCGGTGAGCTTCAGCCACTGCTGGCGCTCGGGGAACTTCGAGCGCCGGTTGTACCGCGGAGCGTGGGCCGCGATCAGGCGCAGCTCGAGCACCTCGGCCTCGAGCGGCGTGCGGCACACAGTCGTCTCGACGCCGGTGCTGATGCGCACCATCTCCTCCATCCGCGGTCGCTTCTCGGCGGCGGTGAAGTAGCTGCGCACGCGGTTGCGCAGGTTCACGCTCTTGCCGACGTAGAGCACCTGCCGCCGGGTCACGCCGTCGCGGTCGGGCAGGTCGGCGACGAACCGGTAGACGCCGGGGGCGGCCGGGACGTCGGACGCCATCGTGCGCTTGGCGCGCCGCTCGGGGGAGACCCCACGGGTGAACTCCAGCAGGTCCTCCAGCGTGTGGACGCCGAGGTTGCCGATGCGCTCCAACAATCCGTGGAGCACGTGGACGGTGGCGCGGGCGTCGGTCAGCGCCCGGTGGTTGGGCGCCTCGGGGGAGCGGAAGTGGCGCGCGAGGGTGGCCAGCTTCACGTTGGGCACCTCGTCGCGCATCAGGACGCCGCGGGCCAGCCCCACCGTGTCGACGACCGGGAAGCCGGGCCACGCGAGCCCCTGTGCGGCGCACGCCCGCTTGAGGAAGCCCACGTCGAAGCCGGCGTTGTGCGCCACCAGCACCGCGTCGCGGGCGAACTCCAGGAACGGCGGCACGACCTGGTCCAGGCGCGGGGCGTCGGCGACCATCGCGTCGGTGATGCCGGTGAGCACCTGGATCAGGGGCGGGATGTGCGTGCAGGGGTTCACCAGCGTCTGGAACTCGCCCACCACCTCGCCACTCTGTACCCGCACCGCACCGACCTCGGTGATCGTGGCGTCGGGGCCGGCGCCGGTCGTCTCGAGGTCGACGACCACGAACGCCGTGGTCGCCAGGTGGCGGCCCAGGTCGTCGAAGCTGGGCTGCACCGGGTGGGGGACAGGGCTGGTTGTCATGGCCCCGGACCCTACGTCCCGGCTCCGACAATCGAACGATCGGAACGCATGTGCGCATTTTGTCAGACCCGCCTGCGAGCGTGGGAGCATGGACACGCAGGTGATGGAGTACACGTCGTGCACGCGGCTCAGCGCCGACGAGCGGGCGGCGTTGGATTTGCTGGTCGGGGCCGGCCTGATGGCGCCCCCGAGGGCGGTGGGGTCACGCCGTGTGCGCGGCCGCCACCCGTTCGATGAACTGCAGGGAGGTCTCGACGATGAGGTTGGCGTCGTGATCCAGGGTCGCCACGTGGTAGCTGTTCGCCAGGCGCACCTCGGTGATGTCGTCCGAGGAGACCAGGCGCAGCACGGTGTCTGACGACGAGCCGGGCACCACGTTGTCGACCTCCGAGCGGAACAGCGCGATCGGGCAGGTGACGAGGTCCAGGCACGAGCGCACGTCGGCCCACAGCTTGTGCAGCTCGTGCACCCCGGCCACCGGCGTCATGTCGTAGGCGCCCTCGTCGACGCCCTCCTTGGCGATGTCGTTGCCGATGGAGGGGGTGGCGGGCACGAGGTACTTCAGCACGCCGGCGAACCTCGCCAGCGGGTCGACCGCGCCGAGCGCGGGGTTGACCAGCAGCAGGCCGGCGACGTCGGTGTGGTGCTGGGCCAGACGCAGGGTCAGCGAGCCGCCCATCGACAGCCCGGCCACGAAGACCGTGTCGCAGGTCTCGCGCAGGCTGCGGTACTCGGCGTCCACGGCGTCGTACCAGTCGCGCCAGCTGGTGACGTTGAGCTCCTGCCACACCGTGGCGTGCCCCGGCAGCACGGGCAGCGACACGGTGTACCCGGCCTCGGCCGTCTGCTCGGCCCAACCGCGCAGCGAGGCGGGGCTGCCGGTGAAGCCGTGGCAGAACAGGACGCCCACGGGTCCGCCGGGTGCGTGGAACGGGGCCATCTGGTCCGGGAGTGCCATGGCGTCATCGTACGGGGCCGGGGCACTAGGCTGGCGCGGCAGGAGGTCAGCAATGAGTTGGTACGGGTTCTTCAAGGTGCCCTTCACGCAGTTCGTCAAGCACGGCTACAAGGCGACGATCACGGGAGCCGAGAACATCCCGGCGACGGGTCCGGTCATCCTGGC
Organism: Propioniciclava sp. MC1595; assembly: GCF_017569205.1. GTDB lineage: Bacteria > Actinomycetota > Actinomycetes > Propionibacteriales > Propionibacteriaceae > Propioniciclava. Next base: position 1,153,314 of record NZ_CP071870.1, read on the forward strand.
CAGCAACCACGTCTCGTACGCCGACACCTTCCTGACCCCCGCCCTCATCAAGCGCCAGGTGACGCTGCCGGTCAAGGCCGAGGCGTTCCGCCGCGACCAGGGCCCCAAGTGGGCGGTGATCGGCTGGTTCCTCAAGGCCGTCGGCATGGTGCCGCTCGACCGCAGCGGAGGGCGCGCCGCGCTCGACGGGCTCGGCCCGGTCATCGAGGCCCTCGAGCAGGGCCGCGTGGTCGGCATCTACCCCGAGGGCACCCGCTCGCCCGACGGCCGCCTCTACCAGGGCAAGACCGGCGTGGCACGCCTCGCGCTGTCCACGGGGGCACCCGTGGTCCCGGTCGGCATCCTGGACGCCGACATCGCCGGCACGAAGTTCGGCATCCCGTGGGTCGAGCGCCCCCGCATCATCGTCGGCGAGCCCCTCGACTTCTCGGTCTGGAAGGGCATGCAGGACGACCGGGCGATGGGCCGCTGGGTGACCGACGAGGTCATGGCCGCCATCCAGAAGCTGACCGGCCAGACCTACGTGCAGGCCTACGCCGCCTCGGTGAAGTCGGGGTCGATGGACGCCGCCGAGGCGGACCGCCGCGTCCGGGAGCGCCCGGGTGGTGGGCCCCCGCCGAAGGAGCCCACGGGCGGACTATCCTGACCCGGTGTCGACGACGATCCCTGCCCTGACCGAACTCCACGCGCGCGGTGCGGCCCAGCAGCCGACCTATCCCGACGCCGCGGAACTCGCGACGGTCGTGTCCGAGCTGCGCCAGCGCCCGCCGTTGGTCTTCGCGGGTGAGGCCGACGCCCTCAAGTCCCGCATCGCCGACGTCGCCGCCGGCCGCGCGTTCATGCTCCAGGCGGGGGACTGCGCCGAGACGTTCGGCAACGTCACCGCGGTCAACATCCGCAACGCCCTGCGCGTGCAGCTGTCGATGGCTGTCGTCCTCCAGTACGCCGCCCAGGTGCCGGTGGTGAAGGTCGGCCGCATCGCCGGCCAGTACGCCAAGCCGCGCAGCAGCGACGACGAGACCCGCGACGGCGTGACCCTGCCGTCCTACCGCGGGGACGCCGTGAACGGCCTCGACTTCACCCCCGAGGCCCGCGCCCACGACCCCCGCCGCCTGCAGGAGGTCTACAACTCCTCGGCGGCGACGCTGAACCTGGTCCGCGCGTTCGTCAACGGCGGGTTCGCCGACCTGCGCACGGTGCACACCTGGAACACCGACTTCGTCCGCAACTCCCGGGTCGAGGCCAAGTACGAGGCCCTGTCGGAGGAGATCGAGCGCGCGATGGGCTTCATGGTCGCCTGCGGCGTGCCCGACGACGCCTTCCGGACGGTCAACTACTGGGCCTCTCACGAGGCCCTGCTGATGGAGTACGAGCACGCGCTCACCCGCATCGACTCCCGCACCGGCCTGGCCTACGGCACTTCGGGCCACCTGCTGTGGATCGGCGAGCGCACCCGCCAGCTCGACGGCGCCCACGTGGAGCTGCTCAGCAAGCTGCGCAACCCGATCGGCATCAAGCTCGGCCCGAGCGTCACGCCCGACGACGTCCGCGCCTTGGTCGAGAAGCTCGACCCCGACCTCGAGCCCGGACGCCTCACGCTCATCACCCGCATGGGGGCGGGCAAGGTCCGCGACGCGCTGCCGCCGATCGTCGAGGCCGTCGAGAACACCGGCCGCAAGGTCGCGTGGGTGTGCGACCCGATGCACGGCAACACCTACTCCACGGCCAAGGGCCACAAGACCCGCGCGTTCCCGGTGATCTGGGACGAGGTCGACGGCTTCTTCGACGTCCACGCCGAGCTGGGGACGTGGCCCGGCGGCGTCCACATCGAGCTGACCGGCAACGACGTCACCGAGTGCGTGGGCGGCGTCGACGAACTCGACGAGGACACCCTCTTCGACCGCTACGAGACCGCCTGCGACCCCCGCCTGAACCGCAACCAGGGCATCGAGCTGGCGTTCTACCTCGCCGAGCGCCTCCGCGAGGACATCCGCCGGCGCGGCTACAACCCCGTGCAGGACTTCGAGCCGCAGGAGATGTGATGATCGACCTCCGCTCCGACACGCTCACCCAGCCGTCGGAGGCGATGCGCGCGGCCATGGCCGCCGCACCGGTGGGCGACGACGTCTACGCCGAGGACCCGACGATCGGTGAGCTCGAGCAGCGCGTCGCCGAGCTGCTCGGCCACGAGGCGGGCCTGTTCTGCGCCACCGGCTCGCTGGCGAACGTGCTCGGCGTCGCGCAGCACGTGCGCCCCGGGCAGGAGGTGCTGTGCGACTCGGGCGCGCACATCGCCCGCGCCGAGATGGGCGCGCACGGGGCGCTGACCGGCGTCACCATGCGCACCTGGGTGACGCACGACGGCAGGACCGAGCCCGAGCTCGTCGAGGAGCTGCTGGCCCCCGACGCCGGCCCGTACCTGGTGTCGACCGCCTGCGTCGCGATCGAGAACACCCACAACTTCGGCGGCGGCACGGTGCAGCCCCTGGACGCCCTCACGCAGACCAGCGCGCTGTGCCGGGACGCCGGCGTCCGGCTGCACCTGGACGGCGCCCGGCTGTGGAACGCCCACGTCGCCACCGGCACCCCGCTCGCCGACTACGGCACCCTCTTCGACACGGTCAGCGTCTGCTTCAGCAAGGGGCTGGGCGCACCGGTCGGCTCGGTGCTGGTCGGATCGGCCGAGGCGATGGCGAACGCCCGCGTGCTGCGCAAGCGGCTCGGCGGGGGCTGGCGCCAGGCCGGCCTGCTCGCCGCCGGCTGCCTGTACGCGCTCGACCACCACGTCGAACGGCTGGCCGACGACCACGCAGCCGCCTCGGCGTTCGCCGCCGCGGTCACGGCCGGGTCGTCCGTGACCCTGGCCGATCCGGAGACCAACATCGTCGTCGTCCCGACCGGGTCGCTCCCGGCCACGGAGGTGGTGGCGCGGGCCGCAGCCCGCGGCGTCCGGGTGTCGACGGTGGGGGCGCGCGTGGTGCGCGCGGTGACCCACCTCGACGTCACGACCGCGCAGTGCGCCGACGCCGGGGCGATCCTCGCCGAGGTGCTTCAGGCCTGAGCGGCGGCCGCCTGCGTGGCCAGGGCCTCGTCGAGCACCGCCCGGTTGCCCGGCCGCACGACGCGCGCGACCTCGACGCCGTCGTGCAGGAACACCAGCGTCGGCCACAGCTTCACCCGGTAGGAGCGGCCCAGGGGGCGCCCCTTGCCGTCCTCGACCCGGATGCGGCGCACCTGCGGCTGCTCGGCCAGCGCCGGCTCGATGAACCGGGACGCCGCGATGCAGTAGCCGCACCAGTCCGTGCCGAACTCGACCACGACCGGCCCGGTGGTCGCGTCGACCTCGTCGCGGGTCAGCTGCTCTTCCTCGTATCCCGTAGCCATGCGCACAGCCTAGGCTGGCCGCCATGAAGATCACGCACCTCGGACACGCGGCCGTCCTCCTCGAGGTGGCGGACCGGCGGGTCCTGTTCGACCCGGGCAACTTCTCCGACCGCTGGCACGCGCTCACCGACCTCGACGCGATCGTCGTCACCCACCTGCACCCCGACCACGTCGACCCCGAGCACGTCGGCGCGCTGCTCGCGGCCAACCCCGACGCCCAGGTCTGGGTCGAGCCCGGCGTTCTGGACGCCGTGGACCTCGGCGACCGCGGCCACGGGATCGCCGAGGACGAGTCGGTCGAGCTCGGCGGCGTCCGCATCGACGCGGTCGGCGGGCTGCACGCGGTGATCCACCGCGACATCCCGCGCATCGGCAACGTCGGGCTGGTCGTCACCGCCGAGGGGGAGCCCACGTTCTTCCACCCCGGCGACTCCCTCGACACGGCGCCGGCGGGTGTCGACGTGGTCGCGGTCCCGGTGATGGGGCCGTGGGCGGCGATGAAGGAGCACATCGACTTCCTGCGCGAGCTCGGGGCGGGGCAGGGCTTCGGCATCCACGAGGCGCTGCTGTCCGAGCGCGGCTGGAAGCTGTCCCACGGCCGGTACAACGAGATGACCCCCACCACCGTCCACGACCTGCGCGCGGGCACGCCGTGGGAGCCCACCGCCTGAGGGTGGTAGGAAAGGGGGCATGACCGCACCGTCCCCGGCCGTCCTCGACTGGCTCTCCCGGCTGATCGCGATCGACACCACCAGCCGCGACAGCAACCTGCCGCTGGTCGAGGCCGTGGCCGAGCACGCGCGCTCGCTCGGCCTGGAGCCGCACCTGTTCCCGACCGCGGACGGCACGAAGGCCGCGCTGGTCGTCAGCGTCCCGGACGCCGCGGGCTCGACCTCCGGCGGCATCATGCTCAGCGGCCACAGCGACGTCGTGCCCGTGGACGGGCAGGCCTGGAGCTCCGACCCGTTCACCCTCGACGTGCGCGGCGACAAGGCCTTTGGCCGGGGGACCGCCGACATGAAGGGCTTCGACGCGGTCGTCGTGGCGGCCCTGGCCGACCTCGTGGCGGAACCGCTGAGCGAGCCCGTGCACGTCGCGCTGTCCTACGACGAGGAGGTCGGCTGCATCGGCGCCCAACCCCTCGTCGACGGGATGGCGTCGGTCGGCATCCACCCGCGCGTGTGCTTCGTCGGCGAGCCCACCTCGATGCGGATGATCCGCGGGCACAAGTCGATCAACCTCGTCCGGGTCACCGTCCGCGGCCTCGCCGCGCACTCGTCACTGACCGCGCAGGGGGTAAACGCCATCGAGCACGCGGCGTCCGTGGTGCGGTACTGGCGCGAGCGCAGCGACGCGTGGCGGGCCGACGGGCCGTTCGACGAGGCGTACCCGATCCCGTACACGACCGGGTCGGTCAACCTCATCGAGGGCGGCAACGGGGTCAACATCATCCCCGCCGAATGCTCGGTCACGCTCGAGTTCCGCTCCATCGGGACGCCGGACGACGACCGCGCCGACGTCGACGCCCTCATCGCCTTCTGCCGCACGGTGGAGGAGCGGATGCGGGCCGAGGCGCCCGACCAGGAGGTGTCCGTCGAGGTCGACGTGCAGACGATGACCGCCGGCTTGGACACCCCGTCCGACGCGCCGGCGGTGCGGCTGGGGCAGGCCCTGGGCCTGGCGGTCCAGGACGACAAGGTCACCTACGGCACCGAGGCCGGCATCTACGCCGCGGCGGGGATCTCGACCGTGGTGTGTGGGCCGGGCGACATCGCACAGGCGCACAAGCCCGACGAGTTCGTCGAGCTCGACCAGCTCGCCGCGTGCGAGGCCTTCATCGGGCGGCTCGTCGCGCACCTGCGCGCCTGACGAACTTCGCGACCTCCTCGACGGCGAGGATCACCACCCCGGCGCCGACGGCGAGCGCCCACTGCGCCCAGCCGAGCCCGACGGTGCCGAACGCCGACTGCAGGAACGGCACGTGGACCACCGCGACCTGCGCGGCCGTGGCGAAGGCCAGCGAGGCCCACAGCCAGCCGTTGGTGAACAGGTGGTCGAAGGCGCTGGCGAGGTCGGAGCGCGCGTTGAGCGCGTTGAACAGCTGCATGAACACGAGCGCGGTGAACACGGTCGTGCGCGCGGTGGCGAGCTGCGCCTCGGCGGGGACCAGGTGCTCGAGGCCCGAGAGCAGCCCGCCGGGCAGCGTCAGGTCGTAGACGACGAGGCCGACCACACCCATCGCGAGCCCGATCGTGATGATCCGGCTCCACATGGCGCGGTCGATGATCCGGTCGGTGGGCCGGCGCGGGGCGCGCGCCATCACGTCGTCGATCTCGGGGTCGACGCCCATGGCCAGGGCCGGCCCGGAGTCGGTGACCAGGTTGATCCACAGGATCTGGGTGGCCAGCAGCGGCACGACGGTCGCCGCCGGGTCGGCCGGGTCGGCCAGGCCGATGACGCCGGCCAGCACCACGCCGAGGAACACGGTCGCGATCTCGCCCATGTTCGAGCTCAGCAGGTAGCGCATGAACTTCTTGATGTTGTCGAAGATCACCCGGCCGCGCTGCACGGCCACCACGATCGTGGCGTAGTTGTCGTCGCCGAGGATCATCTCCCCGGCCTCCTTGGTGACCTCGGTGCCCGTGATGCCCATGGCGATCCCGATGTCGGCGCTCTTGAGCGCCGGCGCGTCGTTGACGCCGTCGCCGGTCATGGCGACGACGTGGCGGTCGGCCCGCAGGGCGTCCACGATGCGCAGCTTGTGTTCGGGCGCCACGCGTGCGTAGACCGAGGTGCGGCCCGTCGCCTCACGCAGGCCGGCCTCGTCGAACGCGTCGAGCTCGCGCCCGGTGAGCACCGCGGGCTCCTCCTCGTCGGTGATGCCCAGGTCACGGGCGATCCGGGAGGCGGTGACCGGGTGGTCGCCGGTGATCATCACCGTGCGGATGCCGGCCCGGTGGGCTTCGGCGATCGCCTCGGCGGCCTCCGCGCGCGGGGGGTCGATGATGGCAACGATGCCCAGGAAGGTGAGCCCCCGCTCATGCTCCTCGGTGAATTCCTCGTCGTCGTCGGGGGTGGCGTCGCGCCGGGCGACGCCGAGCGTCCGGTAGCCCCGGCGGCTGAGGTCCTCGATGGTCCCGTGCAGCTCCCCCCGGCGTCCGTCGGTCAGCGGGCGCACGTCGTCGCCCACCTGCTCGGCGACGCAGTGCTCGAGCAGCACGTCGGGGGCGCCCTTGGCGAGGACGCGCGCGAGGCCCTCGCCCTCGTGCGCGCCGAGGACGCTCATCATCTTGCGCTCCGACGAGAAGGGCACCTCGGCGGTCCGCCGGAAGCCGGCCACCCGCTGGGCCACACCCTCGAGCTTGTGCTGGGCCACGAGGAACGCGCCCTCGGTCGGGTCGCCCTGGACGTGCCAGGCCCCGTCGACCTCGCGCAGTTGCGCGTCGTTGGCGAGCGACCCGGCCGTCAGGACGCGGCGGGCCTCGGCCAGCGTGGGGGCGGGACCCTCGACGGTCGCCCCGCCGGTGGGGGCGTAGCCGGTGCCCTCGAGCAGGACGCGCCCGGACGCCGTGACCACCTCGCGCAGGGTCATCTCGTTGCGCGTCAGCGTGCCGGTCTTGTCGGAGCAGATCACCGAGGTCGAGCCGAGGGTCTCGACCGAGTGGAGGTCCTTCATCACGGCGTTGCGGCGGGCCATGGCCTGGACGCCGATGGCCAGCACCAGCGACAGGATCGCGGGCAGGCCCTCGGGCACGGCCGCGACGGCGAGCGAGACGCCCAGCAGCAGGATCTGGACCGCGTCGGCCAGCGACGACGCCCCGTTGAGCAGCGCCATCGTCACCATCACGACGACCGCGATGCCGATCACGAGGACGCCGAGGGTCCGCGAGATCTTCTCGATCTCGACCTGCAACGGCGAGGGCGCCCCCTCGGTCTCGTCGAGCAGCGTCGCGATGCGGCCCATCTCGGTGTCCATGCCGGTGGCGGTGACGACGGCGCGCCCGACGCCGCTGGCCACGGCGGTGCCCTTGAACACCATGTTGGTGCGGTCGCCGATGCTCGCGGGGGCGTCGAGCGGGGCGGGGTCCTTGGTCGTGGCCACGGACTCGCCGGTCAGCGACGCCTCCTGCACGCGCAGGGCGGTGGCGGTGAGCAGGCGGGCGTCCGCGCCCACGGCGTCCCCCTCGGACAGTACGAGGAGGTCCCCGGGCACGAGGTCGGCGGAGGCGATGTCGGTGAGGTCGCCGTCGCGCAGGACGGTGACGTGGGTGGCGGTCATGTCGGCCAGGGCGGCCACCGCGTCCTCGGCCTTGTTCTCCTGGACGAAGCCGATGACCGCGTTCGCCAGCACGATGAGCGCGATCACGACCGCGTCGACGGGGACGCCGGGGGCCCCCTCCGCGACCCACGCCAGGACCGAGATGGCGATGGCGCCCAGGAGCAGGTAGACCAGCGGGTCGGCGAACTGGTGCAGGAAGCGCAGCCAGGCGGGGTCGCGCGGCGTGCCCTGCAGTTCGTTGGGGCCATGGCGTTCCAGGCGGGCGGCGGCCTCAGCCGCCGTCAGGCCGGTCCTCGGGTCGACGCCGAGTTCCTCGGCGACGGCTTCAGCGGGGTCCGTGGTGAATTCGCTCAAGGCGAGTCTCCGGTTCACGAGAGTTCCCTTCTCAGGGTACCCCCGCCGCGGGTGGTCGGCCGGGCGGGCCGTCGCCGCACCTCAGACGAGGTTGATCACCACCGTCGAGCCCTTGCGCACGCTGGTGCCCTCGCCGGGCTCGACGCTCAGCACCATGCCGAAGCCGCCGTTGACCAGGCGCTTGAACTGGGGCACGAGCCCCGCGTCGCGGATCTTCTGCGCGACCGTCTCGGCGCCCTGGCCGCGCAGGCCGGTGGGCACCTTGACCATGACCGGGCCCTTGGACACGACGGCCGTCATCGACCCGCCGCGGTGCAGCTGGCCCTCGGCCGGGTTCTGAGAGATGACCGCGCCCTGCGGGACAGTGTCGTGGTTCTCGTCGGTGGTCTCGAGGGTGATCAGGTTCTCCTTGGCCCAGGCCTGCAGCTCGGCGAGCGGCTTCTCGGCGAAGCTGACGACCTCGACCGGGGCCGGGCCCTGCGACACGACGAGGTCGACGGTGGTGCCGCGCTTGACCTGCTCGCCGGGCGCCACGCCCTGGGAGATGACGGTGCCGGCGGGGACCGTGTCGTGGTGCTCGTCGGTGACGGTGCCGAGGGCCAGCGATCCCGAGGCGATCAGCTGCTCGGCGTCGGCGCGGGTCTGGCCGGTGACCTCGGGCACCGCGAACCGCTCGGGCCCGCGGGAGATCCACGCGGTCATCGTGCCGTCCCGCAGCACGCGTCCGCCCTCGGCGGGCTCGGTGCGGATGACCTGGCCGGCGGGGACGTCCTCGCTGTAGTCCTGCTGGAACGTGACGTGCAGTTCGGCGAGCGCGGCGGCGGCCTCGGCATCGGCCTGGGTCAGGGTGGCCATCGCGGGGGCCGTCGTCCAGCGGCCCTCGAGCAGGTACCAGCCGCCCCAGCCCGCGCCGCCCAGCACGGCGAGCACGGCCAGGACGGCGACCAACCGCCGCCAACGGCGTCCGGACGCCTCGGGCCGCGGTGCGCGGGACGAGGTCGACGGGGTGGGGGCGGCCGACAGCTCGGGCAGCGCCCGCGTGTGCGGCGACTGCGGCGAGTAGGGGACCGGGCCGGTGCTGTAGAACGGCGCGCCGTCGATCGAGACGTCGAAGGTCGGCGAGACGGGCGTCACCGGCGTGAACCGGCGCTCCGCGCCCAGCCGCGGCGGCAGCGTCGGCACCGGGGTGGTGTGGCTGTCGGTCGGCTCGGGCTCGGTGCGGCGCATCCGGGCGACGAGGGCGGGGTCGTCGACCACGCCACGGGCCAGGGCGTCCTTGGCCGCGCGCAGGTGGCCGAGCAGCACGCCGGCGTCCAGCGGGCGGTTGTGCCGGTCCTTGTTGGCGGCGGCGGTGACGAGGGCGTCGACGTAGGGCGGGATACCGCCCCGGCCGCCCTGCCACGTGGAGGAGACCTCCATCGACGGCGCCGAGATCTGGTTGTGCACGTGGCTGTAGGCGACCTGGATGGGGGTCTCGCCCTGATGGGGCTTGCGGCCGGTCAGCATCTCGTAGAGCACGATGCCGAGCGAGTAGACGTCGGACCGCGCGTCGGCGCGGCCCTTGGTGACCAGCTCCGGGGCGATGTAGCTCACGGTGCCGATCACGAGGCCGGTGGTGGCGGCGTTGGAGTTCGCGGTGACCGCGCGGGCGAGGCCGAAGTCGGCGACCTTGACCTGGCCGCGGTCGGAGATCAGGACGTTCTCGGGCTTGATGTCGCGGTGGATCAGCCCGGCCGCGTGGGCGGCGGCCAGCGCGGACGCCACGGGCTCGACGAGCTCGATGGCCCGGCGCGGGTCCATGGGGGCCTCGCGGGTGATGAGGTTGCGCAGGGTGAAGCCCTGCACGTACTCCATGACGATGTAGGGGCGCCCGCCGTCGCTGCCCTGGTCGAACACGCTGACCACGTTGGCGTGGGACAGGTGCGCGGCCGCGCGGGCCTCGGTGTCGAAGCGGATCGCGAAGTCGTCGGCGTCGCCGAGCCCGTCGTTCATCACCTTGACGGCGACGGTGCGGCTCAGGCGCAGGTCGTTCGCGACGTAGACCGTGGCCATGCCGCCGCGCGCAAGCTTCTTGACGACCTCGTACCGGTCGTCGAGCACGTGGCCAACCAGGCCACTGTTGCGGTCAGTCGTCAACACGAATCTCCGGCATGGATCGGGGAAGGGAAGGCATGCCAGGCCCGATCCGAGTGTGGCACGCGACCGCCGCGACGACGGCGCCGACCCGCCGGGGTGTGGCAGGCTGGACCCGTGACCGCACTGATGGGGATTGCCACCCGGCTGAAGCTCGCCCGCCTGATCCACATCGTCGCCGACGAGGGCGACACGGTGGGCCCGCTGGCCCGCGCGTCGTACGCCGGCGGGGCCGACGCCGTGATGCTCGACGAGGGGCTCGCCGAGGTCGTGTTCGACGACTCGGCGCAGGCCGGGCTCGACGCGATCACCGAGGCCGCCCGCGCGACCCAGGGCCTGACCGCCTACTTCGGGCGCCCCGTGCGCGCGGCCGCGCTGTCACCCGACCTGTTCGTGCTTTCCGACGACGAGGCCAACCCGGCCCGCACCCGCAAGCTGGTGGGGGAGTGGACGCTCATCGGCCGCCGCTGCAACACCACCGAGGAGACCGAGGCCGCCCTGGCCCACCCCGACGTCGACTTCCTGCTCGTCGGGCCGGGCCTGCCGCTCATCCGCCACGCCGCCGAGCACGCGCCGCAGCACGACCCGAAGTCCAAGCCGTGGTTCGCCGTGGGCGGCATCACGCTGGAGTCGCTGCCCGCCGTCATCCGCGGCGGCGCGAAGCGCGCGGCTGTGGGCGGGGCGATCACCCGGGCGTCCAACCCCGAGGCCGCGGCGATGGCGCTCAAGGACATCCTCCGCGAGGCGTGGAACGACGACGAGCGCATGGAGGCCGTCACGGCGTCCGCGTTCGGCCCCTCGCCGAACCTCAGCTTCGGCAAGCCGGTCAGCCCGCCGCCGACCGACCTGCACCTGTAGGGGTCAGAACTTTCGTGTCACCGCCGCGGTCGCCAGGGCGACGAGGCCCTCGCGCGCGGGCTCGAACAGGTCGGCGGCGGCCAGCGCGGCCAGGGCCAGGTCGAACTCACGGCGAATCTCCTCCTCGACGGCCGCACGGGCCCCCGAGGCGTCGATGATCTCGCGGGCACGCGCCACGCCGTCGGCGTCCAGGTCGGGGTTGCCGAACAGGCCCGCCAGCTCGGACGCCTCGGCCTCGCCCGCCCGCCCGAAGGCCTCGGCGGCCAGCAGGGTGAGCTTGCCGACGCGCAGGTCCTCGCCGGAGTCCTTGCCCGTCAGCGACTCGTCGCCGTAGATGCCGAGCACGTCGTCGCGGTACTGGAACGCGCGGCCCAGCGGCTGGCCGAACGAGGTGAGCGCGCCCAGCTGGGCGGCGTCCGCCCCGGCCAGGGCGGCGCCCAGCAGCAGCGGCCGGCGGATCGTGTAGGAGGCCGACTTCCACGTGACCACCGTCCTGACCAGGTCGGCGAGCTGCTCGCGCCCAACGTCGGTGCGGCTGATCGTGTACGGGTCGCGGGCCTGGGCCAGCACGTCGAGGTACTGCCCGGCGGTCACCTCGGTGCGCACCGCCTCGAGGTGCGGACGCCCCCGGTCCAGCTGGGCCGGCTCCAGGCCCGAGCGGCGGAACATCTCCTCCGACCAGACCAGCAGCAGGTCGCCGAGCAGGATCGCACCGGCGCGCCCGAACTGCTCGGGGTCGCCGCGCCAGTCGGCGTCGCGGTGGTCGGCCTCGAACTGGCGGTGCGCGGCCGGGACGCCACGACGGAAGTCTGAGGCGTCCATCACGTCGTCGTGCATGAGGGCCGACACGTGCAGCACGTCGAGGGACGCCGCGGCCGTGGACACCGCCTCGGGCAGGTCGAGGCTGCCGGCGACCGCCGCGTAGGCCCACGCGCAGAACGCGGGGCGGAGACGCTTGCCGCCGCGGGTGAACAGGCGGGCGCGCTCGAGCAGCGGCGCGGTCGCCGGGTGGATGTCGGCCAGGACGGGGGCCTGGGCGTCGAGGAACGTGTCGATCGACCCGGCCACCGCGGCGCGGAAATCGTCGGACACAGGGTTGGCGCTGACCAGTCTGACCACGCTGCGAGCCTACCGGCGGCCCGCGGGGGCGGCTGAACTAGGGTGGCCGACATGCCCGAGACGATCGTCGACCGACTGCGCTCCAGTGACGGTCCGACGTTCAGCGTCGAGTTCTTCCCGCCCTCCGACGACGCGGGCGTCCTGCAGCTGATCGGCACGGTCGACCAGCTGCAGGGGCTGCAGCCGGACTGGGTCTCGGTGACCTACGGCGCGACGGGCGCGAGCCGGTACAAGACGTTCTCGGCGGTGGGCGCGATCCGTGGCCAGACCGCCGTCTCGACCATGGGGCACCTCACCATTGCGGGGCAGAGCGCCGCCGAGGTGGTGCGCGCCATCCAGGCCTACGAGCGGCTCGGCGTCACCCACATCCTCGCCCTGCGCGGCGACCCGCCGTCGGGCGGCCGGTTCGCGCCGCACCCCGAGGGCCTGCGCACGGCCACCGACCTCGTGCGGCTGGTGAAGTCGCTGGGTGACTTCACCGTCGGCGTCGCCGCGTTCCCCGACGGCCACCCCGAGGGCGACCTCGACCTCGACGCGCGGATCCTGCTCGCCAAGGAGCAGGCCGGCGCCGAGTTCGCCATCACCCAGCTGTTCTTCGACCCGGCCGCCTACGTGTCGCTGGTCGGACGCTTCCGGGCCTTGGGCGGCACCATGCCGATCATCGCGGGCATCATGCCGGTGACCGTGCCCAGCCAGATCGAGCGGTTCGCCGGCCTGTCGGGCTCGGCGATGCCGGCCGACTTCGAGGCGCGGCTGCGCGCGGTGGCCGACGACAAGGCGGCGTTCCGGGCGGTCGGCATCGACCTGGTCACCCAGCTGTGCCGCGACGTGCTGGACGCCGGCGCCCCCGGCCTCCAGTTCTTCACGCTCAACCGGTCGACCGCGACCGCCGAGATCCTGGGCCGGCTGCGCGCCGAGGCCTGAGCCGCGTCAGACGGGGAGGGCCATCTCGAGGCTCTCCCACACGGCGTCGCCCACACGGGTCTCGCGCACGCCGGTATCGACGAAGCCCAACGTGCGGTACAACGCCAGCGCGCCCGTGTTGGTGCGCCACACGCCCAGGGTGACGGTGCGCACGCCGGGGAGGGCGGCCGCGGCCTCGACCAGCGCGACCATCAGCGCCCGGCCCCAGCCCTCGCCCCGCCGGGACGGGTCGACGAGCACGCGGCCGACCCGGGCGGTGGTGGCGTCGACGCGGCGCACCGAGCCGATGCCCACGAGCCGGTCGCCGTCGTGCAGCGCGTGGGCCGCCCAGCCCTCGGGCCCCGGCTCCAGCAGGGACGCCGGGTCGAGCGGGTACGCCAGGCGCGGTCCGGCGAAGACCAGGACGTCCTCGGCCGAGGCCACCCAGCGGGCCGCGTCCGCGGCGTCCGAGGGGGTGGCCGGGACGAGCGGGACCGGGACGGGCGGACCGGGGACGGACCCGCTCACTCCTCCGGACGCCACGCGCCCGGGCCGCCCACGTCGAGCGTGACCAGCATCTGCGTGGCGCGGGTGAGGGCGACGTAGAGGACGCGCACCCCGCCGGGGCTCTGCTCGACGACCTCATCCGGGGAGACCACCACGACCGCGTCGTACTCCAGGCCCTTGGCCTCGAGCGGGGACACGAAGATGACGCGGGCCAGGTTGGCCGGGTTCATCCGGGTCGACAGGCGCGGGGGCAGGGCGGTGCGCAGGTGGTCCAGCCGCGACGGGGGAGCGATGACACCCACCGTGCCGCCGACCGAATCGGTGAGGCGGTCGACGATGCGGACCAGGTCGCTGACCAGCGCCGACTCCGACGTGTGCAGCAACTCCGGCTGGTGGCCGGTCGAGCGCACCGCGCGGGGCAGGTCGGCCTTGGGGAAGTGCGCCTTGACCACCTTGGCGGCGAGGTCGAACACCTCGGCCGGGGAGCGGTAGTTCACCGACAGCCGGAAGTCGCGGTGCGGGGCGGTCCCGATGAGGTCGCGGACCGCGCGGCCCACCTCGTCGAGGTCGGGCCACGAGCTCTGGGCGAGGTCGCCCACGATCGTCCACGACGCCTGCGAGCCGCGGCGGCGCAGCATCCGCCACTGCATGGGCGTGATGTCCTGGCTCTCGTCGACGAGCATGTGCGCGTAGGTCTCGTGCCGGTCCTCGCGGAAGTCGTGCTCGACGGTGCGGGCCAGCCGGTCGGCCGTGGTGACGAACTCGGTGACGTCGGCGCCGCCCTCGATGAACAGCGACGGGCCCGCGTCGTGGTCGATCGGCTCGGGGCCGAGGATCGCGACGAGCTCGTCGAGCAGGGCGGTGTCGGCGACGGTCCAGTCGGCGTCCTCGCCCTCGTGGGCGTAGGAGGCGGCGAGCAGCGCCTGCTCGGTCGCGTCGAGGACGCCGTCGGCCGCCCGCGCGGTGACCCGGGGGTCGACGAGCCGGCGCAACACGCCGGTCGCGGACAGCGCCGGCCACCAGGCCTCGACGAACTCCTGGTAGGCCGCGGAGTCGGTGATCAGCTCGGGGATCGCCTCGGGGTCGACGTCGACGTCCTCGGGCACCTGGGTCACCAGGGCGGCGACGAGCGCCTTCTCGGCGGACTCCCGCGCCAGGTTGACCCGCTGGTGGGCCAGCACGCCGGCGCGGATCCGGCCCAGCTGGTGGGCGTCCAGCTTCAGGACGTTGCCCTTGACCGTGACGAGCAGGGAGGGGGCGGGGGCGTCCGGGTCGCCCAGGGGCAGGTTCACGAGGTTCTTCAGCACCCCGACCATGCGCAGGCTGCCCTTGACGAAGGCGGTGTCGGCGTCGTCGACCCGGTCGGCCGACAACCCGTCGAGCACGTCGGAGGCCACCTGGCCGATGGCGCGCAGGGTCACGGAGTCCTCACCCAGGGAGGGCAGCACCCGCTCGATGTAGTTCATGAACACCGGGCCTGGGCCGACGACCAGGATGCCGCCGCGCTCGAAGCGCCGGCGGTTGGAGTAGAGCAGGTAGGCGGCGCGGTGCAGGGCGACCACGGTCTTGCCGGTGCCCGGGCCACCGCTGATGATCGTCACGCCCGGGTACTCGGCGCGGATCGCGAGGTCCTGCTCGGCCTGGATGGTGGCGACGATGTCCTTCATCCGGGTGCCGCGCGACCGCGACAGGGCGGCCATGAGCGCGCCCTCGCCGATGATCGGGAGGTCGTCGGTGTTGGCCTGCGCGTCGAGCAGGTCGTCCTCGATGCCGATGACGCGGTCGTTGCGGCAGCGCAGCACGCGGCGGCGCACGACGTCCATGGGCTGCTGGGGGGTGGCGCGGTAGAACGGCTCGGCGGCGCGGGCGCGCCAGTCGATCACGAGCGGCTCGTACTCCTCGTCGCGCACGCCGATGCGGCCGATGTAGCGGACCTCGCGCTCCTCGGGCTCCTCCAGGTCGAGGCGGCCGAACACGAGCCCCTCGTGCTCGGCGTCGAGGACGGCCAGCCGCTTGGCGGCCTGGAAGGTGAAGGCGTCGCGCTCGAAGAGGGCGGTGCCGTCCTCCTCGCGGACCCACGTCTCGCGGTTGGACCGGAAGATCTCCTGTCCGCTGGCCGCTGCGCTGCGGGCCGACTGGGTCGCTTCCTCGAGGCGGGCGTACACGGCGTCCACGTGGGCCTGTTCGTGGGCCAGTTCGTGGGCGAGCAGTTCAGGTTCGTTCAAGGTGGAGTTTCCCTTGTCTGGTTTCGACCAGAGGCCAACACTACTCCCCTCAGCGGGCGAGCGCCTTGTTCGTCGGCCGGATGTCGTCGCCCGTGAGGTACTCGTGCGCCGCGTAGGTCGCCAGCGCGCCCGACAGCAGCTGGGCCCACGGCTCCGAGCCGCCGGGCGAGGACGCCGAGGCGTGGAACCAGCCCGGACGCCGCGGGTCGCGCAGGGCGGGGCGCGCCAGCAGCTGGTCGGGGAACGAGTCGCGGCGGCTCCAGCGGGAGGGGCGGTGCCAGGCCACGCCCGGGTCGACGGTGTCGACCACCGCGTCGGCGCCCTCGGTGGCGGCCGCGTCGGGGGTGAGGGTCACACCGCGCTCGGCCAGGCGGTCCTCGAGCACGTCGACGAGCCCGGACGCCGGGGCGGGTCGGCCCTCGGCGTCCTGCAGGCGCCACCGGCCGAAGGTGCGCTCGACGGCCAGCCGGGAGGAGAACCACGCGGGGGCCGCGGCGGGCTCGAGGCCCCGCGCACGGGCCACGGCCCGGACCCGTTCGGCCAGGACCGGGTGGTCCAGCGTGCGGGCGACGTCCTCGAGGCTGCGGCGCGGGTGGAGGCCGGCGCGGGCGACGGCGTCCGGGGTCAGCTCGGCCTCCAGGCCGAGGGGCCGCACGGCCTGCCAGATGTCGTCGGCGGCGTCCACGAGGTCGCGCCAGGCGCGGGCGGCCGACTCGCCGAGGGCGTCCACGTCGGCGTACCAGGTCGCGGCGCGCTCGGTGGGCGGGCCGTCGGGGTCGGCGACGAGGTCCAGGCCGTGCAGTCCGAGCGCGCCGGCGGCGGGTCGCCCCGACTTCTTGAACAGGTCGCGCCACGGGGCCGGGAAGTCGAGGGTGTCACCGAGCGCCGCGCGCATGGCCGCCGCCCCACCGGGGGTGTCGACGAGGGTGACGTCGTGGCCGACCCGGGCGAGGCGCACCGCGGCCGCGACGCCGGCGAGGGTGCGGCCGACGACGGTGACGTGGCCCATCAGGCCGGGGCCGGGTTCTTGCGCCGGCTCAACCAGCGTTGGTAGGCCAGCCAGCCGCGCCGGATCCTGGTCGCGTTCGCCCACAGGGCGAGCAACCCGAGCACGAGGAGCACCGCGACCACGATGGCCGCAGCCACGGGGGCCAGCGCGACGAGGGTGGCCACGCCGGTCACGGCGACGTCCCCGGCCGCCGAGGCGGCGACGTTGGTGAAGGGCTCGGGGGAGGTGTTCACCGCCAGCCTCAGGCCGGCCTTGGTGAGGTGGCTGACCAGGGCGGTGATGCCACCGACCGACGCCAGCGTGATGGTGGCGAGGTCGCCGGTCGCGCCGGCGTAGATGGCGCCGATCGCGGCGCCGGCGATGGGCCGGATGACGGTGGAGATGGTGTCCCACGCGCTGTCGATGTACGGGATCTTGTCGGCGACCAGCTCGATCGCGCACAGGACCGCCACGATGATGAGGACGTCGGTGCGCTGGAACCCGGCGGGGATCCCCTCGATGCCGGCGAACCGGCCCAGCACCCCGAGCACGAGCACGGTGCCCCACGCGTTGATGCCGCTGGCCCAACCCGAGGCGAACGCGGCAGGAAGCATCTCCATGGCGATCAGGGTAGCGACTACGGTGATGCACGAGGCCCGCCCACCCGGGTGGGCCATGACCCCCGGGAGGCCGGACCCCATGGGCAATGCGCTCGAGTTCATCAAGGGCGTCGACAAGTTACACGCCTTCTACACCGAGCACGTGCGGATGCTGGCGCACGCCTACGACCTGACCGACGAGGAGGCCGCGCGGGTCCTCGACAACTACGACTTCCGCAACGTCGCCCGGTCCATCCTCCGGCCGCCGCGCGTCGACGTGATGGACGACACCTTCAAGCAGCAGTGAGCCGCCTGCGGGCGCTGGCCGGGGCCTGCGCCCTCGGCCTCGCGCTGTCGGGGTGCGCGCCCACGCCGCCGTCGGGTCCGGTCGCGTCGCCGACCCCGGGAATCCCGTCGCCGACCACCGTCGCCCCCGCGCCGTCGCCGACGGCGAGCCCGGCCCCGCCCGGCTGGACCGTGGAGACGTGGTCGAACAACGACCCCGCCCTGCCGGTGCACCTCCAGTGGCCGGTGGTGCCGGGCGCGACCGCGCTGAACGCGATGCTGGCCGAGGACATGGACGCCCGTGCCCGCGCCTTCCTGGCCGACTCGGTGCCCAACCCCGAGGTACCGCCCGAGCTGAGCGGCACGTGGGAGACGGTGCTGGACGCCCCCGCCTGGGCCGGCGTCCGGGTCGACCTCTATGAGTTCGCCGGGGCGTCGGGGCGGGCGTCGACGTCCGTGCTCTACGGGGAGAAGCTGTCGGGGACCGCGCTGCGCTCGGTCGACCTGCTGGCCCCGACCGCGCGGCGCACGGCGGTGGACGCCGTGGTCGCGGCCCTGCGCGCCGACGGCCACGAGGTGCTCGACGACCTCGCCGACGCGCCCGACCTCGAGACGCGCCTGTTCGACGACGTGGTGGTCGGCCCGCGGGGCGAGCTCGTCGTCCGGGTGGGCGAGGGGCTCGTGCTGCCGTTCAGCGAGGGCGTCGTCGACGTCACGCTCGCCCCGTCCGTCGCCGAGGGGGTGCTGTCCGAGCAGGGCCGCGACCTCCGCGACGCGGTGGTCGGCCTGGTCGGCCCGGCCTCGCCCACGCCCACGCCAGCGGCCCCGGTGTCACAGCGGCCCGCGGCGTCCGTGGACTGCGCGGTCGTGGCGTGCGTGGCCCTGACCTTCGACGACGGGCCGGGCAAGGAGACCGGGCGGCTGCTGGACGACCTGGCCGCCGCGGGCGCGCCGGCGACGTTCTTCGTGCTCGGCACCTCGGTGCGGGCCCACCCCGACCTGGTCCGCCGGATGGCCGCCGAGGGCCACGAGGTCGGCACCCACACGTGGTCGCACAAGCAGCTGACCAAGCTCGGCGAGGAGGGCCAGCGCCGGGAGGTGCAGCGGGGCGTCCGGGCCGTGGAGGAGGCCGGGGTGACGCCGACGGTGTTCCGGCCCCCGTACGGGTCCTACAACGCGACCACCCGGAAGGTCGTGGGGGCGCCGATGATCCTGTGGGACGTCGACACCCTGGACTGGCGGACGCGGTCGACCGACGCGACCGTCGCGTCGGCCGTGGGCGACGCGAGGGCGGGCTCGATCGTGCTGATGCACGACATCCACGCCCCGACTGTGGACGCCGTCCCGCGCGTGGTCGCCGGCCTGCGCGAGCGCGGGTTCACGCTGGTGACCGTGTCGCAATTGCTGGGCCCGCAGGAGCCCGGATCGGTGTCGTCGCGACGCCCTTGACGGATTGTCGGAGGCCGCTCGTATAGTGGTGATCCCTTCGAACGCATGTTCGAAAGTGGTCTCGCGGAGGTGGTCATGCGGCGGTACGACGAACCGATCGCGGTGCGGTCGGGCGAGGTGGGCGGCGAGCCCGCCCCGGTGGAGTTCCTGTGGCGGCGCCGTTACTGGCGGGTGCTCGACGTCGAGAGCCGGTGGCGCGAGACGGCCGACTGGTGGAGCCGGCCGTCCGAGGACCTGCTGGCCGAGTCGGAGGTGTTCCGGGTGGTGGCCAGCGCCGGGCGCACCAGCCTGCCGGGGGTGTACGAGCTGGCCCACCCGGTCGCCGGCGAGGAGTGGTTCCTGCGGGCGGTGGTGGACTGATGTCGGCCGACCCCACCCGGGCCTGGCAGCTCGCCGAGCTGCTGTTCGACGACGTCGCCGCCGCGCTGGCGGCGGCGGAGGACGCGGTGCGCCCGGCCGAGCGCTACCTCGCCGCCCACCGGGCCGCCCTGCGGGTGGCCGCGGGCGTGCTGGCCCGCCGGCGGCCGCGGCTGCGCGAGCGGCGCCCCATCTGGACGGTGGTGGCCCAGGTTGCGCCCGAGCTGGGCGAGTGGGCCGAGTACTTCGCGATGCTCCAGCTGAAGGTCGAGGCGGTGCAGGCCGGCGCGGTCGGGCTGGTCACCGTGCGCGAGGCCGACGACCTGCTGCGCGACGCGCAGGCGTTCGCGGCGGCCGCCCATGACTGACCCCTTCGTCCACCTGCGCGTGGCGTCGGGGTACTCGTTGCAGTACGGCGCCTCGCACCCCAGCGTGCTGGTCGAGGCCGCCGCCGGCCACGACATGGACACGCTGGCGCTGACCGACCGCGACGGGCTGTACGGCGCGGTCCGGTTCGCCAAGGCGTGCATGGCCAGCGGCGTCGCCCCCGTCGTGGGCGCCGACCTTGCCGTCGAGGGCGCCGGGCGGGCGGTGGTGCTGGCCGAGTCGCGGCGCGGCTGGGGGTCGCTGTGCCGGCTGGTCACGGCGACGCACGCCCGCGGCGAGCGGGGGGCACCGGTCACGACGCGGTCGCTGGTGGGGGAGCACCGCGACGACGTGGTCGTCGTGCTGGGCCCCGACTCCGACCTCGGGTCGGCGCTGGTGGCCCGCGACGAGCGCCGCGCCGAGGCGGCGCTGCGCGGGTGGCTGGAGGTGGTCGAGGCCCACCAGCTCGTCATCGGGGTCACCGACCACCACCTCGCCGGCGCCGGGGTCGGCAGCGCGCGGCTGGCCGGGCGCATGCTGGCGTTCGCCGACGCGCACGGGGTGGCCGGGGTGCTCACCAACGCGGTGCGCATGGCGCGCAAGTCCGACGCCCCCGTCGCCGACGTGCTGGACGCCGCCCGTCGCCTCGTGCCCCTCGACGTCCGCAACGTCGACCGGCGCAACGCGGAGGGGTACCTCAAGTCGGGGAAGGAGATGCTCGCCACCGTCGAGGAGGTCACCCTGCTCGCCGGGCGCCGCGACCCCGCGAGGCTGGTCGCCGACACCCGCCACCTGGCCCTGCGCTGCCGGCTGGACCCGGTGGCCGACCTCGGCATCGGCGAGATCCACCTGCCCGAGTTCCCGGGCGGCATCGCCGAGCTGCGGGCCCGGTGCGAGGCGGGGCTGGGGGCCCGCTACGCCGCACCCGCGGCGTCCACGGTCGACCGGCTCGACGACGAGCTGGCCGTGATCGAGCAGATGGGGTTCGCCGCCTACTTCCTCACCGTGGCGCAGGTGGTCGACAGCGTGAGGGAGATGGGCATCCGGGTGGCCGCGCGCGGGTCGGGGGCCGGCTCGCTGGTCAACTACTGCCTGGGCATCTCGGGGGTCGACCCGATCGCCTACGACCTGATCATGGAGCGGTTCCTGTCCCCGCTGCGCCGGGCGCTGCCCGACATCGACATCGACGTCGAGTCCGCGCGCCGGCTCGAGGTGTACGACCGGGTGTTCGCCGATTTCGGTGCCGACCGCGTGGCGGCGGTGGCGATGCTGGACACCTACCGGGTGCGGCACGCGATCCGCGACGTGGGGGCGGCGATGAGCCTGCCGCCGGGCGACATCGACCAGATCGCGAAGTCGTTCCCGCACATCCGCGCGCGCGACGTGCGCCACGCCCTGCGTGAGCTGCCCGAGCTGCGCCGGGCCAACCTCGGCGACGAGCAGCTGCGGGTGCTGTTCGAGCTCGTCGAGGGGCTCGACGGGCTGCCGCGGCACGTGGCGCTGCACCCGTGCGGGGTGATCCTGTCGGATGCGACGCTGGGGGAGCGGACGCCGGTGGAGTCGTCCTTCGGTGGGTACGCGATGAGCCAGTTCGACAAGGACGACGTGGAGGACCTGGGCCTGCTCAAGCTCGACATCCTCGGCATCCGGATGCAGTCCTCGATGGCGCACGCCCTCGACGAGATCGAACGGGTCGACGGCGAACGCATCGACATCGACGCGCTGGCCCCCTACGACGACCCGGACGTGTACGCGATGATCTCCCGCGCGGAGACCATCGGCTGCTTCCAGATCGAGTCGCCGGGCCAGCGGGAGTTGGTCGGCAAGTTCTCGCCGAGCGAGTTCAACGACCTCGTCATCGACATCAGCCTGTTCCGGCCGGGGCCGGTGAAGTCCGACATGGTGGTGCCGTTCCTGCGGGCGCGCAACGGGTGGAGCGAGGCGACCTACCTGCACCCCGACCTGGTGCCGGCGCTGGCCGAGACGCGCGGGGTGATCGTGTTCCACGAGCAGGTGATCAAGGTCGTCGCCGTCATGACCGGGTGCTCGCTGGCCTACGGCGACGAGGCGCGCCGGGCGCTGGGCTCGCCCGAGGGGCAGGAGGACGTGCGGCACTGGTTCTACCCGGCTGCCCGGGCGCAGGGGTACGCGGAGGCGCTGATCGACGACGTGTGGGCGATCCTGGTCTCGTTCGCCTCGTTCGGGTTCTGCAAGGCGCACGCGGCCGCGTTCGCGCTGCCGACCTACCAGTCGGCATGGCTGAAGTGGCACCACCCGGCCGCCTTCGTCTCCGGGCTGCTCACCCACGACCCGGGCATGTACCCCAAGCGGCTCATCCTCGCCGAGGCACGGCGCATGGGCGTGCCCGTGCTGCCGCTGGACGTCAACGCGTCCGGCGAGGTGTACCGGGTGGAGGCGGCGGAGGGCGACGGCACCCTGGGCGTCCGGCTGGCCCTGACCGACGTGAAGAACATCAGCGCCGCCGAGGTGGAGCGCATCGTGGCCGGCCAGCCGTACGCGGGGCTGGTCGACTTCTGGCAGCGGGCGCGACCGGGCTCCGACGTGGCCGAGCACCTCGTGCTGGCCGGGGCGTTCGACGCGCTGTACGGCATCGGGTCGGTGCGCGGGCCGGGCGCGCGGGGGCGGGTCACCCGGCGCGACCTGCTGCTCACCCTGGCCGACCTCGAGCGCCTCGACCGGGTCGACGCCCGCGCCCACGGCCGGGCGCGCGGGCTGGGGTCGGGCGGCGCGACCGGCCACCAGGCGGTGCAGCTGGCCCTCGACTTCACCGAGCCGGCGACCTGCGACGTGGTGGTCTCCGGGCTGCCCGAGATGACCGCCGAGGAGCGGATGGCCGCCGAGCTGGCCGTGCTGGGCATGGACGCCACCCGCCACGTCATGGAGGACCACCGCGAGTTCGTCGAGGCGATCGGGGTGACGCACGCCGATGAGCAGATGAAGCGGCGCAGCGGCAGCCGCCTGCTCGTGGCCGGGGTGAAGGTCGCCACCCAGACCCCGCCGGTGAAGTCGGGCAAGCGGGTGGTGTTCCTCACCCTCGACGACGGCACCGGCCCCGTCGACCTCACCTTCTTCGAGGACGCCCAGGGCCCCTTCGCCACCACCGTGTTCAACTCCTGGCTGCTGGTCGGGGTGGGGGAACTGCGCCGCACCGGGGCGCGGGGCGTGTCGTTGCGGGCGCTCGGCGCCTGGGACCTGCTGCACCTGGAGGCCCTGTGGCGCTCGACGCTGGAGGCGACCGGCGACCCCCGGGCGGCGGTGGCCGCGGTGCACGAGCTGGTCGACGCCGACCTGGCCGCGCGGGCGGCGGCCGTGGCGGAGGGGGAGCGCGCGCGGGCCGACTGGAACGCCAGGGCCCAGGACCGGCCCTACGCCGACGGCGACGGCGGGTCGCAGGGCGAGCGGGCCCGTCGGCGCGCCGACACCGAGCACGCCGGCGCGGCCGGCGGCATGGGGCAGCGCCGGGTGCTCATCCACCCCAGCGGGTTCGTGCAGTCGCCCTACACCGACGTGGCGCCGGCGGGGGAGTCGCCGCGGTCGGTGCCGAGGAAGTTCGCCGACCCGGGCCGCAAGCTGTGGCACTCCAGCCCGGGGTCCTCGGGCCGCTGAGCGTTTTGTCGGAGGCCCGGCCTACCATGGATTTCGCAGGGGTGTTCGAATCAAAGGAGGGGTCATGCCGGTCATCGCACACGTCGACATGGATGCCTTCTACGTCGCCGTCGAGCTCCGCAGCCGCCCCGAGCTGCGGGGGCGCCCGGTGTGGGTGGGCGGCGCCCACCGCGGGGTGGTGCTGTCGGCCTCCTACGAGGCGCGGGCCTACGGGGTGGAGGGCGGTATGTCGTCCACGCGGGCCCGCCGGCTGTGCCCCGACGCGGTCGCGATCTCGCCCGACTACGACGCCTACGAGGCGGCCTCCGACGGGGTGTTCGCGATCTTCGACACGATCACGCCGCACGTCGAGCGGGTCAGCCTGGATGAGGGCTTCCTCGACATCACCGGCACCCGGCGCCTCCTGGGCGAGCCGGCCGAGGTGGGCGAGCTCATCCGCGCGCTGGTGGCCGACGAGCAGGGCATCCCGTGCTCGGTGGGTCTCGGGCCCACCAAGCTGATCGCCAAGATGGCCTCCAACAAGGCCAAGCCCAACGGGCTGCACCAGGTCCCGCCGGGGGAGGTGGTGCCGTTCCTGCACCCCCAGCCGGTGGAGAAGATCTGGGGCGTGGGGCCGTCCACCACCGAGAAGCTGAACAAGCTGGGCCTGTACACGATCGCCGACCTGGCCCACACCCCGAAGTCGACGCTGCAGCGGGCGTTCGGGGCCCGGGCGGGTGGCGAGCTGTGGGAGTTCGCGTGGGGCATCGACGGCCGCCGCGTGGTGGCGACCGAGCCCGGCGACCGCAGCGTGGGCAGCCAGGAGACGTTCGGCAAGGACACCGACGACCTCGACCAGGTCCGCACCGAGCTGCTGCGCACGGCCGCCCGGGTCGCGTCCCGCATGCGGATGGCCCGGGTCGTGGGGCGCACGGTGACGCTCAGCCTGCGGTTCGCCGACTTCCGCACCGTGCAGAAGTCGCTGACCCTGCCGTACCCGACCGATGCGACCGACGAGGTGTACGCGGCGGCGGTCCGCCTGTTGCGGGCGTTCCGGCTCGAGCGCCCGCGACTGCGGCGCATCGGCATCCGGGTCGAGCACGTGCTGGACGCCGACCAGGTGTCCACGCAGCCCGCGCTCGACGAACCCGAGCGCGGCTGGCGCGAGGCGGAGCGGGCCGCCGACGCCGCGATCGCCCGGTTCGGGCCGCACGCCGTCTCGCGGGCCAGTCTGGCGAGACGCGCCGGTTCCGTTTGAGGCGCGCGACGCCTACACTTGTCCCACGCCCGTCGACCCGGGTCCAGTCCCAGAGAAGGGAGGCGCGATGGCACTGTCCGACAAGGAGCAACGTCTGCTCGAGCAGCTCGAGGCTGCCCTCGCGGCTGAGGATCCGAAGCTGGCCAACACCCTGCGCGGCACCACCACCCGCACGTTGCACCGGCGCCGCGCCGCGATCGCCGGCCTGGGCTTCGTGATCGGCCTGGCCGCCCTCATCGGTGGCATGCAGCTCTCGATCTTCGTCAGCGTGATCGGTTTCGTGGTCATGCTCGTCTCGACCGTCGTCGCGCTCAGCTCGTGGCGCGTCGTCGAGACCGAGGCCCAGTCCCGGGGCCGGGCTCCCGACTCGGCGCTCACCGACCTCGACGACCGGTGGCGGCGCGACGAGGGCTTCTGACCAGCTCCTCCGAACAACCAGTCAGGAACGCGCGGCCCTCCGGGGGCGCGCGTTCCGCCGTTGGTGGCTCTGTGCCTGGGCGCGGGCCTGTGCCGTCAGGGCGGCGGTGACGGCCGCCACCTCGTCGGCCCACGTGCCCGGCAGGTCGTAGTTCTCGCTGCGGTCGAACAGGGCGCGCTCGGACGCCGCGGCGAGACCGCGCAGGGCCTCGGCCGCGCGCTCGTCCCCGCCCAGCGACGGGACCAGGCGCTCGGCCGCGAAGCGCGGGGAGCCGTCGGGCCAGGACAGCCGCAGGTCGCCCACGACCTCGCGGACCTCCTCCCACGCCGAGAGGGTGTCGACCCGGGCGTCGCCCGTGCCGGCCAGCCGCTGGGTGCGGCGGCGCGCTCGCAGCACCCGGGGGGCCAGGAGGGCGCTGAGGCCCAGCAGCCCGACGACGAGGGCCACGACGAGCCACGGCAGCAGGGTGGTCACGACCTCCTGCGCGGGCGGGACCGGGGTGGCCGTCGGCTCGGGAACCTCGGGCTCCTCGGGCACGGTGGGGTCGATGGTCGGCTCCTCGACGCCGGGTTCCGGCGCCGCGCTCTCGGGGGGCGCCTCCGCCCCACCCGTCCCCGGGGCGCCGTCGCCGCGCGACGGCGTCGGCTCGAACGCGACCCAGCCCAGGCCCTCGAGCCACAGCTCGGGCCAGGTGTGCAGGTCGCGGGCCGTCACCGCCCAGGCGTCGCCCTCCTGCACACCGGGCACGAAGCCGACGGCCATGCGGGTCGGGATGCCCAGCTCGCGGGCCATGATCGCCATCGCACCCGCGTACTGCTCGCAGTACCCGGTGCGGGAGTCGAAGAGGAAGTCGTCGATGGTGGCCAGGCCGTCGCCCGTGCCCGTGCTCGGGGCGGTGGAGTAGGTGAAGCGGTCCGAGCGGAGGAAGGCCTCCAGCGCCTGGGCCTTGGCGCCCGGCGTCGGGGCTGCCTCGGTCACCTCGTGGGCCAGCTCGCGCACCCGCATCGGCAGGTCGTTGGGCAGCGAGGTCGTGAGCTCCCGGTCGGGGGCCCCGCCGGAACCCGCCTGCCCGATCGTGGCGGCGTCCGGTCGCACCTCGAGGCTGGTCACCTCGTAGCTGATGCCCTCGGTGGCGGTCCCACGCTCGGGCCCGGCCATCGCCATGACGTCGAGGGTGTCGAGGGCGAACCCCCACTCGCCGGGCGCGTCGAACGAGGTCGGGGCGTACGGCACCGGCAGCCACTCGCTGGCGAACTCGCCCACCTCGATGCGGGTGGTGCGGCGCTCGCCCGGCGGTGAACCGGGCGGGGCGGGCATCCGGCCGGTGGCGACCCGCACGTCGGACAGCGCGAAGCCGCCGGCCGAGAGGGCCGGCAGGGACGCGAGCTTGAGGTAGGTGCCCCCCGGGCTGTCGGTGGTGTAGCGGATCACCACGTCGTCGGACCCCTGCACCAGGTTGCGCTTCAGGTCCAGCGACGGGTCGCTCATCTGCAGCGGCTCGGACGCGCTGCGCGGCTCGAAGGTCGGCACGAACCGCGCGGTGACCCAGGTCAGGCCGATCGCGCCGGCGGTCAGGGCGAGCACGACGAGCCAGGCAGTGGCCCGCCGGCCGGGGCGGGCGTTGGCGCCCCAGGGGCTCGCCGCCGCCAGGACCAGGGCGATGCCGGCGGCCAGCAGCACGAACTCGCTGAAGATCGTGGGCGTGGTCAGCCCCAGCGCCACGACCAGGTGCAGCGCGACGAGCGGCGCGATCGCCCACGCGGGCCGCTCCCAGGTGATGGCGAGCCAGTCCGCCAGGACGGCGACCAGGGCCACGCCGGCCACGATGAGCAGGGACGCCCCCGGGTTGGGGAACAGCGGCGCCGCGCTGTCGCGGAAGAAGTCGAGGCCCTGGCCGGGGAGCTCCGGGAGCCGGCGCACCTGCTCGCGGCCGTGCAGGAGCCACACCCCGGCCCAGGTCGCCGCGGCCACGGCCACGAGTTGGGCCGCGAGCACCACGTAGGGCGGCAGCCGGAAGCGCCGGGCCGCCCAGCCGATGGCCAGCACGGCGACGATCGCGAGGGCCGACCACTGGAGGACGGCGTGGTGCCGGGTCATCTGCGCCCACGGCAGCAGCTGCAGGGGGAGGGCGACGGCGAGCGCGAGGCCCACCCGGGTGTCGAAGCTCATGCGACACCCCCCGACGCCGACTCCCAGACCCCGGCGAGGTCGGCGTCGACCGACACCTCGTGCACGGTCCAGCCGTGGTCGACCAGGATGGCCCGCCCGTCCTCGAAGGCCGGACGCGCCGCGGGTCGGGGGGCCACCACCAGCACCAGCCGGCGCTGGCGGGAGGCAGTCGTGGCGGCGAGCAGGTCGGCGGTCCCGCGGTCGAGCAGGCCGACCAGCGCGACGAAGAGATGCTCGGACGTGGCCTGCGCCATGCGCACGGTGGCCTCGTGCAGGTCGAGCGCGGCGCTCACCTGCACGTCGACCAGCGGGTCGAGCCACTCGGCGCGGGCCGCGGGTCGGTCGGCCGCGACGTCGTGGCGGGTCCCGCTCGCGTCGACGAGCGTGACCGTGTAGCCGTCGGCGAGCAGGCGCAGGCCCACGGACGCCACCGCGGACACCAGCCACTCGAAGGTCGGGCGCTCCCCGCGCTCCTCGTCGTGGACGCCGGCGCGCGAGTCGAGCATCACCCAGGCCGTCGGGTCCCAGGCCGCCTCCTCGCGGCGCACCATGAGCGTGCCGCTGCGGGCCGTGGACGGCCAGTGGATGCGCCGGACGTCATCGCGCGGCTGGTACTCGCGGACCATGGCGTCGTCGGGGCCGGAGATGGCCGTCTGCGGGATCGGCGTCTCGCCGGTCGCGCCGTAGGCGCTGGCGCGCGCCGGGGGCAGCGGCACCACGGCGGGCGTGACCACGAAGGGCGTGGGCTGCGGCAGGCGCACGGTGTGCACCCAGAAGCCGAGGAGGTCGCTGAACCGGATCCGGAACCCGTCCAGCGTGTACCGCCCGCGGTGACGCCCGCGGATCGGGTACGTGGTGCCGGTGGCCTGCCCCGCCCTCGAGGCCTCCAGGCGCGCGTGGTGGGGGGTGCCGAGGCGGTGGCCCGGGTCGTCCTCGGCGACGACCGTGCCCGCCGGGCTCGGGCGCGTGACCCGCGCGACCGTGTGCACGGTGGCGGGCTCGCCGGCGCCGACGACCGGCGGGGTGATGGTGCGCTCGACGGTGAAGTGGGGCCGCAGCACCAGCACCGTCAGCAGCGCGAGCAGGGGGAGCAGGACGAGGAACAGGGCCGGCCACACGACGTCCTGGTTGCCCAGGGCGACGCCGAGGGTCATCAGCAGCGCACCGCCCACCCAGAGGGCGAGCGTGCGCGGGGTGGGCGTCGGCAGGGACCTCATGCGCTCCCTCAAGTGCGGCGCGGGGTCGGGATCGCCGCGACGATCGAGGCCAGCACGTCGGCGGTGGAGGCCTGCGACGTGTGGGCGCGGTGGCTCAGCAGGACGCGGTGGGCCAGGACCGGCACGGTGAGCACGTCCACGTCCTCGGGGATGACGTAGCCGCGGCCCTGCATGGCGGCGCGCGCCCGGGAGGCCCGGAGCAGCTGCAGGCTGGCGCGCGGCGAGGCGCCCAGGCGCAGGGAGTCGGAGGTGCGCGTGGCGGAGACGATCGACACCACGTAGTCCTTGAGCGCCGAGTGGACGAAGACCTCGCCGACCTGGCGGCGGGCGGCGAGGATGCCCGCGGCGTCGGTCACGGGGCGCAGGTCGTCCAGGGGGTTCCTGGCGCCGTGGTGCTCGAGCATGTCGAGCTCGGCGGCGCGGGTCGGGTAGCCCATGGAGATGGACGCCATGAACCGGTCGCGCTGCGCCTCGGGCAGGGGGTAGGTGCCCTGCATCTCGATCGGGTTCTGGGTGGCGAACACCATGAACGGGCTGGGGAGCTCGTGGGTGGTGCCGTCGACGGAGACGCGGGCCTCCTCCATCGCCTCGAGCAGCGCCGACTGGGTCTTGGGCGAGGCCCGGTTGATCTCGTCGCCGATGACGATGTTGGCGAACACCCCGCCCGGCTTGAACTCGAAGCCGCGGGTCTGGGGGTTGAACACCGACACGCCGGTGATGTCGCTGGGCAGCAGGTCGGCCGTGAACTGGATCCGGCGGACGGAGCAGTCGATCGAGCGGGCCAGGGTGCGGGCGAGCATCGTCTTGCCGACGCCCGGAACGTCCTCGATGAGCAGGTGGCCCCCGGCGAGGAGGACGACCAGCGCCATCTCCACGGCGTCCGGCTTGCCCTCGATCACCGCCCCCACGGAGTCGCGGAGGCGCTGGGCCAGCCCGGTCACCTCGGTCACGTCGACGGCTGTGGTGTTCGTGGTCACCCACGCCACCCTACCGGCCGCCCGATCCCGTCACAGGGGCTGCCGACACCGAAAAAGGGGGCGTGCCGTTGCCTCGGGTGGGGGAGAGTGGGTTAGAGTGGGGCGAAGTGGAGGAACAAGGCGGCCGAAGGGAGGGGTCCCGATGTTCTTGGGCACCCATTTCCCCAAGGTGGACGACAAGAACCGCTTCGTCCTCCCGGCGAAGTTCCGTGAGGAACTCCGTGGCGGACTGGTGATCGCCAAGGGGCAGGAGCGCTGCCTGGCGATCTACACCGTCGAGGAGTTCCAGCGGCAGGCGCAGGCGGCGATGAGCGGTCCCTCGACCCTGAGGGGGATCCGTGACTTCCAGCGCATGTTCGCCGCGGGTGCCTCACAGGAGGTGCTCGACAGCCAGGGGCGCGTGACGATCCCGCCGGTCCTCAGGGGCTACGCGGGGCTGGACAAGGAGATCGCCGTGATCGGTGCGTTCAACCGGGTTGAGGTCTGGGACCTCGCCGCCTGGGAGGCGTACCAGGCCGCGCAGGACGAGGAGTTCGCGCGGATGGACGAGGAGATCTTCCCGGGCGGGGCGACCCGCCTGCAGGACTGAGGCAGGAGCCCTGCCGTGAGGCTTCGACCCGGTCGGACCCCCTGACACCACTTCCCCGGTGCCAGGTGGTCCTCCCGGATCGAAACCCCTCAGCAGGGACGAAGGAGGAGCAGGCATGGTGCAGGCCGTCGAGGCGGGACACGTTCCCGTCATGGCCGCGCGCATCGTCGAACTGCTCTCCCCGGCGCTGGCCGACGGGGGCACCTACGTCGACTGCACCCTGGGCCTCGCCGGCCACGCACGGATGATCCTCTCCACTTCCCCCCACGCCCGCCTGGTCGGCATCGACCGGGACGCCGACGCGCTGGCCATCGCCCGCGAGCGCCTCGCCGAGTTCGGCGACCGCGTCGCCCTCTACGAGGCCGTCTACGACGAGCTCCCCGACGTCCTGGCCGAGGACGGGACGCCGAAGGTGCAGGCGATCCTGGCCGACCTCGGGCTCTCCAGCCTCCAGATCGACCGGCGCGAGCGCGGCTTCGCCTACTCCGTCGACGCCCCGCTCGACATGCGCATGACGCAGGCCTCCGGCCCCACCGCCGCCGACGTCGTGAACACGTACGGCGAGCGCGAGCTGACCCGCATCCTGCGCACCTACGGCGAGGAGCGCTTCGCCGACCGCATCGCCCGGGCCCTGGTCCGCGAGCGCGCGGCGACCCCGTTCACCACGTCGGCGCGCATGGTGCAGGTGATCTCGGACGCCATCCCCGCGGCCGCCCGCCACACGGGTGGCCACCCGGCCAAGCGCACCTTCCAGGCGCTGCGGATCGAGGTCAACCGCGAGCTCGAGGCCCTGGAGGGCCTCCTGCCGGCGGCGTTGGACGCACTCGCGCCCGGCGGCCGCCTCGCCGTGCTGTCCTACCACTCCCTGGAGGACCGCCTGGTGAAGCAGTCGTTCGCCGCGGCGTCCACCGACACCGCCCCGCGCGGCCTGCCCGTCGTCCCGGTCGAGCACCGGGCCGCCTTCCGCCTGCTCACCCGCGGTGCCGAACGTCCCAGCCCCGAGGAAGAGGCCGACAACCCCCGCGCGGCGTCCGCACGCCTGCGCGCGACCGAACGACTCCAGGAGGTGGCGGCGTGACCGCGTGGCAGACCATCCGTGAGACCCCCCGGCGGATCGGTGAGGCGGCCAGCCAGGCCCGCCCGCAGCTGCGGGGCATCATCAGCCCGCCCCGGCGCCTGTCGCCGGTCACCTTCGCCGTGCTCGTGGTCGGCATCGTCGTCTCCGGCATGGTGGGCATGCTCGTGCTCACCACCGTGCTGCAGAACCAGGCCTTCGAGGTGCGCGACGCCCAGCGGACCGCGAGCGAGCTCGGCTACCGGGCCTCCGACCTCGAGGCGCAGGTCAACCGCGTGAAGGCCCCCGAGTCGCTCGGCCTGCGCGCGACCGAGCTGGGCATGGTGCCCAACCCGCACGCGGTGTTCATCGACGTCAGCTCCGGCGAGGTGCTCGGCGAGCCCATCGCGGCCCGCGGCGACGAGATGCCCTCGCTGAAGGTCCGCCCGGGCAGGGTGGCCCCCGTCGAGCCGGCCGAGGGTGAGGCTGCGCCCGTGGATGGCGCCGCCCCGGCGGAGGGCACCACCCCCGAGGAGGGTGCCGCCGCGCCGGTCGACCCGGCCCAGGCCGAGGCCCCCGCCGAGGGCGTGCCCGCCGACCAGCCGCCGGCCGGTGAAGCGCCGGCCGAGCCGATCCCCGCCGACGCCACGGGAGGCCAGGGATGAGCCGTCCGACCCCGCGCCGCAAGCCGGCCCGCGTCTCGGGCCGTGCCCGCATGGCGGCGACAGCGTTCCGCCTGCGCGTGCTCGTCCTCGCCGTCGCGATCCTGTTCTCGGTCGCGGCGGCCCGCGCCGTGCAGATCCAGGTGGTCAGCGCGGAGGCCATGGCCTCCGAGGCCGCCCAGCGCATGACCGTCGCCCGCGACGTCCCCGCCCAGCGGGGCACGATCACCGGCCGCGACGGCCAGGTGCTCGCCCTGACCGAGGCCACCGTGAACGTGATCGCCGACCCGTCGATGATCTCGACCAACGGCAAGGAGCCCGAGGCGATGCGCGAGTCCGACCGCGCGAAGGCGGCGGTCGCCCCGACGGAGATGGCCGCGATCATCGCCGCCCACACGGGTGTCCCGGCCGAGGAGGTCGAGGCGAAGCTGCGCACGGCGACGACGTCGAACGCCAAGGGCGAGACCGTCCCGGTGAAGTACACGATCCTGGCCCGCCAGGTGCGCTCCAGCGTGTGGGTCGAGTTGAACGCCGCGCTCAACGAGGGCAAGTACGTCGGCGTGTTCCGCGAGTCCAACCCCAAGCGCGTGTACCCGATGGGCAGCGTGGCCAGCAACATCGTCGGCTTCATGAGCGAGGGCAAGGGCCGCACCGGCCTCGAGTCCGCGCAGGAGGACGCGCTGGCCGGCACGAAGGGCCGCGAGCAGTTCGAGACCTCGCCGAACGGCCGTATCCCGCTGGGCAACCAGACGCTGACGCCCGCGGTCGACGGCAAGGACTTCCAACTGACCATCGACGCCGACCTCCAGTGGATGGTCGAGCGCCGGCTGGCCGAGCGCGTCGACGAGGTCGGCGGCAACTGGGGCGTCGCGATCGTGCAGGACGTCGAGACCGGCGAGCTGCTGTCCCTGGCCAACTACCCCTCCTACGACTCCAGCAAGCCGGGGGACGCCGAGCCCGGCGACACCGGCAACCGCGCGGTCACCGCCATGTACGAGCCCGGTTCGGTGCAGAAGGTGCTCACCCTCGCCTCGCTGCTGGACGCCGGCCTCACCACCCCCGACCGCACCTACGCGATCAAGGACACCGTCAAGGTGGGCGAGCACACCGTGCGGGACGCGTTCAAGCACGGCGACATCGACATCACCACGCGCGGCATCCTGGTCAAGTCGTCCAACATCGGCGCGATCACCGCGGCCCGCGAACTCGAGCCCGCCCAGCTGCGCGACTACATGGCCGGCTTCGGCCTCGGCCAGAAGACGACGCTCGGCCTGCCCGGCGAGCAGCCCGGCAGCCTGCCCGGCGCCGGCATGCCGCAGTTCCAGGCCGACTCCATCGCCTACGGCTACGGCTTGTCGGTGACATCGTTGCAGATGGCCTCGGCCATCTCCGCGGTCGCCAACGACGGCGTCTACACCGCCCCCTCGATCATCAAGGCGACCGGTGACCACGGGGGTCCGCTCGTCCCGGTGGCCGCGCCCGAGACGCACCGTGTGGTCTCGGAGGAGGCCGCCCGCGCGACCGTCGAGATGATGGAGCAGCGCACGCTCGACAGCGAGGCGCAGCTGAAGATCCCCGGCTACCGGACCGGCACCAAGACCGGCACCGCCCGCCTGCAGGCGGCCACCGGCGGCTACGCCGGCCAGGTGGCCTCGATCGTCGGCGTGGCACCCGTCGAGGACCCGCAGATCCTGGTCTACGTGCTGATCGCCCGCCCCGACACCCTCGGCGCCGGCCTCGGCATGGCGGGCCCGGTCTACCGGGACATCATGTCGCTGGCCCTGCCACGCTACGGCGTGCAGCCGAGCAACGACGTCGACCAGGCGAAGCTGCCCCTCTTCAAGGAATGATGCCTTCCGTGACGTCCGACCCGAGCGCCCTGCGGCCCTCCGCCGCACCCGGACTGCCCCTGGCACACCTGCTGCCGGGGGCATCAGGTGTCCTCACCGGCGTGGCCTTCGACTCCCGTGCGGTGGCCCCGGGCGACCTCTACGTCGGGCTGCCGGGGGCGCGGGCGCACGGCGCCTCCTTCGCCGCCCAGGCCGCGGCCGCCGGGGCGCTGGCCGTGCTCACGGACGCCGCAGGTGCAGCCCTCGCCGAGCCCGCCGGCCTGCCCGTCCTGACCGTCGACGACCCGCGGGCCGCGATGGCGCCGCTGGCCGCCGACGTGTACGGGCGTCCGGGGGAGGCCCTCGACCTGTTCGCCGTGACCGGCACCAACGGCAAGACCTCCACCGTGTTCCTCCTCGAGGCCGCGCTGGCCGCCCTCGGCCGCACGGTGGCCACGATCGGGACCATCGGGTTCCGGGTGGCCGGGCGGCCCCTCGAGGTGGCCCGCACCACCGTCACCACACCCGAGGCGCCCGACCTCCAGGCCCTCCTCGCGGTCCTGCGCGAGCGGGGGGCCGACACCGTCGCCATGGAGGTCAGCAGCCACGCGCTGGCCCTCCACCGCGCGGACGCCCTCACCTTCGACGCCGCCGGCTTCACCATGCTGGGCCAGGACCACCTCGAGTTCCACCACACGCTCGAGGAGTACTTCGCGGCGAAGGCCCGCCTGTTCGTCGACGGGCGCACCCGCGCCGCCGTCGTGAACACCGACGATCCCTGGGGGCGTCGCCTCGCCGCCCTCGCCCGCGCCGACGGCACCCGGGTGGTCACCACGCTGGCCGCCGACGCCGACCTGCGCGTGGTGGTGGCCGAGCCGCTGCCCGATGGCGGATCCCGCGTCCGCCTCGCCCACCCGGGCGGCGAGACGGTCTTCGACCTCTCCATGCTGGGCAGCTTCAACGTCGCGAACGCCGTCACCGCGCTCGGCCTCGTGCACGCGGCCGGCCTCGACGTGGACGCCGCGGCCGCCGGGCTCGCCGCGGCCCAGGTCCCGGGCCGGATGCAGCGCGTCGACCTGGGGCCGGACGCCCCGCACGCCGTGGTCGACTTCGCCCACACCCCGCAGGCCGTGGCCGCCGCCCTGGCGGCGCTGCCGCGCACCGGACGCCGCATCGCCGTGCTCGGCGCCGGCGGCGACCGCGACCCGAGCAAGCGCGGCCCGATGGGGCGCGCCGCCGCGGAGGCGGCCGACCTGGTCGTCGTCACCGACGACAACCCGCGCAGCGAGGAACCGGCCGCGATCCGGGCCGCCGTGCTGGCCGGTGCCCGGGAGGCCGGAGGCGCCGAGGTCGTCGACGGCGGCGACCGCCGCGCCGCGATCGCGCGGGCCCTGCGCCTGGCCCGGCCCGCCGACTGGGTGGCGGTGCTCGGCAAGGGCCACGAGACGGGGCAGGACGTCGCCGGCGTCATCAGCCCGTTCGACGACGTCGCGGTGATCCGCGAGACCTGGGGGGAGTGACGTGGAACCCATCACGCTCGACGAGCTGGCCCGCGCGACGGGCGGGCGCCTGGTCCGCGCCGCCGACCCCGGTGCCCGCGTGGGGCCCGACGTCGTCATCGACTCCCGCCGGGCCACGCCCGGCTCGGTCTTCGTCGCCATCCCGGGCGAGCGCGTCGACGGCCACGACTACCTGGACGCCGCGGCGTCCGGGGGTGCGGCCGCCGCGCTGACCGCCCGCGAGGTGGACGCCGACCTGGCCCAGGTGGTCGTCGACGACCCGGTCGCCGCCCTGCAGCGCCTGGCGCGGCACACCGTCGACGCCGGCCACGCCGGTGGCCTCGTGGTCGTCGGGGTGACCGGTTCCTCGGGCAAGACCTCGACCAAGGACCTCATCGGGCAGGTGCTCGGCCGCTTCGGCGCGACCGTGGTGCCGCCCGGCTCGTTCAACAACGAGATCGGGGCGCCGCTGACCGCCTGCCGCGTGGACGGCGCCACCCGCTTCCTCGTCGCCGAGATGGGCGCGCGCGGCATCGGCCACGTGCGCGCGCTCACGGAGGTCACCCCGCCCGACATCGGCGCGGTCCTCAACGTCGGCCACGCCCACGTGGGGGAGTTCGGCTCCGTGGAGGGCATCGCGCAGGCCAAGGGCGAGCTCGTCGAGGCGCTGGACGCCGACGGCTGGGCCGTCCTCAACGCCGCCGACCCCCTCGTCGCCGCCATGGCGTCGCGGAGGCGCGCCCGCGTCGCCTGGTTCGCCGACGCCGGCGAGCCGGAGGGGGGCGACCTGCGCGTGTGGGCGTCCGATGTCGTCGCCGACGACCTGCAGCGCTTCTCGTTCACCCTCCACGCCGACGGCGCCGTCACCGGCAGCGAGCCGGTGGCCCTGGGCGTCCTCGGTCGCCACAACGTGGCCAACGCGCTGGCCGCCGCCGCGGTTGCGCTGGCGGCCGGCTGCGACCTGCCGGGCGTGGCGGAGGCCCTCACCAGCGCGCGCCCACAGTCGCGCTGGCGCATGGAGCTGGTCACCCGCGCCGACGGCCTGGCCATCCTCAACGACGCCTACAACGCCAACCCCGACTCCATGGCCGCCGCCCTGACCAGCCTCGCCGGCCTGCGCCGCGACGGCGGCCGGGTCGTCGCCGCGGTGGGGGACATGCTGGAGCTCGGCGACACCTCCGCACAGGCACACCGCGCGGTGGGGGAGCTCGCCGCGCGCCTGGGGGTCGACGAGGTCCTGGCGATCGGCGCGTTTGGCAACCACGTCATCGACGGAGTTGCCGCCGGGGGCGGTCGCGGCCAGTATCTAGAGGGCAAGGACGAGCTCACGCGCCACCTGCGCGCGAGCCTGGGTCCTCGCGATGTGGTGCTGGTCAAGGCGTCCCGCGGCCTCGCACTCGAGACCGTGGCGGAGGCCCTGGCGGGCGCCGACGACGAAGGAGAATCCCACCGATGATCATGATGCTGCTGGCCGGCGCGCTCGGCCTCGTCGGGACACTCGTGGGCACCCGTCTGGCCATCCACGTCCTGGTGAGCCGCGGGTACGGGCAGTACGTCCGTGACGACGGCCCCAAGGAGCACCTGAAGAAGGCGGGCACGCCCACGATGGGCGGCATCGCGATCATCCTCAGCGTCCTGCTGGCCTACACGCTCGCGCACCTGATCCTGTGGCGGCCCCCGACCGTGTCCGGCCTGCTCCTGCTCGGGCTGTTCACCGGCCTGGGCTTCGTGGGCTTCCTCGACGACTGGATCAAGATCTCCCGCGCCCGCAGCCTCGGCCTCAACAGCAAGGCCAAGCTGATCCTGCAGACGCTGATCGCGGTGGCGTTCGGTTATGCGGCCTTCCAGTTCCCCAACGAGCGCGGCCTCACGCCCGCCTCGACCTACGTGTCGTTCCTGCGCGACATCCAGTGGCTCGACCTGGGGCCGTGGCTCGGCCTGGCCTGGATCGTCTTCATCATCGCGGCGCTCTCCAACGGCGTGAACCTCTCCGACGGCCTCGACGGCCTCGCCACCGGCCTGTCCACCATGGTGTTCGCCGCCTTCGCGCTGGTGAACCTGTGGCAGTACAACCAGTGGTGCGCGACCCTGTCGACCACCGGCCCGCTGTGCTACGAGGTGCGCGACCCCAACGACCTGGCCGCCATCTCCATGGCGCTGGCCGGCGCCTGCTTCGGCTTCCTGTGGTGGAACGCCTCCCCGGCCAAGATCTTCATGGGCGACTCGGGCTCGCTGGCCCTCGGCGGTGCCGTCGCCGGCCTGGCGATCCTCACCCGCACCGAGCTGCTCGTCGTCATCCTCGGCGGCATGTTCGTGCTCATCACCCTGTCGGTGGTCCTCCAGGTGGGCTTCTTCAAGCTGTCCAAGGGCAAGCGCCTGTTCAAGATGGCGCCCCTGCACCACCACTTCGAGATGGTCGGCTGGGCCGAGCAGACCGTCGTCGTCCGCTTCTGGATCATCTGCGGCATCTTCGTCGCGCTCGGCACCGGCATCTTCTACGCCGAATGGGTGGTGAACCTGTGACCCTCGACTGGATCGCGTCCGCCGACCGCCTCTCCCCGTGGCGCGAGGCCACGGTCGTGGTGGCAGGCCTCGGCACCTCCGGCTACGCGGCCGCCGACGGGCTCATGGCCCTGGGCGCCGGCCGGATCGTCGTGCTCGACGAGGCCGACACCCCCGCCAACCGCGACAAGGCCGAGCTGCTGCGCGCGCTCGACGTCGAGGTCACCCTCGGCGCCGGAGCGACGGGCACCCTGCCCGAGGGCGTCCACCTCGTCGTCACCTCGCCCGGGTGGCGCCCGACCGCGCCGCTGCTGGTGCAGGCGGCCGAGCGGGGCGTCCCGGTGTGGGGCGAGGTCGAGCTGGCCTGGCGCATGATGCAGCCCGACCGCGTGGTGCCGTGGCTCGGCATCACCGGCACCAACGGCAAGACCACGACCACGAACATGCTCGAGTCGATGCTGCTGGCCGCCGGCCTCAAAGCCGCCGCCGTGGGCAACGTCGGACGCCCCATCATCGAGGCGATCCTCGACGAGGTCGACTACGACGTGTTCGCCGTGGAGCTGTCGAGCTTCCAGCTGCACTGGTCCGACACGCTGGCCCTGCACTCGGCCGCCGTCCTCAACCTGCAGGCCGACCACCTGGAGTGGTACGCCCACGAGGACGACCCCTACGCGGCCTACGCCGCCGACAAGGCGAAGATCTACGAGCGGGTGACGCACTCCTGCGTCTACAACGTCGCCGACCCGGCCACCGAGAAGATGGTCGAGGAGGCCGACGTCACCGAGGGCGCCCGGGCGATCGGGTTCCGCCTCGAGGTGCCGGCCCCGTCGATGCTCGGCGTCGTCGACGACCTCCTGGTCGACCGCGCGTTCGTCGAGCAGCGCCGCGACTCGGCGATGCCGCTGGCCGAGCTCTCCGACGTCCGCCCGTTCGCGCCGCACAACGTGGAGAACGCGCTGGCCGCGGCCGCGCTGGCCCGCAGCTTCGGCGTCCCGCCCCAAGCGGTCGCGCAGGGGCTGCGCGACCTCGAGATCGGCGACCACCGGATCCAGACCGTGGCCGAGGGCGGCGGTGTGCGCTGGGTCGACGACTCCAAGGCGACCAACCCGCACGCCGCGGCGTCCTCGATGCGCGCGTTCGACTCGATCGTGTGGATCGCCGGCGGACAGGCCAAGGGCACCTCCTTCGACCATCTCGTCACCACCTACGGCCCCAAGCTGAAGGGCGCGGTGCTGCTTGGCGTCGACCGCGCGGTG
Source organism: Propioniciclava sp. MC1595 (assembly GCF_017569205.1). Lineage (GTDB taxonomy): Bacteria > Actinomycetota > Actinomycetes > Propionibacteriales > Propionibacteriaceae > Propioniciclava. The sequence goes on from NZ_CP071870.1 coordinate 1,192,156, forward strand.
ATCGCCGGCGCGCTTGCCCGACACGCGCCCGACGTCCCGGTGATCGTGATCGACAACGGCGAGACTGGGGCCATGGCCGAGGCAGTCGCTGCCGCGGCGGGCCTGGCTTCCCCGGGCGACACGGTCCTCCTGGCGCCCGGATGTGCCAGCAGGGACATGTGGACCGGGTACGACGCCCGCGGGCGCGACTTCACCGAGGCGGCCCGGGCCCGGGCACAGGACTAGACGAGCAGACAGGAGGACGGCGGTGGCGATCCTGACCCCCAGCAGGCCCCCCAAGCCGTCGAGCGCCCGCCGCAAGGGTCGCGAGAACACCATCGCCGACACGGCCTCGGGCTGGCTGTCGCACCCGATGGCCGACGTGGTCCTGGTCACCGTGCCCACCGCCATCCTGCTCGGCCTCGGCGCCCTCATGGTGTGGTCGGCGTCCACGGTCTTCGCGTACCGCCAGTTCGGGGACGCCTTCTACTTCATGGAGCGCCACCTGGTCTTCCTGGTCGTGGCGCTGATCGCCGGCTTCGTGGCCTCGCGGGTGCCGCCCGAGAAGCTCCGCGCCCTGGGTTGGGTGGCCTTCGGGCTCGCCGCGTTGTTGCTGTGCCTTACCTTCGTGCCCGGCCTGGGCTACGGCGTCGGCGGCAACAAGAACTGGCTCAACTTCGGCGGCCCCGGCCAGATGCTCCGGCTGCAGCCCGCCGAGCTGGCCAAGCTGGCCCTGGTGGTGTGGGGCAGCGCGGTGCTGGCCAACAAGCGGAAGCTGCTCAACGAACCCAAGCACCTGCTGGTGCCGTTCGTCCCGTTCTCCCTGCTGCTCATCGGCCTCGTCGTCCTCCAGCGCGACCTCGGCACCGCGATCATCCTCGGCGCCCTCATGCTCGCGATCCTGTGGTGCGTGGGCGCACCGCTGAAGGTGCTGGGCGGCATGATGGCCATGATCGTCGTGGCCGCGGGCGTGCTCGTCACCTTCAACGAGTCACGCGTCGCCCGCATCCTGGGCTTCCTCGACCCGACGTCCGACCCGACCGGCATCAACCACCAGCCGCTGCAGGCCCTCTACGGGCTGGCTAGCGGCGGCTGGCTGGGCGTGGGCCTCGGGCGCAGCCGCCAGAAGTGGGGCAGCCTGGCCGAGGCTCACACCGACTACGTGCTCGCGATCATCGGCGAGGAGCTCGGCCTCATCGGCACCCTCCTCGTGCTCGGCCTGTTCGTCATGCTCGCCTGGGCCGGCGTCCGGATCGCCCTGCGCGGCTCCACCTTCTTCACCCGCTGGGTCGCGGCCGGCATCACCGCCTGGCTGCTCATGCAGGCCTCGATCAACATCCTCGTGGTGCTGGGCCTGCTGCCCGTGCTGGGCGTCCCGCTGCCGTTCCTGTCGTACGGTGGGTCGGCGCTGCTGGCCAACGTCATGGCCGTCGGCATTCTCGTGGCCTGCGCGCGCGACGAGCCCGAGGCGAAGGCCTGGCTGCGGCGACGCGCCAAGGCGAAGGCACCCCGGCGCAGGCTGTCGGCGATCCTGCCGGCCCGCCGCCCGTCCTGATGGAGGAGACCCATGGTTTCGATCGTCCTGGCCGGCGGGGGCACCGCCGGCCACACCTCGCCGCTCATCGCGACGGCCGAGCGGCTGCGTGAGGCGCACCCCGGCGTCCGGCTGACCTGTGTCGGCACGCCGAAGGGCCTGGAGTCCCGGGTGATCCCGGCCGCCGGCCTCGAACTGCGGATGATCCCGCCGGTCCCGCTCCCGCGGAAGGCGACCCCCGAGCTGCTCCGCGTCCCCGGACGCCTCGCGGGTGCCGTCCAGCAGGCCATCGGCATCCTCGATGACGTGGACGCGGACGCCGTCGTCGGCTTCGGCGGTTACGTCTCCCTGCCGGTGTACCTCGCCGCCCTCGCGCGGCGCGTCCCGGTCGTGCTCCACGAGCAGAACGCGGTGCCCGGGCTGGCCAACAAGATCGCGGCGCGCTTCGCCAAGGTGGTCGCGGTCTCCTTCCCGAAGACGCCCCTGCCGCACGCCCGCTTCGTCGGCCTGCCCGTCCGGGCCGCCATCACCGACCTCGACCCGGTCGCCGACCGCGCGGCCGCCCGCGAGGCGCTGGGCTTCGGCAGCGACCGCCCGCTTCTGCTCGTCTCGGGCGGTTCGCAGGGCGCGGTGGCGATCAACAAGGCCACCGAGGCGGCGCGCGCCGAGCTCCTGGCCGCGGGGGTCGACATCCTGCACGTGCTCGGCCCGAAGAACCTCACCGACGCGCACACCACGATCGAGGACCCGGGCACGGGCGCCCGCTACGTACCGGTCGGCTACGTCGATGCCATGGAGCAGGCCTACGCCGCCGCCGACCTGATGGTCGGGCGCTCGGGGGCCGGCACGGTGGTCGAGACCGCGACGGTCGGACTCCCGGTCGTGTTCGTCCCCCTCCCGCACGGCAACGGGGAGCAGGCGCGCAACGCCGACTTCATCGTCGAGGCCGACGCCGGGGTCGTGGTGCCGAACAGCGAGTTCGACGGCCCGCGCCTGCTGGCCGAGGCGCTGCCGCTGCTGACCGACCCCCAGCGGCTCACCGGGATGCGCGAGCGCCTGGCCGGGCTCGTCCCGCGCGACGCCGCCGCCGACCTGGCCCGCCTCGTCCTCGAGCAGGCGGGTGCCTGACATGCCCCTGGTGCAGCCCGTCGACCTGGTCCCGGCCGCCGAGGTCGGGCCCGTCCACTTCATCGCCATCGGCGGCGCCGGCATGAGCGGCATCGCCCAGGCCTACGCCGACCTGGGGCTCGAGGTCTCCGGCTCGGACCGCGACGACTCCGCCGCGCTCCGCAAGCTGGCCGCGGCCGGCGTCCGCACCCATGTCGGCCACGACGCCGCCCAACTGGGGGACGCGCGCACCGTCGTGGTGTCGTCGGCGATCAAGCCCGGCAACCCCGAGCTGGACGAGGCCCACCGCCGCGGCCTGCGCGTCTGGCACCGGTCCGCGGCCCTCGGGGCCCTCATGCTCGGACGCCGCGGCGTCGCCATCACCGGGACCCACGGCAAGACCACGACCACCGGGATGGTGGCCACCATGCTGACCCGACTCGGGACCGACCCCGGCTACGTGATCGGCTCGCCCCTGGCCACGACGGGGGAGAGCGCGGCGCTCGGCACCGGCGAGGCCTTCGTGGTCGAGGCCGACGAGTCCGACGGCTCCTTCCTGCAGTACCCGGCCCAGGTCGTGGTGATCACCAACATCGAGGCCGACCACCTCGACAACTGGGGCACGCCCGCCGCCTACGTCGACGGCTTCGTGCGGCTCGGCTCGGCCGAGGGCGTCGAGGTCGTCGTGATGACCGCCGACGAACCCGTCTCCCGGGAGGTGGCCGACACCCTGCGCGGGCTCGGCCGCACCGTGGTGACCTACGGCGAGTCCGCCGACGCCGACGTGCGCCTGACCCAGCTCGAGCTCACCCCCGACGTGACGGCGGCCACGCTGACCGCCGCCGACGACACCGGACGCCTCGCGCTGGCCGTCCCCGGCCGCTACAACCTGCACAACGCGACGGCCGCCTACGCCGTGGGCCGCGCGCTCGCCCTGCCCGGTCCCGCCCTGCGCGAGGCGCTGGGCACCTTCACCGGCACCCACCGCCGCTTCGAGGCCAAGGGCGAGGTCGGCGGCGTGCGCGTCTTCGACGACTACGCCCACCACCCGACCGAGGTCGCCGCGCTGCTGCGGGCGGCCCGGCCCCGGGTCGTCGAGGGTGGACGCCTCGTGGCCTGCTTCCAGCCCCACCTGTTCAGCCGCACGCGCGACTTCCTGGACGAGTTCGCCGCGGCGCTGTCCCTGGCCGACGAGGTCGTCGTCTGCGGCATCTACCCCGCCCGCGAGGAGGCGGCCGACTTCCCGGGCGTCACGGCGACCGCGCTCGCCGACCGCGTGCGCGCGCTGGGGCACGACGCCACCGTGGTCGAGGATCTCGCCGACGTCGCCCCGATTCTGGCCGACCTCGTCCGACCGGGTGACCTCGTGCTGACCATCGGCGCGGGCAGCATCACCACGGCCGGTCCGGCCCTGGTCGCCCTGCTGGAGGAGCGGGCGTGACTGAACCGCTGGTCGACGTCACCGGGGCCCGCCGCCGGCGCGCCCGGGCGAGGCTGAGGCGCCGCCTCGTCGTCGCCGGGATCGTGGCGGGGGTCCTTGCCGTCATCGGCGGCGTGGCGTGGGTCGTGCTGGGCTCGCCGTGGCTGGCCGTGCGCGAGGTGCGCGTCGAGGGCGCGACGCTGGTCCCGGTCGACCAGGTCGTGGCCGCGGCTGCCGTCCCGCTGGGGACGCCGCTGGCGCGGGTGAACGCCGCGGCCGCCGAGGCGCGGGTGACCGGCACGCTGCCCGCGGTCGCGTCCGTCCACGCCACGCGGGCCTGGCCCGACGCCGTCCTGCTCACGGTCACCGAATGGACGCCGCAGCTCGTGCTGGAGCTGCCCGGCACGTGGGTGTGGGTCTCCGGGGAGGGCCGGTCGTTCCACACGAGCGAGGAGCGCCCGGAGGGCGTCATGGTCGCCCGGGGCGGGCTGGCCGACGAGAACGTCCTCGCGACGCTGGCCGCCGTGGCGACGAGCCTGCCCGGCGAGGTGCGGTCCCAGGCCGAGTACATCCAGGCCGACACCGTGGACTCGGTGACGATCACCCTCGAGGACGGACGCAGGATCCTGTGGGGAAGCGCCGAGGAGGCCGAGCTCAAGGCGGACGTCGTCGTGCCGCTGCTGAAGGTGGAGGCCAAGGAGTACGACGTCTCCGCGCCCACCCACCCGACCACCCGGTGAGGTCGAGGGTTCGACCTCAACCCTCAACCACAGGTTGAGGGGCGCGCCCGCCGACCCCCCGGTGATGGACTCCGCACGCCGCGGGTCAATAACCTGATCTGCAGCCCCGTACCGCGCCGTTTGCCTTCCCACTCGGAACGCCGAGGTGGGGCTCACCGAAGCATTGGCGGCAAGACGACAGAAGACAGGTACCCAACGTGGTGAGTGCATCCCAGAACTACCTGGCGATCATCAAGGTCGTGGGCGTGGGTGGGGGCGGCGTGAACGCCGTCAACCGGATGATCGAGGCGGGGCTCCGCGGTGTCGAGTTCATCGCGGTGAACACCGACGCGCAGGCGCTGCTGATGAGCGACGCCGACGTGAAGCTCGACATCGGTCGCGACCTGACCCGCGGTCTCGGGGCGGGTGCCGACCCCGACAAGGGTCGCCAGGCCGCCGAGGACCACGCGGACGAGATCGAGGAGGTCCTCAAGGGGGCCGACATGGTCTTCGTGACCGCCGGCGAGGGTGGCGGCACCGGCACGGGCGGCGCCCCGGTCGTGGCCCGCATCGCCCGCTCGCTCGGCGCGCTGACCATCGGTGTCGTGACGCGCCCGTTCAGCTTCGAGGGCCGCCGCCGCTCGACCCAGGCCGAGGACGGCATCACGCGCCTCCGCGAGGAGGTCGACACCCTCATCGTCATCCCGAACGACAAGCTGCTCGAGATGACCGACCACCACGTCGCGATCCTGGACGCCTTCAAGCAGGCCGACCAGGTGCTCATGCAGGGCGTCTCGGGCATCACCGACCTGATCACCACGCCCGGCCTGATCAACCTCGACTTCGCCGACGTCAAGGCCGTCATGAGCAACGCCGGCTCGGCACTCATGGGCATCGGTTCGGCCCGCGGTGAGGACCGCGCCCGCGCCGCCGCCGAGATGGCCGTGTCCAGCCCGCTGCTGGAGACCTCGATCGACGGCGCGCACGGCATCCTGCTGGCGATCGCCGGTGGCTCCGACCTGGGCCTGTTCGAGGTCTCGGCCGCGGCCAACCTGATCGAGGAGGCCGCGCACGAGGACGCGAACATCATCTTCGGCACGGTCATCGACGACAGCCTCGGCGACGAGGTGCGCGTCACGGTCATCGCCGCCGGGTTCGACGGGGGGCAGCCGCCGCGCCGCCAGCCCGGCGTGACCCGCAAGCCCGACCTGCGCCAGCCGCCGCCCCAGCCGCCGGTGCGCCAGCCCGAGGCGTCCCCGCAGCCGTCCCCGGTCGAGGAGCGTCCCGCCGCCCCCGCGCAGCAGCAGGCTCCCGTCCAGCAGCAGTCCCGGCCGGCGCCGCGCCCCGAGCCCATCGCCGACGACGAGCTGGACGTCCCCGACTTCCTGAAGTAGCCCGTGTTCGTCTTCCGTCGCGACCCCGACGCCGACCTCGGCGTCGGGGTCGCGTTCACGTCCGCCGACCTCGACCTGTCCGACGGGCAGGGCGAGACCGGCCGTGAGGCCGCCTACGCCGCGCTGGCGGCGAGCCTGGGCGTGCCCGTCGCCGTGACCACGCAGGTGCACTCCGACGGGGTGCTGGCCGTGGGGGAGCAGACCGCGCCCGCGGCGTCCGGGCTGGTCGACCTGACCGGGCAGCAGGCGGACGCGCTCGTGACGACCCGGCCCGGCGTCGCGCTCGCGGTGCGGGTCGCCGACTGTGTTCCGATCTGCATCGCCGCGGCCGACGGATCGGCGGTGGCCGCCGTCCATGCCGGCCGCAGCGGGCTGATGCAGGGGGTCATCGCTGCGGCGGTCGACCGGCTGCGCGCCGACACCGACGCCGACCTCGTGGGGTGGGTCGGCCCGCACGTCTGCGGCGCGTGCTACGAGGTGCCCGCCGCGATGGCCGAGGACGCCGTCGCCCGGCTCGGCATCGCCCCCACCACCACGAGCTGGGGCACCCCCTCCATCGACCTGGGGGCCGCGGCGCTGGCCCAGCTGGGCGAGGCCGGGGTCGACGCCACCGCCGTGGGCGGCTGCACGCTGCACGGCACCGGGCTGCACTCCCACCGGGGCGGGGACGCCGGCCGGCAGGTCGGCCTCGTCTGGATCGCGCCGCGCTGAACCGTTGCCGAACCCCGGGCGTGCCGCGTCGGGGGCGCGGGTGCCTCGCGCTAGTGTGATGGTCGATCCCTGAACGGAGGAACCATGGCAGAAGGTTTCAAGAAGGCTGCCGTCTGGCTGGGCCTCATGTCGGACGCACCCTATGACGAGCGTGACGACGAGCTCACCGAGGCCGTCGAGCCCGTGCGCCACGACCGGGACCGTGAGCGTGAGCGCCACGACCAGGTCCGCGAGGACCGCGCGCTGGCGCCCGCCGAGGCGAGCGTGACCGCCCTCGAGGAGCGGCGTCCCGCCCCCGTGCCCCGCACCGCGGACCTCAGCCGCATCGTCACCGTGCACCCGCGCACCTACAACGAGGCGCGCACGATCGGCGAGAACTACCGCGACGGCATCCCCGTGATCATGAACCTGTCCGACATGGAGGACGCCGACGCCAAGCGCCTGGTGGACTTCGCGGCCGGCCTGATCTTCGGCCTGCGCGGCACGATCGAACGCGTCACCAGCAAGGTGTTCCTGCTGTCGCCGGCCGGCGTGAACGTCACCGCCGAGGACAAGGAGCGCATCGTCGGGGGCTTCTTCAACCAGAGCTGACGCTCACCTTGGCGGTCCTCGTCTGGCTACACTAGCCTGAGGTTTCGGCGCGCCCCGTCGCGCCTCGGCAAGCCCGACACACTGTCCATCACGTGAGGTTGAACGATGACCCTGACCATCGAACAGGTGCGCGACACGCGTTTCCACCTGGCCCGCCGCAACGGCTACGACCCGGCCGACGTCGACACGTTCGTCGACAAGGTCGAGACGACGCTGGTGGCGCTGGCGGAGGAGAACGCGACGCTGCAGCAGCAGGTCGCGACCCTCTCGTCCGGTGGGGGCGCCGACGACGGTGAGCTCCAGCGCGCGCTGGAGGAGCGTGACGCCGAGCTCGAGCGCGTGCGCGCCGAGCTCGAGGAGGCGCGTGCGCAGCTCGAGGCCAAGGACGAGCAGCTCCGCTCCGCGGCCGAGGCCGGTGGCCAGGACGCCGATCTCCGCGCCGCCCTCGAGGCGAAGGACGCCGAGCTCCGTGCTCGCGACGAGGAGCTGGGCCGCAAGAACGAGGAGATCCAGAACCTTAACAACTCGCTGTCCGGTGGCGGCGACGAGGCGGCGCACCTGCGCGGCGAGCTGGAGAACCGCGACAACGAGCTCAACCACCTGCGTGGCGAGCTGGGCGACCGCGACGGAAACCTCGAGCAGCTGCGCGCCGAGGCCGAGTCCCTGCGCGAGCAGCTCGCCCAGCGCGACGACGAGCTGAACGGCCTCCGTGGCGAGGTCGAGTCGCTGCGCACCGCAGCCCCCGCGGCCGCCCCGGTCGCCTTCGGTGCGGTCGGCGACGGCCCCCAGGAGATCGTGGTCCGCACCGCAGCCGAGGCCTCCCCGGCCGTCACCCGCCTGCTGCAGATGGCCACCGAGCAGGCCGAGCGCCTGGTCGCCGAGGCGCAGGAGGAGGCCACCCGGCTCACCACCGAGGCCAACGAGACCGCCGCGCGTGTGACCGCCGAGGCCAACGAGACCGCTGAGCGTGTGACCGCCGAGGCCAACGAGACCGCCGAGCGTGTGACCACTGAGGCCAACGAGACCGCCGAGCGCGTGACCACCGAGGCCGAGCAGAAGGCCAAGGAGATCGTCGCCGACGCCCAGACCCGCGGCGAGCGCGTCGAGTCCGAGGCCCGGGTCAACGCCGAGAAGCTCACCGGTGACGCCGAGGCCCGTGCCGCCCAGGTCGACGCAGACGCCGTCGCCCGCCGCGCCGAGCTGTTCTCGACGCTGGAGGCGGAGCGCGACGACCTGTCGACGCGCGTCGACCACCTGCGTGAGTTCGAGGGTCGCTTCCGCCAGTCCTTCGTGGGCAACCTCGAGCAGCAGCTCGAGGCCCTGCGCAGCGGCAGCTTCGCCCCCGAGCAGCTGCCCGAGCTGCTGGGTGAGGGCCTCCGCGGCCAGTCCGCGACCCCGCGCCTCGACGCGCTGCTCAACAAGGACAACTGAGCAACCACCACGTGTGACGCCCCCGACCGGACCGGTCGGGGGCGTCGCGCATTCGCTTTGCGCGGAGCCACCGTGCGGGTGGTACTGTCTGCGCTCACAACGCAGCGTGAAGCACCTGGAGGGGGTGGCGCATGGCCAAGCCGGCCGACGGTGACGTCCGGGTTCCCGTCCTCGACGGGGAGGACCCGTGGACCGACGAGGAACTCGAGGAGATCCGCGAGGACCTGGTCTTCGACATCGCGCGCATGGAGCGGGCGATCCGGACCGCGGAGAAGGCGCTGGAGAAGCTCTTCGACGAGGGGACCGAGGGCGCCGGTCGCGACCCCGCCGACGTGGGGTCGACCAACTTCGAACGCGACCAGGAGATGTCGCTGGTCCAGAACGCCCGCGACATGCTCGACCAGGCCCAGACCGCCCTACGGCTGTTCGACACCGGCGGCTACGGCTGGTGCGACGCCTGCGGCCAGCCGATCGGCAAGGACCGGCTGATGGTCTTCCCGCGCGCCACGATGTGCGTGACCTGCAAGCAGCGGGAGGAACGGCGCTGACCTCCCCCCATCCCGTGCGCGGGGTCCTGTCCGGCCGGGCCGCCTGGGCCCTGGGCCTCGGCATCGCCGTCCTCGGCTACGGCGTCGACCTGCTGACCAAGCAGCTGGCGCTGGCCTACCTCGACCCCGCCAACCCGCCCGTCCTGCTGGGCGGGCTGCTGCGGCTGCAGCTGATCTTCAACCCCGGCGCCGCGTTCAGCATGGGGGAAGACTTCACGATCGTCCTGACCCTGATCGCGATCGCGGCCCTCGTCGGCGTCCTGGCCTTCCTGCTGCCGCGTGCGCGGCACCGCGGCTGGGTGGTCGCGAGCGGCCTGATCCTGGCCGGCATCCTGGGCAACCTGACCGACCGCCTGTTCCGCCCGCCGGCCCCCCTGCACGGGCACGTCATCGACTTCCTGCAGCTGCCCAACTTCGCCATCTTCAACGTGGCCGACATGTGCATCACCTTCGCGGCCGTGCTGATCATCTGGCTCGTCGCGATCAAGCAGGTCGACCTCGACGGGGCCAGCACCAAGGAGTCCCCGAAGACCGAGGCCGCGTGAGCGTCCACCTCGTGCCCGACGGGCTCGCCGGCGAGCGGGTCGACGCCGCGGCGTCCCGGATGACGGGCGTCAGCCGCAGTCGGGTGGCCGAGCTGGTGGCCGAGGGGTTGGTCCGGCTGAACGGCGAGGTCGTCTCCAAGTCCGCGCGCGTGGGTGCCGGTGACCTGCTGGAGCTCGAGATCCCCGCCCCGCGGGTCGCGACCGTGACCCCGCGCGAGGTCGAGGGCATCCGCATCGTCCACGACGACGCCGACATCGTCGTCGTCGACAAGCCGGCCGGCGTCGCCGCCCACCCGTCGCTCGGCTGGGACGGTCCCGACGTGGTCGCCCACCTGGCCGCCGCCGGGTTCCGGATCTCGACGTCGGGGGCGTCCGAGCGGCAGGGCATCGTGCAGCGCCTCGACGTGGGCACCTCGGGGCTGATGGTGGTCGCGAAGAGCGAGCCGGCCTACACAGCCCTGAAGCGCGCCTTCCGCAACCGCGAGGTCAGCAAGGTCTACCACACGCTGGTGCAGGGCCACCCCGACCCCTTCACCGGCACGATCGACGCCCCCATCGCGCGGCACCCCGGGCACGACTGGAAGATGGCGGTCGTCGACGGGGGCCGGCACTCGGTCACCCACTACGACACCCTCGAGGCCTTCCGGGCCGCGACGCTGCTCGAGGTCCAGCTCGAGACCGGCCGCACCCACCAGATCCGGGTGCACATGGCGGCGATCAAGCACCCCTGCGTCGGCGACCCACTCTACGGGTCCGACCCCAACCTCGCCGCACGCCTCGGGCTCGAGCGCCAGTGGCTGCACGCGGTCGAGCTGGGCTTCACCCACCCGGGCACGGGGGAGTGGGTGGTGTTCGAGTCGGGCTACCCCGAGGACCTCGCCCACGCGCTCCGGCGGGTGGCCGACCCGGCCGACTGAGGGTTGCCGCCCGGTTGCCACCTGAGCGTCACCTCCGCGCAAACACACCGTGCGCTAAGGTCGAGCGCGTGGTGAACCTGAAGAACGACGGACTGCCGAACCGCCGCGCGAAGATCGTCTGCACGCTGGGCCCCGCGACCGACTCGCTCGAGCGGGTCATCGAGCTCGTCGAGGCGGGCATGAACGTCGCCCGGCTCAACATGAGCCACGGCGACCATGACACCCATCTGCGCCGCCTGCGCTGGGTCCGCCAGGCCTCCGAGAGCGTCGGACGCCCCATCGGCGTCTTCGCCGACCTGCAGGGCCCGAAGATCCGGCTGGGCAAGTTCCCCGACGGGCCGCAGGACCTCGAGGTCGGTGACCGGTTCACGATCACGACCGACGACGTGCCGGGCACGAAGGAGCGGGCAGGGACCACCCTGCAGACCCTGACCAACGACGTGAGCCCCGGCGACCAGATCCTGATCAACGACGGCGCCATCGAGCTGCTCGCCCTGGAGGTGACCGACACCGACGTCGTGACCGAGGTCGTGATCGGCGGCCGGGTCAGCGACCACAAGGGCATCAACCTGCCGGGCGTGGCGGTCTCCGTCCCGGCCCTCACCGAGAAGGACGCCGAGGACCTCGTCTGGGCGCTGGAGCACGGCGTCGACATGGTCGCCCTGTCGTTCGTCCGCTCGGCGCGCGACGTGGAGGACGTCCACCGGATCATGGACGAGCACGGCCGGCGCATCCCCGTCATCGCGAAGATCGAGAAGCCGCAGGCCGTCGCCGCGCTCGACGACATCGTCCGCGCCTTCGACGCGATCATGGTCGCCCGCGGCGACCTGGGCGTGGAGCTGCCGCTGGAGGACGTCCCCGGCGTGCAGAAGCGCATCATCACCGCGGCCCGCCTGGTCGCCAAGCCGGTGATCGTGGCCACGCAGATGCTCGAGTCGATGATCTCGGCCCCGCGGCCGACGCGGGCCGAGGCGTCCGACGTCGCCAACGCGGTGCTGGACGGCGCCGACGCGGTCATGCTGTCGGGGGAGACGGCCGTCGGCGCGTGGCCGATCGTGACCGTCGACACGATGGGGAGGATCATCCGCAAGATCGAGTCGCTGGGGCTCAACAAGATCGCGCCGATCGACTGGGACCCGCACACCACCTCGGGCATCATCGCCAAGGCGGCCGTCGAGGTGGCCGAGCGCGTGGGCGCCACGTACCTGGTCGCGTTCACCAAGAGCGGCGACACCGCGCTGCGCCTGACGCGGCTGCGCTCCCAGATCCAGGTCTGCTCGTTCAGCCCCTACGTCGAGACCGCCCAGCGGATGTCGATTGCGTGGGGCATCAAGTCGTTCACGACGCCCGAGTTCTACTCGATGGACGCCATGGTCGAGGCCGTGCAGAACTCCCTCAAGGGGTCCGGCATGGTCGAGGCCGGCGACAAGATCGTGATCGTGGCCGGCAACCCCAAGCACACCTCCGGCAAGACCAACTCGCTCCGGGTCGCCGAGATCCCGTGACCGACGCGACAGGCCCCCTCCCGTGCGGGAGGGGGCCTGTGTCGTACCGGGAAGGGGATTCGAACCCCTACGGGCCAGAGCCCAGACGGGTTTGAGCCGTCCGCGTATACCATTCCGCCACCCCGGCAAGTCGCGTGCAACATAGTGCCACATGCGGCCAACTCCGGGTCGTCCCGGCTCGACCGACCTAGTGTTGTGGGGTGTAGGGTCCGAATCGTTGTGACCAGGTCGTCATCAAGCAGGAAGCGGTGATCCAAGGTGAGCTCGAACGTGCCGTCGGCAGACCGTCCCCGGGTTCTCGTCGCGGAGGACGAGGCCCTCATCCGCCTCGACCTGGTCGAGTTGCTGACCGGCGAGGGGTACGACGTGGTCGGCGAGGCCGGTGACGGCGAGGAGGCCGTGAAGCTGGCCCGCGAGCTCGAGCCCGACCTGGTCGTCATGGACGTGAAGATGCCGACGATGGACGGCATCACCGCCGCCACCGCCATCGCCGAGGAGCGGATCGCCCCCGTGGTGATGCTGACCGCGTTCAGCCAGCGCGAGCTCGTCGATCGCGCCCGCGAGGCCGGCGCGATGGCCTACGTCGTGAAGCCGTTCGACGCCTCTGACGTCGTGCCCGCGATCGAGTTGGCGATGGCCCGCTACGCCGAGATCCGCGCCCTGGACGACGAGGTCGCCGACCTCGAGGACCGGCTGGCCTCCCGCAAGGCCGTGGACCAGGCCAAGGGCCTGCTGCAGGAGGGGCTCGGCCTGTCCGAGGCCGAGGCGTTCCGCTGGATCCAGAAGACCGCCATGGACCTGCGCAAGTCGATGCGCGAGGTCGCCGAGGGCGTCATCGACCACAGCAAGTCGGGCAAGGGCCCCAAGGGCAAGAAGAAGGCCAAGCCGGTCGAGGAGTTCGACGACGAGGCCTGAGGCCTGAGGCCTAGGAGCCTGCTGAACAAGGCGTCTATCTGACGGCGGGTTGGACGTGGGTGGCGGGTGGGACGCCGCCGCGGCTGTCGAGCCGCGAGTGTGAGTCAGCGCAGTTGAGTGCGACAGCGGGGTCGTCGCGCTTGTCTGAGGGTCGTGGTGGACCCGTGTGGTTGGTGTTCAAGCTCGTTCCGGGGCTGGTCAGGCGATCGCCCAGCCGGTGTTGCCGAAGCTGAGGCCGAGGTTCAGGAGGCGGCGGAGGTTGATCGCCGCGACTCGTTGGTGGAGCCAGTTGTCGTTCTTCGTGACGCCTCGGTAGGGCACTTTGCGGTTGCCTCGGGCCAGCCACGCGATCGTGCGTTCGACCATGGGCCGGTACCGGCGGTAGGTGGCTTGGAAGCCCTCGCCGGCGGCCCGTTGGCGGTGTGCGCGTTGCAGCAGGTCGTGGGGGTGCAGCTGGATGGTGCGGCCTTTCGCGGCGGTCGTGCATCGCTGCCTGAACGGGCAGGCCCGGCAGGCGATGCCGAACACCGCCTTGCGGGTCTTGGTGATGGTCTTCGTTACTCCTGCTGGGCAGGTCAGGGTGCCGGCGGCAGGGTCGTGGGTGAAGTCGTCGATGGTGAACCCGTCCTCGACGGCCGGCCGGATCGGCCAGGGTTTGACCAGCGGCACCCACCTCTTGGCCTCAAGGACGGCGAGCATGTCGCCGGTGGCGTAGGCCGAATCGCCCAGCACCTCGACCGGGCTGTCGATGGTCGGATCAGCCACCACCAGCCTGGCACCGACGGTGGCGTCGCTGTTGTCCGGCCCGGCGGCCTTGGTCAACTCGACCATGGTCGCGAGGCCGGTGTCGGGCTCGATCACCACGTGGGCCTTGAACCCGTCCTGGCGGCGCTCCACGGTCTTGTGCGCATGCCGCGCATCAGGGTCGACCGTTGAGATGACCCGGTCCGGGGCGACCCGGCGGGCGATCCGCCACCGGCCATCCGTGCCGACGGAACCCTCGGCTGGTTCAACATCCTGACCGGCCACCAAGGCGAGCAACGCGACCGCCTCGGCCGGCTTGCCGCCAGCAGCCGTGATCGCTTCGGCGTCCAGGCCGGCGAGCAGGGCGAGCGCGTCGTTGACCAGCGCCGTGACCAGTTCGTCGCGGGCCTGGCGGTCGTCCCACGCGATCCGCGGCTTGCCGGTGCTGTCGTACCCCTGGCCGGTCAGCGCGGCCAGCCGGGTGCAGCGCTGCTCGATTACCTGCTGGGCGCCGGGCACCTCCCGGCCCACCCGGCGCACCTGCGCGATCAGCTGGGTGACCGTGTCCTGCCTTGCCACCGCGTCATCCAGGATCGTCGAGTCCAGGGCACGCCGCGTCCGGCCCTTCACCGCACCCGTGGCGTCAATCACGTCCCGGACCACCTCGAAGATCCGCTGCGGCCGCTCCGACGCTGCCAGCCGAGCCCGCCACACCGTCAACGACGACGCATCAAACGCCTTCTTGTCGACCGGGTAGCCACACGCCGCCTTCCACCGCAGGTCGAACGTGAGCGCTTCGACGGCTTCCCGATCGGACAAACCGTTCAACGCCTGCAGCACGATCACCGAGGCGATCACCTCGCCCGGGATCGATGGCCGGCCCCGCCCCGACGGGAACAGGTCGGCGAACAACGCGTCCGGGAACAGGCGGTGCCGGTGCTCGGCCAAGAACCGGAACACGCTGCCAGCCGGCAACAAATGCCCCGCCAGCGACTCCACGTCCAACACATCCCGCTGCGGACTCGACTCACCCTGCACAACCCAACAATTCCAGCCAGCTGCCGGTCAGTCCCGTGGGCACGCGGACAGATTGTTCAGCAGGCTCCTAGGGCTTCGGCCGCTTCAGCGCGCACGTCACGCGCGCCGTGCAGACCCGCTCGCCGGCGTCGTCGGTGAGCACGACCTCCCACGTGCCGAGCGTGCCCCCGATGCGGATCGCGCGCGCCTCGCCGGTCACCCAGCCCGAGCGCACGGGCGCGTGGTGGGTGGCGTTGAGGTCCACGCCGAAGGCTTGCCCGCCGCGCCCGACCGCGCTCGCCGCCGCGATCGAGGCCAGCGACTCGGCCATGACGCAGGACGCCCCGCCATGCCACAGCCCGAACGGCTGGGTGTTGCCCGCCACGGGCATCCGCCCGCGGGTGCGCTCGGGGGACACCTCGAGCACCTCCATCCCCATCCGCTCGTCGAGCCCGCCGGTCATGAGTGCTGCCAGGTCGGTGAGATCCATGCAGGCCATCGTGTCAGAGCGAGCCACTAGGCTGCGGTGGGTGACCAGCCAGACCCCTGCACCCGCGGCGTCCGACGCCCGCCTGCTGCTCATCGACGGGCACTCGGTGGCCTACCGCGCGTTCTTCGCGCTGCCGGTGGAGAACTTCGCCACCAGCACCGGGCAGCACACCAACGCGGTGTACGGGTTCACGTCGATGCTGATCAACGTGCTGCGCGACGAGCAGCCCACCCACGTGGCGGTGGCGTTCGACGTGAGCCGGCAGACGTTCCGCACCGAGGCGTACCCCGAGTACAAGGCCAACCGGTCCACCTCGCCCGAGGAGTTCAAGGGCCAGGTCGCGCTGGTGAAGGAGGTGCTGGACGCGCTCAACATCGTGCACCTCGAGCTCGACGGCTACGAGGCCGACGACATCATCGGCACCCTCTCGCTGCAGGCCCAGCAGGCGGGCTGGCAGACGCTGATCTGCACCGGCGACCGCGACGCGATGCAGCTCGTCGACGAGCGCACCACCGTGCTCTACCCGCGCAAGGGCGTCTCCGACCTGGCCCGCATGACCCCGGCGGCGGTGGAGGAGAAGTACCTCGTTGCGCCCACGCGCTACCCCGAGCTGGCGGCGCTGGTGGGCGAGACCTCCGACAACCTGCCCGGCGTCCCCGGCGTGGGCCCCAAGACCGCAGCCAAGTGGCTGGGTGAGTACGACGGCCTGGAGAACCTGCTCGCGCACGCCGAGGGCCTGCGCGGCAAGGCGGGGGAGTCGCTGCGGGAGCGCATCGAGGACGTGCGCCGCAACCGGCAGCTGAACGCGCTGGTGCGCACGCTCGACCTGCCGGTCGCCTTGGCGGGTCTCGAGCGGCGGGACTGGGACCGCGAGGCCGTCCACACCCTGTTCGACTCGCTCGAGTTCCGGGTGCTGCGCGAGCGGCTGCTCGAGACCCTGCCCGCCGAGGCGGCCGAGCCCGAGGGTGGGTTCGAGGTGGCCGGCGAGGTGCTCGCGCCCGGCGCCCTGCCGGGGTGGCTGGACGCCCACGCCTCCGGCCTGGTCGGGGTGCAGCCCGAGGGCTCGTGGAAGGGCGGCCAGGGGGACCTGGTCGGCCTGGCTCTGGCGTCCCTCGACGGCGCGGCCGCCTGGGTGCGCGTCACCGACCTGACTCCCGCCGACGACGCGGCGCTGGCCGCGTGGCTCGCCGACCCGGCCCGGCCCAAGGCCATGCACGACGCCAAGGGCCCCCTGCAGGCGATCTGGTCGCGGGGGTGGGACCTGGCGGGGCTGGCGTCCGACACCCACCTGGCCGCCTACCTGCTGCGGCCCGACCAGCGCACCTACGACCTGGGCGACCTGACGGTCCGCCACCTCAAGCGCGAGCTCGCGGCCGAGGGCGGCGGGTCCAGCGCGACCGACCAGCTGGCCTTCGACTTCGAGGACCCGGACGAGGGCCACGACGCCATGGTCCGCGCCCGCGCGGTCGCCGAGCTGGCCGGCGCCCTCGAGGTCGAGCTGGCTGCGGCCGGCGGCTCATCGCTGCTGGAGGAGGTCGAGCTGCCCCTGCAGCGCACCCTCGCCACCATGGAGCGGTACGGCATCGCGCTCGACACCGGCGCGCTGGAGTCGCTGTGGACCGAGTTCGACGTCGAGGTGCGCCGCGCCGAGCAGGAGGCCTACGACGCCATCGGCAAGCCCATCAACCTCGGCTCGCCCAAGCAGCTGCAGGTGGTGCTGTTCGACGAGCTCGGCATGCCGAAGACCCGCCGCACCCGCACGGGGTGGACGACGGACGCCGACGCCCTCGAGGGCCTCTACGCCAAGACCGAGCACCCCTTCCTCGCCGCGCTGCTGCGCCACCGCGACCAGATCAAGCTGCGCCAGACCGTCGAGGGGCTGCAGAAGTCGGTCGCCGACGACGGGCGCGTGCACACCACCTACCTGCAGACCGTCGCGGCCACCGGGCGGCTCAGCTCGACCGACCCGAACCTGCAGAACATCCCGATCCGCACCGAGGCGGGCCGGCGCATCCGCGAGGCGTTCGTCGTCGGCGAGGGCTACGAGTCGCTGATGACGGCCGACTACAGCCAGATCGAGATGCGGATCATGGCGCACGCGTCCGAGGACGCCGGGCTGATCGAGGCGTTCACGTCCGGCGCCGACTTCCACACCGTGATGGCCTCGCGCGTGTTCGGGGTCGCTCCCGACGAGGTCGGCGGCGGCATGCGCGCCAAGATCAAGGCGATGAACTACGGCCTGGCCTACGGCCTGAGCGCGTTCGGGCTGTCGGGGCAGCTGAAGATCCCGGTGTCCGAGGCCCGCGGCCTGATGGACGAGTACTTCGAGCGGTTCGGCCACGTCCGCGACTACCTCACCGGCATCGTCGACGACGCCCGCAAGACCGGCTTCACCGAGACGATCCTGGGCCGGCGCCGCTACCTGCCCGACCTCACCAGCTCGAACCGGCAGCGCCGCGAGATGGCCGAGCGCATGGCCCTCAACGCCCCGATCCAGGGCTCGGCCGCCGACATCATCAAGGTCGCCATGCTCGACGTCGAGTCAGGCCTGGCCCGCGCCGGGCTGCGCTCGCGCATGCTGCTCCAGGTGCACGACGAGCTCGTCTTCGAGGTGGCTCCCGGTGAGCGCGAGGCCCTGGAGGAGGTCGTCCGCGAGCGGATGGGCCACGCCGTCGAGATGGCGGTGCCGCTCGACGTGTCGGTGGGCGTGGGCCGCTCCTGGCACGAGGCGGCGCACTGAGCGCCGACGCCGTCCTCGCCCGGGCGCTGGCCGCGGCGCCTCGTTGCGGCGACGTGGTGGTCGTTGCGATCGACGGGCCCTCCGGGGCGGGCAAGACGACCCTGGCCGACGCCGTGGCGACCGACCTCGACTGCCCGGTCGTCCGCGTCGAGGACCTCTACCCGGGCTGGGACGGCCTGGCCGAGGGCGTCCGGCTGCTGGTGGAGCAGGTGCTGGAACCGCTGTGCCGGGGCGAGGTCGCGCGCTACCGCGCGTGGGACTGGCTGGCCTCGGCCTGGGACGGCTGGCGGACGGTCGCGCCGGTGCCCGTCCTCGTGGTGGAGGGGTGCGGCGCCACGGTAGGCCGAGCGGGTGAGCTCGCCGCCGTCCGCGTCTGGGTGGACGCCCCCACCGACGTGCGCAAGCAGCGCGGCCTCGCCCGTGATGGCGAGGCCTACGCCCCGTGGTGGGACCGGTGGGCCCAGCAGGAGCGGGCGCTGTTCGGCGCCGACCGCACCCGCGCGAAGGCCGACCTGGTGGTCTCGACGGACCTCGACTGAGCCGGCTGCCGGGTCAGCGCAGGACGGCGAGGACGTCCTCGCGCTCGACGCCGTCGTGGGTCCACGTGGCGGTGAGCACGCCGCGGGCGGCGTGGGTGTCCTCGTGCTCGGCGTCCAGCACCCGGATCAGGCGGACCGCACCCTGGACGTCCACCCCCGGCGTGACGCCGGACCCGGCCACCTCGGCCGTCGCGGGCAGCGGCTCGCCGGTCTCGACGTTCGTGATGGCCGAGCCGGTGTCGCCCTCGGTGATGACGCGCACGAGCTCGGAGACGTAGACCGGGTCGGTGGTCGCGTCGTAGCCGTAGCGGGTGCCCAGCTCGGAGTGCTCGAGGGTGCCGATGAGCTCGCCGCCCTCGAGTTCGGACCCCCGCCATGTGACCGGCACGTGGTAGATCGCGCCGCCCGACGCGATGAGCATCGAGTCGAGGCCCACCTCGCCGTCGGGGTCCACGAATCGGAAGAACGCGACCCGCTCGAGGTCGGCGGCATCGCCCTCGAACCAGGACTGCTGCACGAGCCAGGGGGCGAGCAGCTCGAGCTTGGAGGGGGACAGGGTGGCCTGCGTGTAGACGTCTGCGGTTCCGCTCATGACGACACGCTAGTGGAGGGGGCACGATGGCACCATGGTCGACCTCGCAGCCCTGTTCGGCACCCGGTACCCCCTGATCCAGGCCCCCATGGCGGGCGTGCAGGGCAGCGCGCTCGCGATCGCGGTGGGGCAGGCCGGCGCGCTCGGGTCCCTGCCCGCCGCGATGCTGAGCCCGGACGCCCTCCGCGCCGAGCTGTCCCGCCTCCGGGAGGCGGGGGTGCCGTACAACGTGAACTTCTTCGCCCACACCCCACCGGCGCCCGACGCCGACGCCGAGGCGCGCTGGCGTGCCGCCTTGGCGCCGTACTTCGCCGAGCTCGGGGTGGCCTCCGATGCACCCGCCGGACCTGGGCGGGCGCCGTTCTCGGCCGAGGCGGCCGAGGTGCTGGCCGCGTTCGCCCCGCCCGTGGTGAGCTTCCACTTCGGCCTGCCCGAGCCCGACCTGCTCTCCCGGGTGCGGGGGTGGGGAGCCGTGGTCATGTCGACCGCCACGACGGTCGCTGAGGCGCCGCCCCGCACGCGGCCTGGTCAACCGGGCCATCCGCGAGCTGGGCGGCGCCGAGGGCTTGAGTTTTTCGCCCCTCGCGCCGAAGTTCCCGCTGGCCGGCGGGGCGATGGGCCCGCTGCGGGCAGCGGCCGAGGCGTCCGGGAGTCTGGACTTCACGCCGCTGTGGGTGGGGGAGGGGGCGGCGCCCCGGGCCGAGCCCGCGGCGTCCATCGTCGCTGCGCTGGTGGGGCAGGAGTAGAGCCCTCGGCGCGCGAAACCCAAGCCCTCGGCGGATGGGCCACAATGGCCACCATGCGTGAGCTGCAGCAGACCATCGTCGACGAGTTCGGCGTCAAGCCCGAGATCGACCCCGCCGCCGAGGTGGAGGCGCGGGTCCAGTTCCTGGTCGACTACCTGGCCGAGACGCGCACCAAGGGCTTCGTGCTCGGCATCTCCGGGGGGCTGGACTCCACGCTGGCCGGCCGGCTCGCACAGATGGCCGTCGAGCGGGTGCGCTCAGGCGGGGGCGAGGCCACCTTCATCGCGATGCGCCTGCCCTACAAGGTGCAGCACGACGAGGCCGACGCGGCAGCCGCCATCGAGTTCGTCGCCCCCGACCGGGCGATCACGTACAACATCGCCCCGGCCGTGGACGGCTTCGAGTCCGAGTACGACACCGCCGTCGGCGAGGACATGACCGACTTCAACAAGGGCAACGTGAAGGCCCGCCTGCGCATGGTCGCCCAGTACGCGGTCGCCGGCGACAACGGACTGCTGGTGATCGGCACCGACCACGGGGCCGAGTCCGTGATGGGCTTCTTCACCAAGTTCGGTGACGGGGCCGCCGACATCCTGCCCCTGTTCGGCCTGAACAAGCGCCAGAACCGCCAGCTCCTGCAGCACCTGGGCGCCCCCGAGCGCCTGTGGGCCAAGGTGCCCACCGCCGACCTGCTCGACGGCAACGCTGGACGCCCCGACGAGGACGAGCTGGGCATCAGCTACGACCACATCGACGACTACCTCGAGGGCCGCGACGTGCCGGACGCCGCCGCCGAGCGCATCGAGACCACGTGGCGCCGCACCCGCCACAAGCGGACGATCCCGGTCACCATCCACGACACGTGGTGGCGCTCCTGACGCGAGCCCCACACGCCGGTTGCCTCGGTTGCCGGACGGTTCTCGACGCCCACCCCGCGTGGGCGTATGGTTCACGGGTCAACTTCTTCTGAGGGGGTGCAGCATGACGGGCTTCTGGCGTCGACTCGACGTCGACCTCTGCCTGCGCAGCACCTGTGGTTGTCGGGGCTGAGCCTTCGCCCCCAGCGTCCCACCGCGCCTCTTGGCGCCCCGTCGGCCTGCTCGCTCGTCCTGCTCTCGACATGTGCTCCTTGAACGTGGTGCACGTGTCCTCAGGTCGAGGGAGCACATTCGGCGGACACCCACTGAACCACCCGTGAAAGGCACCACCATGTCCACCGCACCCGCGGCGTCCGACGCCGCCCCCACCGCCCGGCGCAAGCCGGCCTTCCCCTTCTGGGCCCAGGTCCTGGCCGGCCTCGTCGTCGGCGTCCTGCTCGGCTGGGTCGCGCGCACCTTCGACGTCGCCTGGCTCAAGGAGCTGCTCTCGACCGTCGGCACGATCTTCGTGCAGCTGCTGCGCGTCATCGTCGTCCCGCTCGTCCTGACCGCGCTCATCGTCTCCATCACCCAGCTGCGCCACGTCGCGAACGCGGCCAAGCTGGCCGTCCAGACGCTCGTCTGGTTCGCGATCACCGCGTTCATCTCGGTGCTGATCGGCATCGGCCTGGGCGTGCTGACCAACCCGGGCGCCTCGGCGTCCATCGGCACCGAGGGCGCGAAGGCCGTCGCGACTCAGGGCACCTGGCTCGACTTCATCAAGGGCCTCGTCCCGGCCAACGTGTTCGGGCTCGAGGCGTCCAGCCGCTTCAACGCCGAGGCCGCCACGGTGGCGACCAGCCTCAACTTCAACGTGCTGCAGCTCGTCGTGCTCGGCATCGTGCTCGGCGCCGCCGCGCTCGCGGTGGGGGAGAAGGCCGCCCCGTTCATCAACGTCGCGGAGTCGCTGCTGGCGATCTTCCAGAAGCTCGTGTGGTGGATCATCCTCCTCGCCCCGATCGGCACCGCCGGCCTCATCGGCCGCGCCGTCGCCACCTACGGCTGGGACCTCATCGCGCCGCTGGGCATCTTCACCCTCGACGTGTACCTCGGCTGCGCCCTGGTGGTGTTCGGGCTCTACCCGCTCCTGCTGAAGGCGCACGGCCTGTCGGTGCGCCGCTGGTTCGCCGGCGCCTGGGAGTCCATCACCCTCGCCTTCGTCACCCGCAGCTCGCTGGGCACGCTGCCCGTCACCCAGAGCAACACGGTCTACAAGCTGGGCGTCCCGCGCAGCTACGCCAGCTTCGCGGTGCCGTTGGGCGCCACCACCAAGATGGACGGCTGCGCCGCCATCTACCCGGCCCTCGCCGCGATCACCGTCGCGCAGCTGTTCGACATCCAGCTCGGCCTGCAGCACTACGTGCTGATCGCGTTCGTCGCCGTGGTCGGCTCGGCGGCCACCGCCGGCCTCACCGGCGCCATCGTCATGCTGACGCTGACCCTGTCGACGCTCGGCCTGCCCCTGGAGGGCGTCGGCCTGCTGCTGGCGATCGACCCGATCCTCGACATGGCCCGCACCGCCACCAACGTGGCCGGCCAGTCGCTGATCCCGACGATCGTGGCCAAGCGCAACGGCATCCTCGACGAGGACGTCTACAACGGCCACAAGGTCATCGCGGACGCCGAGCCCGAGTTGGCCGGCGCCCACGCCTGAGCACAATTCCACGGACGCCCCGTACCCGACCCGGGTGCGGGGCGTCCCACGTACCGGCAACCTGGCGCGGGCCTTTTGCGCGCGCACGGTCCCGGCAAGTAAGCTGGCGAACCGGTGCGTTCTGCCCTCCTCCGGACCGAGTGGGGTCGGCGCCACAGGAACACACCACCACGTCCAGATCCATACAGTCATCGGAGCCCTACTACATGACCTCCACTCCTGAGGCCGCTCAGGTCGCAGTCGACGATTTCGCCACCGCCGAGGAATTCGCCCAGGCCGTCGACGCCACTATCAAGTACTTCAACGACGGTGACATCGTCACCGGCACCGTCGTCAAGGTCGACCGGGACGAGGTCCTGCTCGACATCGGCTACAAGACCGAAGGTGTCATCCCTTCCAAGGAACTCTCCATCAAGCACGATGTGGACCCCTTCGACGTCGTCTCCGTGGGCGACGAGATCGAGGCCCTCGTCCAGCAGAAGGAGGACAAGGAAGGCCGCCTGATCCTGTCCAAGAAGCGCGCCCAGTACGAGCGCGCCTGGGGCACGATCGAGAAGGTCAAGGAGGAGGACGGGGTCGTCACCGGCCGCGTCATCGAGGTCGTCAAGGGTGGTCTCATCGTCGACATCGGCCTGCGCGGCTTCCTGCCCGCGTCGCTGGTGGAGATGCGTCGCGTCCGCGACCTGCAGCCCTACGTGGGCCAGGAGCTCGAGGCGAAGATCATCGAGCTGGACAAGAACCGCAACAACGTGGTGCTGTCCCGCCGCGCTTGGCTGGAGCAGACCCAGTCCGAGGTGCGCCACACCTTCCTCAACCAGCTGGCCAAGGGCCAGATCCGCAAGGGTGTCGTCTCGAGCATCGTCAACTTCGGTGCGTTCGTCGACCTCGGCGGTGTGGACGGCCTCGTGCACGTCTCCGAGTTGTCCTGGAAGCACATCGACCACCCGTCCGAGGTCGTCGAGGTGGGCCAGGAGGTCACGGTCGAGGTGCTCGACGTCGACATGGACCGCGAGCGCGTCTCCCTGTCGCTGAAGGCCACCCAGGAAGACCCGTGGCAGACCTTCGCCCGCACCCACCAGATCGGCCACATCGTGCCCGGCAAGGTCACGAAGCTGGTTCCGTTCGGTGCGTTCGTCCGCGTGGGCGAGGGCATCGAGGGCCTGGTGCACGTCTCCGAGCTGGCCGAGCGCCACGTGGAGATCCCCGAGCAGGTCGTCGCCGTCAACGACGAGGTCATGGTCAAGATCATCGACATCGACCTCGAGCGTCGCCGCATCTCGCTGAGCCTCAAGCAGGCCAACGAGGGTGTCGACGTCGCCGCTGACGACTTCGACCCGTCGCTGTACGGCATGACCGCCAGCTACGACGACCAGGGCAACTACATCTACCCCGAGGGCTTCGACCCGGAGACCCAGGAGTGGAAGCCCGGCTACGAGGAGCAGCAGCGCGCCTGGGAGCAGCAGTACGCCGAGGCGCAGGCCCGTTGGCTGGCCCACAAGAAGCAGGTCGAGGAGGCGGAGGCCGCCGAGTCGCAGGCCGCCGTGGAGGCCGCGTCCGCCGCGTCCTACTCCGCCGGTTCCGTGTCGACCAGCGCCCCCGAGGGTTCGCTGGCCTCCGACGAGGCCCTGCAGGCCCTGCGCGACAAGCTGACCGGTGGCGCCAACTGACGCCACCCGTCATCTGACGAAACGGTGCCCCGCTCCCTCGTGGAGCGGGGCACCGTCGCGTTCGGGGTCAGGGGTGCGAGGCGGCCAGTGCCTCGCCGATGACCCGGATGCCCTCCGCGTTGGGGTGCAGGCCGTCGTCGGAGATCAGCGCGGCCACGTCGCCGGAGGCCGCGAACGCCGAGGCCAGGTCGACGTAGTCCATCCCGCTGTCCTCGGCGGCGGCGCGCAGGGCCTCGTTGACCGCGGCCGTGGTCGCGGCGCTCTCGGGCGTCGACCGGCCCGACGGGGCGAGGATGTCCCAGTAGCCGGCGACGAGGTAGGTGTCCGGGCCGTCGCCAGCAACCTCGCGGATGGCCTGGAGGGCGGCGCCCACCCCGGCGTGCAGCAGGAGGACCTTCCGCGGCAGCGTCGTGGCCCGGGCCGTGTCCGAGGGCCCACCCATGCGGAACAGGTCGTTGGCCCCGATGACCACCACCACGGTGTCGGCCCCGGCCAGCGCGGCCCGGGCGTCGGGGTCGGTGAGCACGAAGCTGCGCAGGTCCTGGCTCGTCCAGCCGGCGACCCCCAGGTTGGTGACTTCCGGACGCGCGCCCCCCGCGCGCTCGACGGCGTCGGCGTACGCGGCCAGCGGCCCGGCGCAGGCGCAGTTGGTGCCCGCCATGATCGAGTCGCCCAGCCCCACGACCGTGGGTGCGGACGCCGGGGCGGGTTCGGGCGTGGACGCGGCCGTCGTCGCCCCCGCCGTCGGGGAGGGCGCGGACGTTATTGGCGACGGGGAGGGGGCCGGGGCGAGGCTGCACGCGGTCAGGGTGAGGGCGACGAGGGCGGACGCGAGGACGCGGCGGGGGCGTGCCAGGGGCGACGACGGCATGGGACCCACGGTACCCACGCGGAGGGTCAGTCCGGCCGACGCGGGGAGCGGCCGGGGAGGCGGGTCCACGGCGCGACCACGACCGTCCACACCGAGCCGGCCAGCCAGCGCCACCACGGCCAGCAGGATCGAGCCGTCGGCCGCGGCCGTGGCGATCGCCATGGCCCGTCGGTCGCCGACGCGGTCGATGAACACCCCGACGGGAACCGTCACGGCCAGCGCCGTCGCCCCGGCCATCGCAACGATCCCGGCCGCCAGCGCGGGGGAAGCGCCCAAGGCCAGCGCGCCCAGCACGAGCACCGGAACCATGGCCCCGCTCGCCACGCCGAGCAGGAACGAGGGCGCGAGGACGGGCCAGAAGATCAACCGGTACACGCGCACCCCCTCCCGAACGTCTCGACATCAAGATACCTGTCGCCGGGGAAGGTCCACCCGCCGTGGCAGGATGGCCGCGTGACCAAGCGCATCGCGTTGACCGGGGGGATCGCCTCGGGCAAGTCCTCCGTGGCCGATCTGCTCGCCGAGCGCGGGGCGGTGATCATCGACTCCGACGTCAGCGCCCGTGAGGTCGTCGAGCCCGGGACCCCCGGGCTCGCCGCGATCGTCGAGCGATTCGGCGAGGGCGTCCTGCGTGACGACGGCGCCCTTGACCGGCCCGCCCTGGGGGCCATCGTCTTCGCCGACCCCGCCGCCCGCGCCGACCTCGAGGCGATCACCCACCCCCGCATCCGGGCCCGGGCCGACGCCCTGCGCGTCGCGGCCCCCGAGGGTGCCGTCGTCATCGACGTGATCCCGCTGCTGGTCGAGGTCGGGTTGGCCGGCCGGTTCGACGAGGTCATCGTGGTCGACGTCCCCGAGGAGGTGCAGGTCGAGCGCCTGCGCCGCCGGGACGGCTTCACGCGCGACGAGGCGATGGCCCGCCTGGCCGCCCAGGCGTCCCGCGACGACCGGCTCGCCGTGGCCGACCACGTGGTCGACAACACCGGCACCCGGGCCGAGCTCGAGGCGTCCGTCGACGCGCTGTGGCGCCGCCTCACCGCCGCCTGACGCGTCAGGCGTTCTCGCGCAGCACGATCTCCACGCGGCGGTTCTTGGCCTTGCCGGCGTCGTCGGCGTTCGACGCCACCGGCCGGTCGAACCCGAAGCCCTCCACGGTCATGCGCGACGACGCGACGCCCTGGCCGGACAGCGCGTCCGCGACCGCCTGGGCACGGCGCTGGGACAGGTCCTGGTTGTGCTCGGCGCTGCCGTCGGTGTCGGTGTGGCCTTGGACGGCGACTTGCGCCCGGTCGAAGTAGGCCAGCAGCTCCGCGACCTCGGTGAGCTTGGTCGCCGCGGCGGGCTTGACACGTTCGAGGTGCAGGTCTGAGGGGATCTCGGCTCAGGCGACCGGCTTGCAGGTGCAGGTCGGGCACTGGCAGTCGCGGCACTCACAATCGCCGCCGGTGTGGCAGCCGCAGATGTGCGCCTCGCTGGCGTTGATGAGCATCGCCGTCAGGTCCGGCGGGCGGAGGCTGTCGCGGCGCAGTTCCGGCGACAGGCGGCGCGCCTGGGCCAGCCAGGCCCGGCAGTCCACGCAGGCCGCGAGGTGGGCGTCCAGCTTCTCGCGCGGGACGGGCAGGGGTTCGCCGTCCAGCAGCGCCGACGCGGCCAGCCGCCAACGGCGGGGCTGCGGGCAGGTGGGCTGGGGCACGGGTCGAGCCTAGCGTTAGGGTGCTGGGCGTGCCCATGTCACCCCGCACCGCCCTCGACGCCGAGGTCACCGGCCTCGCGCTGGCGGCCGGCCGGGGCGACCGCGTGGCGCTGGGGGAGTTCATCCGCCTGACGCAGGCGGACGTGTGGCGCTTCCTGGCCCACCTCGCCGACGCCGATGCCGCCGACGACCTCACCCAGGAGACCTACCTGCGGGCCATGGACGCCCTGCCCAGCTTCCGCGGCGAGGCGCCCGCCCGCTCGTGGCTGCTGACGATCGCCCGCCGCACGGCGGCCGACCGCGTCCGCTACGAGGTCGCCCGCCCCTCCGTTCCGCGTGCCCCCGGCGACTGCGGCTCGGGCGCCGTGGGCGACGACACCGACCGCGTCGAGCTCGTCGCCATGCTCGCCTGGCTGGACGCCGACCGCCGCGAGGCCCTCGTGCTCACCCAGGTGTTCGGCTACTCCTACGCCGAGGCCGCCACGATCGCCGGGGTGGCGGTCGGCACGATCCGCTCGCGGGTCGCCCGCGCCCGCGCGGACCTGCTTGCCCGGTGGTCCGACGCAGCCGCCGAACTGGACGCCTTGCGCCTGGCCGGCTGACCCGGCCTCCTGATCCGGCTGGAATCGCCGGGAACTTTCCGGCGCCCCGGGACGACTCCTGAGGTGAACAAGGAGGAGTCCCGTGTCCCTGTCCCGTCGTCGCGTCCTCGCCGCGCTCGCCCTCGTCCCGCTGGCGGCGTGCGCCGGCCCCACCCCCGCGGCACCGGCGCCCGCGGCGTCCGCCCACGCCACCGGAACCACCCCGGCCGCACCCGCGGCGTCCGAGGTCACGGTCTTCGTGCCCGGCGCGATGGCCGCGCACGCGAAAGGGCTGGCGGCCGCCTTCGACGTGGGCGGGGCGCACACGGTGGTCGAGGTGGGGCACACGCCGATCCAGCGCGAGCAGTTGGCCAAGGGCGCCACGCCGGACGTGTGGATCGCCGCCAACCCCGCCGACATCACCTCGGCCGCCGAGGCCGGCCTGGTGGTCGCCGACCGGGTGCAGCAGCTCGCGCGGACCAAGCTGGTCGTCGTGGTCGCTCCCGGCAACCCGGCCGGTATCACCGGCATCGAGGACCTCGCCAAACCAGGTGTGAAGGTGCTCCTCGGCGCCGAGACGCTGCCGATCTGGAAGGTGACCGAGCGCGGGTTCACCAAGGTCGAGGCGGCCCACCCGGGCTTCACCGCGGCCGTCACGGCCAACACGGTGAGCCGGGAGATGGGCGTCCAGCCGATCGTGACCAAGGTCACCAAGGGCGAGGCCGACGCCGGGGTGGTGTTCGTCACCGACGTGCCGGCCGACGCCGAGATCGTCCAGGTGCCGGACACGTTCAACGCCGAGCTGCCGCTGTCGATCGCGCCGGTCACGGCCGGGAAGAACCCGGCGGGCGCTGCGGCGTTCATCGCGTTCATGACCGCGGGTGAGGGCAGGGAGATCCTCACGGAGGCCGGCTACCTGCCGCCCGCCGCGTGAGGACTCGGGCGCGCGACGTCCTCGGCTTCGCGATCCCGGCCGGCAGCCTCGTGGGGCTGCTCGCCGTGCCGGTCGCGGGCCTGGTCTGGATCGCCCTGAGCAGCGACCTCGCAACCTACCTGGCCGACCCCGCGGTGCACGCGGCGGTGAAGCTGTCGCTGGGCACGTCGGCGTTCAGCGCCCTGGTGATCATCGCCACCGGGACGCCGCTGGCCTATGCGCTGGCCCGCTGGCGGTTCCCGGGGCGGACGCTGGTGCAGCTGCTGGTCGACCTGCCGATCGTGCTGCCGCCCATGGTGGCCGGCATCGCCCTGCTCGAGGTGTTCGGACGCCGGGGCTGGCTGGGCGAGCCGCTCGCGTTCCTGGGCATCTCGCTGCCGTTCACCACGGCCGCCGTCGTGCTGTCTCAGGTGTTCGTCGCGGGCCCGTTCTACGTGCGGGCCGCCCGGGTGGGGTTCGCGTCGATCGACCCGGCCGTGCCCGAGGCCGCGCACGTCGACGGGGCCTCGGAGGGCCAGTTGTTCCGCCACATCATGGTGCCGGTCGCCAAGCGGGCGTTGTTGAGCGGGCTGGTGCTCGCGTGGGCCAGGGCGCTGGGCGAGTTCGGGGCGACGATCTTCTTCGCGGGGAACCGCGAGGGCGTGACCCAGACGATGCCGCTGGCGATCTTCATCGGGTTCGAGTCCAACATGGCGCTCGCCGTCGGCCTGTCGTTCGTGCTGCTCGTCGCCAGCGTCGCGGTGCTGCTGTTCGCGTGGCTGCTCGGCGACCGGGTGGAACTGTAGGACCCGACGCCCCCTGCCGCAGGGGACGACGCCAGCGGCTGCTCGTCCCCGTCCTCCGGGCCGGGAAAGTGTCAGAGGTGCCGCCTACGCTGGACACCATGCGTCCCACGACCGACATCCAGCGCCGCGTGGCACCGTTCGAGGTGCACGCTGACTTCTCCCCGGCTGGCGACCAGCCGGCCGCGATCGACGAGCTCGAGCGCCGTATTCGCGCGGGCGAGAACGACGTCGTGCTGCTGGGTGCCACCGGTACCGGCAAGACCGCGACGGTGGCGTGGCTGGCCGAGCGGCTGCAGCGTCCGATGCTGGTCATGCAGCCGAACAAGACGCTCGCCGCGCAGTTCGCGAACGAGCTGCGGCAGTTCTTCCCCGACAACGCGGTCGAGTACTTCGTCAGCTACTACGACTACTACCAGCCCGAGGCGTACGTCCCGCAGACGGACACCTACATCGAGAAGGACTCCTCGCTCAACGAGGAGGTCGAGCGTCTGCGCCACTCGGCGACCAACTCGCTGCTGACTCGCCGTGACGTCATCGTGGTGGCGACGGTCTCGGCGATCTACGGTCTGGGGACGCCGCAGGAGTACGTCGACCGCATGATCCGGCTGCGGGTGGGGGAGAGCCATGACATGGAGTCGCTGGCCCGCCGTCTGGTCACGAACCAGTACGTGCGCAACGACCTGGCTGCGACGCGCGGCACGTTCCGGGTGCGGGGCGACACGATGGAGATCTTCCCGATGTATGAGGAGAACGCCGTCCGCGTGGAGTTCTTCGGCGACGAGATCGAGGCGCTGTCCACCCTGCACCCCCTCACCGGCGAGGTGCTGAGCGAGGACGCCGAGGTCTACGTCTTCCCGGCGTCCCACTACGTCGCCGGCCCCGAACGCATGGAGCGGGCGCTGTCCGGCATCGAGGCCGAGCTGGGGGAGCGCCTGGCCGACCTCGAGGCGTCCAACAAGCTGCTGGAGGCGCAGCGACTGCGCATGCGTACCGGCTACGACATCGAGATGATGCGCCAGATCGGCACCTGCTCGGGCATCGAGAACTACAGCCGCCACATCGATGGGCGGGGGCCGGGCACGCCGCCGAACTGCCTGCTGGACTACTTCCCCGAGGACTTCGTGCTCGTGATCGACGAGTCGCACGTGTCGGTACCGCAGATCGGCGGCATGTACGAGGGCGACATGTCACGCAAGCGCACGCTGGTCGATTTCGGGTTCCGGCTGCCGTCGGCGATGGACAACCGGCCGCTGCGGTTCGAGGAGTTCACCGAGCGCATCGGGCAGACCGTGTATCTCTCGGCGACGCCGGGGCCCTACGAGATGGCGCGGGCCGACGGCGTGGTCGAGCAGGTCATCCGCCCGACCGGCCTGGTCGACCCCGAGGTGATCGTGAAGCCCACCAAGGGGCAGATCGACGACCTCATGGGCGAGATCAAGCTGCGCGTCGAGAAGAACGAGCGCGTGCTGGTCACCACCCTCACCAAAAAGATGGCCGAGGACCTGACCGACTACCTCATGGAGAACGGGATCCGGACGCGGTACCTGCACTCCGAGGTCGACACCCTGCGCCGCATCGAGTTGCTGCGCGAGCTGCGCATGGGCGAGTACGACGTGCTGGTCGGCATCAACCTGCTGCGCGAGGGCCTCGACCTGCCCGAGGTGTCGCTCGTTGCGATCCTGGACGCCGACAAGGAAGGCTTCCTGCGTTCGGAGCGCTCGCTCATCCAGACGATCGGACGCGCTGCGCGCAACGTGGGCGGTCAGGTGCACATGTACGCCGACAAGATGACCCCGTCGATGGAGGCCGCCATCGACGAGACCAACCGCCGCCGCGAGAAGCAGGTCGCCTACAACACCGAGCACGGCATCGACCCGCAGCCGCTGCGCAAGAAGATCGCCGACATCACCGACATGCTCGCCCGCGAGGACGCCGACACCTGGGACGTCGTCGGCAAATTCGGCGACAAGGGCGCCCCGGTGCCCGCGTTGAAGAAGGGCGACCGTGACCTGGGCTCGCTGCCCACCTCGGAGCTGGCCAAGCTGGTGCACGAGCTGAGCGACCAGATGCACGAGGCCGCGCGCGAACTGCAGTTCGAGACCGCGGCGCGGTTGCGCGACGAGATCCACGACCTGAAGAAGATGATCCGGCAGGTGGTCGAAGCGACGAAGTAGCGGGGCGGCGCGCCGGCGTCCGGGGGTGTGTGCCCTAGTGTGCTGCCACCCGAACCGAACGGAGAGAACGCATGGACGCCGTCATCGCCTTCCTCAACGACAACCTCACGTGGGTGTTGATCTTCTTCCTGATCGCCGCCGGTATCGCCTTCACCGTGATGACGAGGGGCGTCCAGTTCCGTCTGTTCGGCACGATGTGGAAGGTCATCTTCAACTCCCGCGCCCACGTGAGCGGGGGGATCTCGTCGTTCCAGGCGTTCGCGATCTCGCTGGCCTCGCGGGTGGGCGTCGGCAACATCGTCGGTGTCGCGGTCGCGTTGACCCTGGGCGGACCGGGCGCCATCTTCTGGATGTGGCTGATGGCCCTGCTGGGCATGGCGACCGCGTTCGTCGAGGCGACGCTGGCGCAGCTGTACAAGATCCCGCACGAGGACGGCACCTTCCGCGGCGGCCCGGCGTACTACATCCAACGCGGGCTCGGCTCGCGGGCCTTCGGCATCGTGTTCGCCTGCGCGCTGATCTTCACCTTCGGCTTCGCGTTCGAGATGATCCAGGCCGGCACCATCGCCAGTGTGTTCCAGTCCACGTGGGGCATCGACCCGATCTGGACGGCCATCGGCCTGGGTGTGCTGACCGCGCTCATCGTCTTCGGCGGAATCAAGTCGGTGGCCCGGGTGTCGGAGATCCTCGCGCCCGGCATGGCTCTGGTCTACGTGCTGCTCGCCCTGGTCGTGATCGTGACGAACCTGCCCGCGGTGCCCGGCATCATCGGGTCCATCTTCGCGGGCGCGTTCGGGTTGAACCCGGCGCTGTCCGGGACAGCGGGTGGCATCCTGGCGTCGATGCTGAACGGCGTGAAGCGCGGCATGTACTCCAACGAGGCGGGCATGGGCTCGGCGCCCAACGCGGCCGCGACCGCGACGACCTCGCACCCGGTGCACCAGGGGCTCATCCAGTCGGCGGGCGTGTTCGTCGACACCATGATCGTCTGCACGGCGACCGCGATCGTGATCCTGCTGTCCTCGCCCGAGGTCTACACCCCCGGCGTGACCAGCGCGGACGCCGCGGCCACCATCACCCAGCAGTCGCTGGCCGGTGAGTTGGGCGCGTGGACGGCCCCCGTCATGGCGATCCTAATCTTCGTGTTCGCCTACTCCACGATCCTGGGCAACTACTCCTACGCCGAGGTGAACCAGGACTTCCTGGGCGGCGGCCGTATCGGCAACCTGCTGGTCCGGCTGCTGGTCGTGGGCTCCACCGCGTGGGGCGCGCTCCAGGGCCTCGACCTGCTGTTCGCGATCGCCGACGTGTTCATGTCGGTCATGGCCGTGATCAACCTGATCGCGCTGTTCCTGCTGGGCAAGAAGGCGGTCGGCGCGCTGCGCGACTTCCAGGCCCAGAAGGACACCCCGGTCATGGAGCGTGTGTTCGACTTGAACGAGAACCCCCACGTGTCCGGGATCCCGGGCGAGGTGTGGACGTCCGACGCCGGGCGCCGCAACGTCGGGGTCAGCGTCCAGCCGTAGCTGCCTGCAGGAGGGAGCTGAGTGGGTCCGCGAGGTGCGGGTCCATCCAGCGCCCTTCGGCGCGTGCGAGCAGGGCCTCGCTGACGGCGTCCGCGAACTCGGGGTGGCGGGCGATGAGGGCCGCGGCCCCGGCCTGCTTGCTGAGCCACGTGCCGTCCTCGACGAGGACGAGCAACCGGGCCAGGTTGAGCACCCGGTTGGGGGAGCCCGCGTCGGGGCCGTCGTGCCAGGCGAGCGACTCCCGGATCGCCTGGGCGACCCGGTGGTCGGGGAGTGCTGGGAGGGCGTCCTCGGGTGGTGGGGAGTCGCCGAGCGGGACGCCGACCCGCAGCGCCGCTGCGAGGTCGAGGACGGCCCAGTAGTTCGGGCCCTCGGGGGCGAGCTGGATGACCGACGGGCGGGCGAGGCCGCCGTTGACGTTGAGCTGGAACTGGACGGGGTCGCCGAGGGGATCGAGGTCGGGGAGGGCGTACCAGACGAACTCCAGCCCCACCGTCGGGCAGGGGAGTGCGGGGTGGACGATGCGCTCGCCGAGGGTGACCCGGTCGTGCTCGGGGTGTCGGGAGCGCGTGACGGCGAACACGTCGACGTCGCTGACCCCGTGCTCGTACGCCTCCTGTGCGGCGCTGCCGATGAGCCAGATGCCGACGAGGTCGGGGCCGACGGCGTCCCGGACCATCGCGGTGAGGTCGGCGAGGTAGGGCGCGAGCTGGTGGGGGATGGGTGTCACCAGCCACGCTCCCGCCACGCGTCCAGCTGCGGGCGCTCGTGGCCGAGCGTCGTCGGGTCGCCGTGGCCGGGGTGGATGACCGTGTCGTCGGGGAGTTGGTCGAAGAGTTTGGTGGTGACGCCCTCGTACAGGGAGGTGAATTCATCGGGGGTGTGCGTCTTCCCGACCCCGCCGGGGAAGAGCGAATCGCCGCTGAAGACGTGGGCGGGGCCTTCATCGGGGGTGTGGATGAGGCCAATCGAGCCGGGGGTGTGGCCGACGAGGCCGACGACGGCCAGCTCGGTGTTGCCCACGCGGAGAGTGTCGCCGTCCCACACGCGCTGGCCGAGGGTGACCCCGGTGGCGGACTCGATGGCGTCGGCGTCCGGTTCACCGGCGATGAGGCGGGCACCGGTGTGGGCGGCGACGGCGGCCAGGGCGCGGAGGTGGTCCTGGTGGCGGTGGGTCGTGACGATCGCGGTGAGCGGGGTGTCGCCGATCAGGGCCAGCAGCGCGACAGGGTCGTCGGCTGCATCGATCAGCAGTCCCTCGCCCGCATCGGTGAGCAGGTAGGCGTTGTTCCCCATGGTTCCGACGACGGCGCTGGCGATGTCCATGGGTTGTTCCTACGCGAGGAGTGGCACGGTGGCAAGGGTTGTCGGGCTCTCGGCGCTGGGAACACGGGCTCTCGGCGCTGGGAACACGGGCTCTCGGCGATCAGCCGGCGAGGGGGAAGGTGATGCCCTCGGCGTCGGTGACGCCCTCGCCCGCGGTGCGGCCGGTCAGCCAGGCCCAGAGGGCGGCGTCGGGGCCGGTGACCGTGCGGCGCTCACCCACGGTGCCCAACGACGCCGTGACCCCCGCGTCGGACACGATGTCGATCGCGGGCAGGGACGCGTCGTCACGCAGGAGCAGGAGCATCCACTCCAGCATCCAGCGGGCGGGGACGAGGTCGACCTCCTCCCACGTGTAGCCGGTGTCGAGGTCGAGGTGGTGCAGCGTCAGCTCGTGGAGGCGGATCAGGGCGACGACCGACAGCGGGAACTCCCCGCCGAGCAGGCGTACCGGCACCATCCAGTCCTCGACGCGCTCGCACAGGTTGGCGAGCTCGCCCGCCGAGGTGTCGAGGTCGACGTGGAGCTCCAGGCCGCTGCGTTCCGAGCCGCGCTCGATGTCGTTGAACTTCGCCGCCGACGAGGGGTAGAGAGGCGCCGGTTCGCCGTCGCGGGCGGCCGCGATGACGCGACGTAGGGCGTCCGCGTTGCGGCTGATGTGCGACGCGACGTGGGCGCGCGACCAGCCCGGGAGGAGGGACGGGGCGCGCCAGTCGTCCTCCTCGAGGTCGAGGGTGTGGCGCAGCAGCGCCTGGGTCGCGGTCGCGATGCGACGGAGGGCAGGCTCCACCTGCCCCTGGTTCAGGATCGCGAGCATGAACGTCACCCTAGCCTTATCTGGCTCACCGCCGTGGAGGGCGGTACGGAAACTGTCAGGGGCCGCGCCTAACATGGTGCGGGTGACTGAACGCCTGATCGTCGCTGGTGCGCGCGAGCACAACCTGCGGAACGTGAGCCTCGAGCTTCCGCGCGATTCCCTCATCGTCTTCACCGGGCTGTCCGGCTCGGGCAAGTCGTCGCTGGCGTTCGACACGATCTTCGCCGAGGGCCAGCGCCGCTACGTCGAGTCGCTGTCCGCGTACGCCCGCCAGTTCCTGGGGCAGATGGACAAGCCCGACGTCGACTTCATCGAGGGCCTCAGCCCCGCCGTGTCGATCGACCAGAAGTCGACCAGCCGCAACCCGCGCTCGACGGTGGGCACGATCACCGAGGTCTACGACTACCTGCGCCTGCTGTACGCGCGCATCGGCCACCCGCACTGCCCCGAGTGCGGCGAGCCCATCACCCGGCAGACGCCGCAGCAGATCGTCGATCGGCTGCTCGAGCTGCCCGAGGGCACCCGGTTCATGGTGCTCGCCCCGGTCGTGCGCGGCCGCAAGGGTGAGCACATCGAGCTGATGCGCTCCTACATCACGCAGGGCTTCACCCGCGTGCGCGTCAACGGTGAGGTCCACCAGCTCACCAACCCGCCCACGCTCGACAAGCAGATCCGCCACAACATCGAGGTGGTGGTCGACCGGCTGGCGGCCAAGGCGTCCATCAAGCAGCGCCTGACCGACTCGGTCGAGACCGCGCTCAACCTCGCCCAGGGCGTCGTCGAGATCGAGTTCGTCGACGTGCCCGATGGCGACCCCAAGCGGCACCGCCGGTACTCCGAGAAGCTGGCCTGCCCGAACAACCACGACATCTCGCTGGAGGAGCTGGAGCCCCGCCAGTTCTCGTTCAACGCGCCGTGGGGTGCCTGCCCGACGTGCTCGGGCCTCGGCACGCGCATGGAGGTCGACCCCGACCTGGTCGTGCCCGACCGCAGCAAGAGCCTGTCCGACAACGCGGTCGTGGCGTGGAACTCGGTGTACGTCTCGGGCTACTTCCAGACGATCTTCCGCACGCTCGCAGAGATGCACAACTTCTCGGTCGACACCCCGTTCGAGGACCTGCCGGCCAAGGTCCAGAACATGATCTTCAACGGCGTCAAGGGCACGCTGCGGGTCACCAACGTCAACCGCCACGGGCGGCGCACGAGCTACAACGCGAGCTTCGAGGGCGCGCTGCCGTACGTGCGGCGCCGGTTCACCGAGGCCGAGAGCGACAACGCGCGCGACCGGTTCGCCGGCTTCATGCGCGAGCGCCCCTGCGACGCGTGCCAGGGGGCGCGGCTGAAGCCGACCTCGCTGGCCGTCACGATCGGCGGGCTCAACATCGCGCAGGTCGCCAACCTGTCGATCGCCGA
This sequence comes from Propioniciclava sp. MC1595, assembly GCF_017569205.1. Taxonomy (GTDB): domain Bacteria; phylum Actinomycetota; class Actinomycetes; order Propionibacteriales; family Propionibacteriaceae; genus Propioniciclava. The sequence continues at coordinate 1,228,695 of NZ_CP071870.1, forward strand.
CTGCCTCACCTTCATGCGCGGGCTGACCCTCACCGAGCGCGAGGCGGCGATCGCCGAGCGCGTGGTCAAGGAGGTCAACGAGCGCCTGCGGTTCCTGCTCGACGTCGGCCTCGAGTACCTCACGCTGTCCCGGTCGGCCGGCAGCCTGTCCGGTGGCGAGGCGCAGCGCATCCGGCTGGCCACGCAGATCGGCTCGGGCCTGGTCGGCGTCCTGTACGTGCTCGACGAGCCGAGCATCGGCCTGCACCAGCGCGACAACCGGCGGCTGATCGACACGCTCATCCGGCTGCGCAACCTGGGCAACACCCTGATCGTCGTCGAGCACGACGAAGACACGATCCGCACCGCCGACCACGTCGTCGACATCGGCCCCGGCGCGGGTGAGCACGGCGGCAACATCATCGTGTCGGGCTCGGTGAAGGAGCTGCTGGCCAACAAGCAGTCGTTGACCGGTGCGTACCTGTCCGGACGCCGCAGCATCCCGGTGCCCGCCATCCGGCGCACGGGCAACGGCAAGGCGCTCGGCGTGGAGGGCGCGGCCGAGAACAACCTGCGCGACGTGTCGGTGGAGTTCCCCCTCGGCTGCATGGTGGCCGTCACCGGGGTGTCCGGGTCGGGCAAGAGCTCGCTGGTCAACCACATCCTGTCCAAGGCGCTGGCCCGGCACCTGTACTCGGCCAAGGACGTGCCCGGTCGGCACCGCAAGATCACCGGGCTCGAGAACATCGACAAGGCCATCCACGTCGACCAGAGCCCGATCGGGCGGACGCCGCGGTCCAACCCCGCGACCTACACCGGGGTGTTCGACCGCATCCGCAAGCTGTTCGCCGAGACCCCCGAGGCCAAGGCCCGCGGTTACCAGCCGGGCCGGTTCTCGTTCAACGTCAAGGGCGGCCGCTGCGAGAACTGCGCCGGCGACGGCACGATCAAGATCGAGATGAACTTCCTGCCCGACGTCTACGTGCCCTGCGAGGTGTGCCACGGGGCCCGCTACAACCGCGAGACGCTCGAGGTGCACTACAAGGGCAAGTCGATCGCCGAGGTGCTCAACATGCCGATCGAGGAGGCCGCGGTCTTCTTCGAGCCGATCAACGCGATCCGGCGGTACATGGACACGCTGGTCGACGTCGGGCTCGGCTACGTGCGCCTGGGCCAGCCGGCCACGACGCTGTCCGGCGGCGAGGCCCAGCGCGTGAAGCTCGCGACCGAGCTGCAGCGGCGCTCGACGGGGCGGACGGTCTACATCCTCGACGAGCCGACCACCGGCCTGCACTTCGAGGACATCGCCAAGCTGCTCGGCGTGCTGAACCGCCTGGTCGACCAGGGCAACTCGGTGATCGTGATCGAGCACAACCTCGACGTCATCAAGACGGCCGACTGGGTCATCGACATGGGTCCCGAGGGCGGCGCGGGCGGCGGCCTCGTCGTGGGGGTCGGCACGCCCGAGGACATCGCGGCCAACCCCGACAGCCACACCGGCGAGTTCCTCAAGCCGCTGCTGGGCTAGGGCGTGTCGCGTAACTGGTCTCGTAGGCAGATGATGGTGCTGGCCAGGACGAGGCCGGCGCGGTAGTTGCGAGCGAGTTTGTCGTAGCGGGTGGCGATGGCGCGGAACTCCTTGATCCGGTTGAAGAAGCGTTCCACCACGTTCCTGCCCTTGTAGATGGTGGGATCGAAGGCAGGTGGGCGACCGCCGCGGCTGCCCTTGGCCTTGCGACGGGCGATCTGGTCGGAGCGTTCGGGGATGGTCACCTTGATCCTTCGCCGCCGGAGCTCGGTTCGGGTCGAGGGATGGGAGTAGGCCTTGTCCGCGACCACCCGGACAACCCGGTGAGGGGCAAGATCGATCACATCCAACAGGCGGGGGTTCTCACCGGCCTGACCCGGGGTGACCACCAGCGAGCACAGGTGACCGGAGGCGTCGACCAGGGCGTGGGACTTCGTCGTCCACCCGCCACGGAGTGCCCCAAGGCGTGATCAGCTGGTTCGGCCCGAGGATTCTTGTAGTTCGGTGGATCCCCCTTTTCGGGCGCCGGCAGCGTGCTTGTGGGCCCGCACGATCGTGCCGTCCACCACCGCGACCAGACCTTCTGCCTCCGGTGAACCGGCGATGGCGGTGAGGATCTTGTCCCAGGTACCGTCCTGGGCCCACGCGTTGAAGCGGCGCCACAAGCTCGACCACGATCCGAACTCGGCCGGCACGTCCCGCCACGGCGACCCCGTCCGCAACCGCCAACAGATGCCCTCCACCGTCCGCCGGTGGTCATTCCACGGACGGCCGCCCTTCGCGCCCCCACGCGGCATCAACGGCTCAATCCGCGCCCACATCTCGTCACTGAACTGAGGACTCCTGGTCACAAAGACAACCCTGACCCCCACCACCCAAATCAGTTACGCGACACGCCCTAGGCGGAGACCTTCACCTGGTCGCCGTCGAGCTCGGCCTTGGCGGCCTTCAGCGGCTTGGTGGCCGGGCCGTTGGTGACCGAGCCGTCGGCGATCGAGAACTTCGCACCGTGGCACTTGCAGTGGATGTCGGTGCCCTGGATGTCGCTGACGGGGCAGCCCTGGTGGGTGCACATCTTGTTGAAGGCCTTGAACTCGCCCTCGGTCGGCTGGGTCACGACGAAGTTGGCCTCGTCGAGGATCACGCCGCCCCCGACGGGGATGCGGCTGGCCGGGATCGAGAGGGTGTTGCCGGCCGGCGGGGCGCCGGGGGAGGTGCGCGTGGGGGCGGAGCAGCCGGCGAGGGCGCCGGTGCCCACCGCGAGCGCAGCCAGACCGGCCTGGGACAGCAACGTACGACGGTCGGGTGTCATGCCCGAACCCTACCGAGCCTGTGTCGGCGCCGCCGCCTAAGCTGACCGCCATGGCTGACCCGGCGTCCTACCGCCCGGCGCCGGGCACGATCCCCACCCAGCCCGGCGTCTACCGGTTCAGCGACCCCGCGGGCACGGTCATCTACGTCGGCAAGGCCAAGAACCTGCGCCAGCGGCTGAACTCGTACTTCGCCGACCCGCACTCGCTGCACTTCCGCACCCAGACGATGGTGCGCACCGCCGCCAAGGTGGAGTGGACCGTGGTGCAGAACGAGCTGGAGTCCCTGCAACTCGAGTACACGTGGATCAAGCAGTTCGACCCGCGGTTCAACATCAAGTACCGCGACGACAAGTCCTACCCGTGGGTGTGCGTGACGTGGGGCGACGAGTTCCCGCGCGTGTTCGTGGGCCGCGGCGCCAAGCGCAAGGGCAACCGCTACTACGGGCCCTACGCGCAGGCGTGGGCGATCCGCGAGACGATCGACTCCCTGCTGCGCGTCTTCCCGATGCGTTCGTGCACCAACGGCGTGTTCCGCAACGCGAAGGCGTCCGGGCGCCCCTGCCTGCTCGCCCACATCGGCAAGTGCTCCGCCCCGTGCGTCGACTGGATCGACGCCGACGCCCACCGCGAGCTCGTCAGCGACGTCAGCGACTTCCTGGCCGGCAACACCAACCACCTGACCCGCCGCATCCGGCAGGCCATGCAGCAGGCCTCCGACGAGCTCGAGTTCGAGCGCGCCGCGGTGCTGCGCGACCAGCTCGCCGCCCTCACCTCCGCCACCGAGCGCAACGCCATCGTGCTCGGGGATGCGACCGACGCCGACGTCATCGCCCTGGCCGCCGACGAGCTCGAGGTCGCGATCCAGGTCTTCCACGTCCGCCACGGGCGCGTGCGCGGCGAGCGGGGCTGGGTGGCCGACCGCGCCGACGACTCCACGCTGGAGGAGCTGGTCGAGAACTTCTGCCTCCAGCTGTACGCCGACCCCGACCTGGCCGGCATCTCGGGCGGCATCCCCCGCGAGGTGCTGGTGCCGGTGAAGCCTGCCTCCGGCAAGGCCCTCGCCGACCTGCTCAGCGACGTCCGGGGCAGCCGCGTCACGGTGAACGTGCCCCAGCGCGGCGACAAGCGCGTCCTCATGGACACCGTCGCCCGCAACGCCGGCGAGGCGCTCGCCCTGCACAAGACCAAGCGGGCCTCCGACATCTCCACCCGCAACCGCGCTCTGGAGGAGCTGCAGGACGCCCTCGGCCTCGATGCCCCGCCCCTGCGCATCGAGTGCTACGACATCTCCCACCTGCAGGGCACCGAGGTCGTCGGGTCGATGGTCGTGTTCGAGGACGGGCTGGCCCGCAAGTCGGAGTACCGCCGGTTCATCATCCGCACGGTCGAGGGCTCCGACGACGTCGGCAGCATCCACGAGGTCATCACCCGCCGCTTCCGCCGCTACCTGGAGGACCAGGAGTCGCTGACGGGGGAGGACGCCGTCCTCGTCGACGCCACCACCGGCGTCGCCCGCCGCTTCGCCTACAAGCCGAGCCTCGTGGTCGTCGACGGCGGTGCGCCTCAGGTCGCCGCCGCCAAGGCGGCCATGGACGCCCTCGGCATCACCGACGTGCCCCTCATCGGCCTGGCCAAGCGCCTGGAGGAGGTGTGGCTGCCCGGCGAGGAGTTCCCGCTGATCCTGCCGCGGGCGTCCGAGGGCCTGTACCTGCTGCAGCGCGCCCGCGACGAGGCGCACCGCTTCGCCATCGCGCACCACCGCGGCCGGCGCAGCAAGTCGATGGTCGACTCGCTGCTCGACGGGGTCCCCGGGCTGGGGGAGCTGCGCCGCAAGGCGCTCGTGAAGCACTTCGGCAGCCTCAAGAAGCTTCGGGAGGCCGAGGTGGGCGACATCGCGCTCGTGCCGGGCATCGGCGCCAAGACCGCGGCCGCGGTCAAGGCGGCACTGGCCGCCCAGGAGCCGGGTGAGGCCATCAACACCGCCACGGGCGAGGTCCACCCGACATAATGGCCCCATGAGCGCTCGTTCGACCCGGTTCGTCGCCGTCACCGGCCTGTCGGGGGCGGGTCGCCGCACCGCGGCCCACGTCCTGGAGGACCTGGGCTGGTACGTCGTCGACAACCTGCCGCCCACGCTGCTGCCCGACCTGCTGCAGACCGTGCGCGAGGCCGGCTTCGACAAGCTGGCCGTCGTCCTCGACGTCCGCACCCGCTCGGAGTTCGACGAGATCCCGCGCGCCTTCGAGCAGCTCAACACCATGGGCATCTGGCCGCAGATCCTGTTCCTTGAGGCGTCCGACCAGGTGATCGTGCGCCGCCAGGAGCACGTGCGCCGGCCGCACCCGCTGCAGGGCGATGGCCCGCTGCTTGACGGCGTGGCCCGCGAGCGCGAGATGCTGGCGGCCCTGCGCGCGGCCGCCGACATGGTGATCGACACCTCCAACCTCAACGTGCACCAGCTCTCCAGCCGGGTGGCGCACGCCTTCAACACCTCCGACGACCGCGAGCTGCGGCTGACCCTGATGTCGTTCGGGTTCAAGAACGGCGTGCCCATCGACGCCGACTACGTGCTCGACGTCCGCTTCCTGCCCAACCCGCACTGGGTGCCCGAGCTGCGCCCGCAGACCGGCCTGTCGAAGCCGGTGTCGGGCTACGTCCTCGGCCACGACGCCGCGCAGGAGTGGCTCGGCCACGTGCAGGCCATGCTGACGACGGTGATGCCCGGCTACGAGCGCGAGGGCAAGCGCCTGGCGACCGTCGCGATCGGGTGCACGGGCGGCAAGCACCGCTCCACGTCCATGGCCGAGGAGCTGGCAGAGCGCCTGCGCCTGACCGGCCTCGGCGTCCACGTCGTGCACCGCGACCTGGGCCTGGAATGACCCCCACGCTCGACCGGGGGCCCGCCGTCGTCGCGCTCGGCGGCGGCCATGGCCTCGCCGCCTCGCTGCGCGCGCTGCGCCGTGTCACCAGCGACCTCACCGCCGTGGTGACGGTCGCCGACGACGGCGGCTCGTCCGGACGCCTCCGGGCCCAGTTCGACATCCTCCCGCCCGGCGACCTGCGGATGGCGTTGGCCGCCCTGTGCGGCGACGACCGGGAGGGCCGGCAGTGGGCCGACGTGCTGCAGTCCCGCTTCGGCGGCGACGGGCCGCTCGCCGGGCACGCCATCGGCAACCTGCTCATCGCCGGCATCTGGGAGCGCCTGGGCGACCCCGTCTCGGGCCTCGACATGGTCGGCAAGCTGCTCGGCGTGCAGGGGCGGGTGCTCCCCATGGCCGCGGTGCCCCTGGACATCGAGGCCGACGTCATCGGCGTCGACCCGCTCCACCCCGACGAGGTGACCCGCGTGCGCGGCCAGGCCCGCGTCGCCAAGTGCCCCGGCGTGGTGCGGCAGGTGCGCCTGCTCCCCGACGCGCCCCCCGCCTGCACCGAGACGGTCGAGGCGATCCGGGCCGCCGACCACATCGTCCTCGGGCCCGGGTCGTGGTTCACCTCGGTGCTGGTGCACCTGCTCGTGCCCGAGGTGGCCGACGCGATCCTGACGACGGACGCCAAGCGCATCCTGACCATGAACCTCGTCCCCGCCGACGAGACGGCCGGGTTCTCGGCGTCCGCGCACCTGGAGGTGCTCGCGGAGCACGCCCCGACCCTGCGCCTGGACACGATCGTGTGCGACCCGACCTACGCCGAGGGTGACCCGCACCTCGCGAACTACGCCGCCTCGCTGGGCGCCGAGCTCATCGTCACGCCCGTGCGGGCGTCCGACGGCAGCCCGCGCCACGACGTGAACCGCCTGGCCTCGGTGTATGCCGACTTGATGGCCCATTAGGCTGGCCCGCATGGCATTGACGGCTGAGGTGAAGGCAGAACTTGCGAACGTCCCGGTGACCAAGCCGGCCGTCCGCAAGGCGGAGGTCGCGGCGTTGCTGCGCTTCGCCGGCAGCCTGCACCTGGCCGGCGGCAAGATCATGGTCGAGGTCGACCTCGACACCGGCGCCGCCGCCCGCCGCCTGCGCACCGCGATCGCCGACTTGTTCGGCTTCACCTGCGAGTTCGTGGTTGTCACGCCCAGCGGCCTGCGCCGCGGCACCCGATACGTCGTGCGCCTGTTGCGCAACGGCGACTCGCTGGCCCGGCAGACCGGCCTCATCGACTCCCGTGGACGCCCCGTGCGCGGCCTGCCCGCCGCCGTGGTCTCCGGCGGTCTGGACGTCGCGACCGCCGTCTGGCGCGGTGCGTTCCTGGCCCATGGCTCGCTCACCGAGCCCGGCCGCTCGATGTCGATGGAGGTCACCTGCCCCGGCTCCGAGGCCGCGCTGGCCCTCGTCGGGGCGGCCCGCCGCCTCGGCATCCAGGCCAAGGCACGCGAGGTGCGCGGCGTCGACCGCGTCGTCATCCGCGACGGGGACGCCATCTCGGCCATGCTCACCCGCCTGGGCGCCCACGAGACCCTCCTGAAGTGGGAGGACCGCCGGATGCGCCGCGAGATCAAGGCCTCGGCGAACCGCCTGGCGAACTTCGACGACGCGAACCTGCGCCGCTCCGCGCAGGCGGCCGTGGCCGCTGGGGCACGGGTCGAGCGAGCGCTGGAGATCCTGGGCGACGAGGTGCCTGACCACCTCAAGGACGCCGGCATGCTGCGCCTGGCGCACAAGCAGGCCAGCCTCGAGGAGCTCGGCCAGCTGCACCAGCCCCCGCTGACCAAGGACGCGATCGCCGGCCGGATCCGCCGCTTGCTCTCGACCGCCGACAAGCGTGCGGCCGAGCTGGGCATCCCCGGCACCGAGGCGTCCCTCACGCCCGAGATGCTCGACCGCGACTGATCACTACCACAGGTAGTTCAAGCGCGCACGCGAGGGTTGCCAACGGTCCGCTCAGGTCGGCCCGGCGCGGGATTTTTGGGTAAGATGGACTCGTCCAGTTCTCGTCCCCACGAGCGGCGAGATTCCTTTCGAAGGAGACCCAGTACATGACTGTCAAGGTTGGCATCAACGGCTTCGGCCGGATTGGTCGCAACTACTACCGCGCGCTGGTCGAGTCCGGCGCCGACGTCGAGGTTGTGGCCATCAACGACCTCACCGACAACAAGACCCTCGCCCACCTGCTGAAGTACGACTCGATCCTGGGCCGCTTCGAGGGTGAGGTCACCTACGACGACGACTCCATCACCGCCAACGGCAAGGACATCAAGGCCTTCGCCGAGAAGGACCCGGCCAACCTCCCCTGGGGCGAGCTCGGCGTCGACATCGTCATCGAGTCCACCGGCTTCTTCACCGACGCCACCAAGGCCAAGGCGCACATCGACGCCGGCGCCAAGAAGGTCCTGATCTCCGCCCCGGCGAAGAACGAGGACATCACCATCGTCATGGGCGTCAACGACGGCCTGTACGACGGCTCGCAGACGATCATCTCCAACGCGTCCTGCACCACGAACTGCCTCGCCCCGATGGCCAAGGCGCTCAACGACGGCCTCGGCATCGTCAAGGGCCTCATGACCACGATCCACGCCTACACGCAGGACCAGAACCTGCAGGACGGCCCCCACAAGGACCTGCGTCGCGCCCGCGCCGCGGCCCTGAACATGGTCCCGACCACGACCGGCGCCGCCAAGGCCGTCGCGCTCGTGCTGCCCGAGCTCAAGGGCAAGCTGGACGGCTACGCCATGCGCGTGCCGACCCCGACCGGTTCCGCCACCGACCTCACCTTCGAGGCCGCCCGCGAGACCACCGTCGAGGAGGTCAACGAGATCATCAAGAAGGCTGCCGCCGAGGGCCCGCTCAAGGGCGTTCTGGTCTACACCGAGGACCCGATCGTGTCCAAGGACATCGAGACCGACCCGGCCGCCTCGATCTTCGACGCCGGCCTCACCAAGGTCATCGGCAACCAGGTCAAGGTCGTCTCCTGGTACGACAACGAGTGGGGCTACTCCAACCAGCTGGTCAAGCTGACCGAGCTCGTCGCGTCCAAGCTCTGATCGTCCGCAACCCAACCGCATCCTGAAAGGCGAACCCAGGTGAAGTCCATCAACGATCTCGGGGATCTCAAGGGCAAGCGCGTCCTGATCCGCTGCGATTTCAATGTCCCGCTGGACGGCGAGACCATCACCGACGACGGCCGTATCAAGGCGGCCCTCCCGACGCTGAAGCAGCTGACGGAGGCCGGTGCCAAGGTCGTGATCATGGCCCACCTGGGTCGCCCGAAGGGTGAGGTGAACCCGAAGTACTCGCTCGCCCCGGCCGCCAAGCGGCTGGGTGAGCTGATCGACGCCGAGGTCACCCTGGCCGGCGACGTGGTGGGCGACTCCGCCAAGTCCGCCGTCGCCGGGATGGCCGAGGGCTCGATCGTCATGCTCGAGAACGTCCGCTACGAGCCGGCCGAGGAGTCGAAGGTGGACGCCGAGCGCGAGGCACTCGCCGCCAAGTACGCCGAGTTCGGTGACGTCTTCGTCTCCGACGGCTTCGGCGTCGTGCACCGCAAGCAGGCCTCGGTCTACGACGTGGCCAAGATGCTGCCGAACGCGGCCGGCCACCTCGTCGCAAAGGAGGTCGAGGTCCTCAAGAAGCTGACCGAGACCCCCGAGCGCCCCTACGTCGTCGTCCTCGGCGGCGCCAAGGTCGCCGACAAGCTCTCGGTCATCGACAACCTGCTCAAGGTCGCCGACACCCTGATCATCGGTGGCGGCATGGGCTACACCTTCCTCAAGGCCAAGGGCTACGAGGTCGGCACGTCCCTGCTGGACGCCGAGAAGGTCGAGACCGTCGACGGCTACATGAAGGACGCCGAGGCCGCCGGCAAGCAGCTGCTCGTGCCGACCGACGCCGTCGTGTCCCCGAGCTTCCCCTCCGGTGACGGGCCGTTCGAGAAGTCGGTCGTCGCGGCCGACGGCATCCCGGCCGACCAGATGGGCCTCGACATCGGCCCCGAGACCGCCAAGGCGTACGCCGACGCGATCAAGGGCGCGAAGACCGTGTTCTGGAACGGCCCGATGGGCGTGTTCGAGGTCGAGGACTTCTCCGCCGGCACCAAGGCCGTCGCCCAGGCGCTGGCCGACACCGACGCCTTCACGGTCGTCGGTGGTGGCGACTCCGCCGCGGCCGTCCGCGTCCTCGGGTTCCCCGACGACGCCTTCGGCCACATCTCCACCGGTGGCGGCGCCTCGCTGGAGTACCTGGAGGGCAAGACGCTCCCGGGCCTCGACGTCCTCGAAGGGAACTGATCACCCGTGACGAACCGTGTCCCGCTCATGGCGGGCAACTGGAAGATGAACCTCAACCACGTCGAGGCGGCTGGCGTCGTCCAGAAGCTGGCGTGGTCGCTCAAGGATGCCAAGTACGAGGCCGAGCAGGCCGAGGCGGCGGTGATCGTCCCGTTCACCGACATCCGCACGGTCCAGACGCTGGTGGAGGGCGACAAGCTGCCCCTCGCCTACGGCGCGCAGGACGTCTCGGTGCACGCTTCCGGTGCCTACACCGGTGAGATCTCGGCCGACATGCTGGCCAAGCTCAAGTGCGCCTACGTGGTCGTCGGGCACTCCGAGCGCCGCGACTACCACGCCGAGAGCGACGAGCTCATCAATGAGAAGGCCAAGGTCGTCCTCGCGGCCGGCATGACCCCGATCATCTGCGTGGGGGAGAAGCTCGACGTCCGCAAGGCCGGCGAGCAGGTCCCCTTCGTCCTGGCCCAGGTCGACAAGGTCCTCGCGGACCTGACGGCCGAGCAGGTCGGCTCCCTCGTCATCGCCTACGAGCCCGTGTGGGCCATCGGCACCGGCGAGGTCGCCACCCCCGAGGACGCGCAGGAGGTCTGCGGCGCGATCCGCGGCCGCGTGGCCGAGCTCGTCGGTCAGGAGGCGGCCGACAAGGTCCGCATCCAGTACGGCGGTTCGGTCAAGTCGGGCAACATCGTCGACATCATGGCCCAGGCCGACGTCGACGGTGCCCTCGTCGGGGGCGCCTCGCTCGACCCGGAGGAGTTCGCCAAGATCGTGCTGTTCTACCAGCGCTGATCCCGCTTTTCCAGGAGCGCGCGTCGGGTCCGTCCCGGCGCGCGTTCCGCGTTCTCGGGGGCCGGGGGCGCCACGGGGCAGGCCGGGTCAGAGCCACGGCAAAGGTGGGTTAGAATCGTCCGGTGACTGTTTTGCCCCTGATGACCTGGCCCATCCTGACCGTGTCGATCCTGCTGGTCATCACGAGCCTGGCCCTGTCGATGTTCGTGCTGCTGCACAAGAACCGCGGTGGCGGCATGTCCGACCTGTTCGGCGGCGGCATGTCGTCGACGATGGGGGGCAGCTCGGTCGCCGAGCGGAACCTCGACCGGCTGACGATCATCGTGGGCCTGGTGTGGCTGGCCTGCATCCTGCTGCTGCTGGCGCTGTACCGCTGGTTCCGCGACGTCGGCACGATCTGAGCGCCGCCCGGCATCCCAACACCTTCTGAGTCCTGAGGAGAAACAACAAAGTGGTCGGTGGTAGCGCGATCCGTGGCAGCCGCGTCGGTGCGGGTCCCATGGGCGAGGCGGAGCGTGGCGATTCCGCCCCCCGCACGTACGTTTCGTTCTTCTGCAGCAACGGGCACGAGACGCGTCCTGCCTTCGCCGCGGACGCCGTGCTGCCGGAGGAGTGGGACTGCCCCCGCTGCGGCCTGCCGGCGAACCTGGACTCCGAGAACCCGCCGCCCCCGCCGAAGATCACGCCCTACAAGACCCACCTGGCCTACGTGAAGGAGCGCCGCTCCGACGCCGAGGCCGAGGCGATCCTCGCGGAGGCCCTCGCGGGCCTGCGCGCCCGCCGCGCCGCGGGCGAGGTCATCTACTGATCCTCACGTGACGTCCGGCGACCGCCCTGCGGTCGCCGGATGTTTGTCGTCCGGACGCCTTGCGCACTCGTTGTGTATTGGTACAGTTGATACAAAGACTGATACACGAAGGAGACTCATGGACATCGGCCTGTTCATCTTCGGCCTCGTCCAGGCGGGCGTGGCCTTCCTGCTCGCCAACGGGCGGGCCCTGCTGCCCGAGGAGACGCTGCGGGAGCGGTTCGTCCGCAACGGCATCTTCAAGGCCCTGGGCACCCCCGACGCCGACGCGCCCGAGGGGTTCGTCCGCCGCCTGCGCGACCGCGAGGGGCGGGCGAGCGTGGTCAGCGCGCTCGCGATGCTGCCGGGGTTGACGACGTTGGGTGCGCTGCCCAACCCGTCCGCTGCGTTCCCGATCCTGGTCAGCCTGGCCTTCGCCGGCCGCCTGCTCGCCCTCGCCGTCCTCGGCGCACGCGAGGCGTCCGCCGCCGCCGACGGCCCACGCGTCTCCCGGGGCCGCGTCGTCACGCTGGCCGACCATGTGCCGGCCTGGGCCATCGGCGTCATCGTGGCCCTCCAGGTCGCGTTCGTCGTGGCCGCCGCCTGGCTGGTCACGGGCCCGGGATGGCACCCGTGGGCCCTGTTCGCCAGCCTCGTGCTCACCGCGGCCTGCGTGGCGGGGGCCGCTTGGCTCGCCCGCCAGCCCCAGCGCGCTGAGGACGCCACCGAGCTCGCCTGGTCGGACTCGGTGCGCCGCGAGGACGTCGTGGCCCTGCTCACACTCGGGCCCATCGCCACGATGGTGCTGGGGTCGCTGCTGCTGGGTGGCGACACGGCGCAGGGGCCGGTGGGCATCCTCGTCTGGGCCAACTTCGTCGTGGTGATGGTCGCGGTGCTGGTGGTCGAGACCGCCTCCCGTCGGCGCGCGACGGCACGCCTCGGGGCAGGGGAGGTCTCCGGTGCTCGTCGTTGACCCCTCGCTGGCCACCCCGCCGTTCGAGCAGATCAAGCAGCAGATCGTCGCCGCCCGCGAGTCGGGGGAGTTCCCGGCCAACCATCGCCTCCCACCCGTGCGTCACCTCGCCCTGGAGCTGGGGATCGCGCCCAACACCGTGGCCCGTGCGTACCGGGAGCTCGAGGCGTCCGGGGTGATCGTGACGCGCGGCCGCGCGGGCAGCTTCGTGACCGGCACGGTCGAGTCCGCCGAGAAGGCTGGCGCCGCGGCCGCGCGCGACTACGTCGCTGTCATCGAGCGGCTGGGGCTCACGGCGTCCGATGCGGTGCGGTTGGTGCGCGAGGCGGTCGGGCAGGCCTGAAACCCAAGCCCTGGGCGCGGAAAACCCAAGCCCTCGGCGAATCCGCCGTGGTCAGAAGGTGCACTCGTGGTACGGGATGCCGGCGCCGGCGGCGCGGTCGACCAGCCACAGGGTGCGCTCCCGGCCGCGGACGACGCCGCCCGGCAGCTCCGGGTCACCGCGGTAGGCGCGGCCCACCGCGTCCGCCTTCTCGGCCCCGGCGACGAGGAACCACACCTCGCGGCTGCGGCTGAGCGTCGGCACGGTGAGGCTGATCCGGGACGCCGGCGGCTTGGGGGAGTCGTTCACCCCGATCACGGTGTGCGTGGTCTCGGCGAACGACGGGTGGCCGGGGAAGATCGAGGCCACGTGGCCGTCCTCGCCCAGGCCGAGCAGGCAGATGTCGAAGGTGGTGTCTCCGAGCTCCTTGGCGTAGGTGAGCGCGGACGCGTCGGCGTCGGCGATGCCGTCGGCCGCCGCCATGGAGTGCGTGCGCGCCGAGGTGAGCGGTAGCGTCCGCGCGAGGATCGCGAGGGTGTGGCCCGCGTTGCGGTCGGAGTCCTCGGTGGGCACGAACCGCTCGTCGCCCCACCACAGCTCGATCCGGGTGGGGTCGAGGTCCGAGCCCTCGACGAGGTCGGCGAAGGCGTCGTAGATCCGGTTCGCGATCCGGCCGCCGGTCAGGCACAGGTGCACCGGGCCGTCGGTCTGGGACTGCAGCTCGACCAGTCGCGCCATCAGGCGCTCGGCCACGCCCTCGGTGAGGTCGGCGCCGGTGGCCCACCGCTCCACGGTCTGCACGTCAGCCCTCCCCGTTGTGGCGGTGCACGTTCGAGGCCAGGCAGGCCATCGACTGCTGGAACACGTGGTCGGTGTCGAGGCGGCGCAGTTCCTCGGTGATCAGCGCGCTGATCTCCCGTCGGCGCAGCGCGACCGAGCGCGGGGGCGTCCGGGGACCGGTGAACGTCGCCATCTTGCCGTCGCCGCGGGCCAGGACGATGTCGCCGTCCTCGGTGGCCAGCCGCACGGCCGTGATGCCCGGCCCCTCGCTGGAGACGAAGTCGGCGTCCAGCCCCAGGCGCGAGCCGAGCCACGCAGCCAGCAGCAGGCCGGCCGCGTTGTTGGCCGCGGCCTCCACCGTCGCACCCGTGACCGGGGCCTGGTGGGTGTCGAGGGCGGCGGCGAGCAGGGCGCGCCACGGGGTCAGCCGTGTCCAGGTGAGGTCGGTGTCGCCGGGGGCGAGCCCCTCCGCGCGGGCGAGCAGGCGGGCCAGCGGGTCGGCCGAGCCCATGGCGTCCGTGATGCGCCGCTTGGCGAGCGAGCCCACGGCGTCCTCGGACACCGGCTCGGGCGCCTCACCGGGCCACCATGCGATGACGGGGGAGTCGGGCAGGAGCAGCGGCAGCAGCGTGGACGACTTGTGGTCGGCCAGCTCGCCGTGGAACTTGAGGGCGATGATCTCGCCCGGCACCTCGTCGCCGATGTGCAGTTCGGCGTCCAGCCGGTCGGCGCGCGCCGAGCCGTCGGTCGTGACGATGATGCGCGAGGGGTGCTCACGCCCGGCCTCGACGCACGCGTCGAAGACATTGTCGTACTCGCTGGCCGGGGTGTCGACCAGCAGGGTGAAGACCATGCCGGACGCCGCGCCGACGCTCTGGCGTGCGGACATGATCGCGTTCTGGATGGCTTGGGCCGTGGTGTCCTTCAGCGTGGTGATCATGGGTGATTCCTCTCGTCAGGGCCGGCGCCAGGTGAAGCCGTCGCGCTCCAGCATCGTGCGGCCGGAGGGCGGGCCCCACGTGCCGGCGGCGTAGCCCTCGGGCTGGTGTTCCTTGTCGGCCCAGTAGTCGAGGATCGGGTCCAGGATCTTCCAGGACAGCTCGACCTCGGTGTGCTGGGGGAACAGCGGCGGGTCCCCGAGCAGCACGTCGAGGATCAGGCGCTCGTACGCCTCGGGGCTCGACTCGGCGAAGCTCGTGCCGTAGTTGAAGTCCATGGTGACGTCGCGGATCTCCATCTGCGTCGCCGGGACCTTGGCGCCGAACCGCATCGTGATGCCCTCGTTGGGCTGGATGCGCAGCACGAGCGCGTTCGCGCCCAGCTGCTCGGTGTCGGACAGGTGGAACGGCAGGTGCGGGGCCGGGCGCAGCATGAGCGCGATCTCGGTGACCCGGCGCGGCATGCGCTTGGCGGCCCGCAGGTAGAACGGACGCCCCGCCCACCGGCGGTTGTCGATGTCGACCCGGAACGCGGCGTAGGTCTCGGTCTGGGAGTCGGGGGCGATGCCGTCCTCCTCCAGGTAGCCGCGGACCCGCTGGCCGCCCGCCCAGCCGGCCGTGTACTGGCCGCGCGCGGTGTGGCTCTTCAGGTTGCGGGGCGCGCGGGCGGCGGCGAGCACCTTCTCCTTCTCGGCGCGCAGCTGGCCAGCCTCGAAGGACGCGGGCTCCTCCATGGCGACCAGGGCGAGCAGCTGGAGGAGGTGGTTCTGGATGACGTCGCGCGCCGCGCCGATGCCGTCGTAGTAGCCGGCGCGGCCACCGATGCCGATGTCCTCGGCCATGGTGATCTGCACGTGGCTGACGTAGTTGCGGTTCCACAGCGGCTCGAACAGCTGGTTGGCGAAGCGCAGCGCCAGCATGTTCTGGACCGTCTCCTTGCCCAGGTAGTGGTCGATGCGGAACACCGAGTCGGAGTTGAAGACGCTGGAGACCTTCTCCTCGAGCTCGCGGGCGCTGGCCAGGTCGTGGCCGAACGGCTTCTCGATGACGACGCGGTTCCACGGGGTGGTGCGGCTCTTGTCGACCAGGCCGTGGCGACGCAGCTGCTCGATCACCTGGTCGAACCCGTCCGGCGGGATCGACAGGTAGAACGCGTGGTTGCCCTCGGTGCCCTGGGTCTCGTCGACCTCGCGGAGGGTCTCCTTCAGCTGCTCGAAGCCCTCGTCGCTGTCGAAGCCGCCGGTGACGAACCGGATGCCCTCGGCGAGCTGGCGCCACACCTCGGCGCGGAAGGGGGTGCGCGCACGCTCCTTGACCGACTCGAGCACGTAGTCGGTGAACTGCTCGTCGTCCCAGTCCCGTCGCCCGTAGCCGACCAGGCTGAACCCCGGGGGCAGCAGGCCGCGGTTGGCGAGGTCGTAGACGGCGGGCAACAGCTTCTTCTGCGCGAGATCGCCGGTCACCCCGAACATGACCAGGGCACACGGCCCGGCCACACGGGGCAACCGGCGATCGGTCGCGTCGCGCAGGGGATTGACGTAGGTGTCGGTCACGCGCCGATCCTAGCTGTCACCCTCGTCCGTGGACGGGGGTCCCCCTTTGTTGCCTCGGCGGGATGTCACTCCTTGGCGGCGCCGAGGGCCTCGGTCACGGCGGTGACGAGCTCGCTGTCCCAGGAGACGATGAACTTCTGCACGCCCTCGTCCTCGAGCACCTTGAAGACGTCGGCCAGGTCCACGCCCACCGCGTCGATGGCGTCCAGCACCTTCGCGCCGTCGGCGCCGGTGCCCTCCATGGGGGCCCCGACCTCACCGTGGTCGGCGAAGGCGAGCAGCGTCTTCTCGGGCATCGTGTTGACGACGCCCTGGGCGGTCAGGTCGGACACGTACAGGGTGTCGGGGTAGTCGGCGTTCTTCGTGCCGGTGGAGGCCCAGAGCGGACGCTGCTTGTTGGCGCCCTTGGCCTCGAGCTTGGCGAAGCGCTCCGAGGAGAAGACCTCCTCGAACGCGGCGAGGGCCACCTGCCCGTTGGCGATGGCGGCCTTGCCCTTGAGCGCCTTGGCCTCGTCGGTGCCGATCTCGTCGAGGCGCTTGTCGATCTCGGTGTCGACGCGGCTGATGAAGAACGACGCGACGGAGTGGATCTTGGACAGGTCCTTGCCCGCGGCGTCGGCCTGCTCGAGGCCCGCGAGGTACGCGTCCATGACCGCGCGGTAGCGGTCCTCGGAGAAGATCAGCGTGACGTTGACGGAGATGCCGCGGCCGAGGGTCTCGGTGATCGCGGGCAGGCCCTCGATGGTCGCGGGGATCTTGATCAGCACGTTCTCGCGGTCGACCAGGTCGTACAGCTCCTGCGCCTCGTCGATCGTGGCCTGGGTGTCGTAGGCCAGCCCGGGGGCGACCTCGATCGACACGCGGCCGTCGTAACCGCCGGTGGCGTCGTAGATGCCGCGGAACAGGTCGCAGGCGTCCTGCACGTCCTTGGCCCACAGCTGCTTGATCGCGGTGGGGACCTCGGTGCCGGCGGGCAGGGCCTCGATGTCGGCGCGGTACTGGTCGCCACCGGTCAGGGCCGCGGCGAAGATGGTCGGGTTCGTGGTGACGCCGGTGACCGACATGTCATCGATGAGGCCCTGGAGGTTTCCGCTCTGCAGACGGGTGCGCGAGAGGTCGTCGAGCCAGATCGACACGCCGGAGTCGGCGAGCGCCTTCATGCGGGGATTCATGGGTTCTCCTGTTGGGTGCGTCGGGAGGCGTCGCGGGACGCCCACGCCTTCGACTGTACTGGCGTCACCGCGGGTGGGGGCGGGCAAACGGTGGAAAGGCCATGGGTTGCCTTGGCGTAGAGTGACCCCCATTGCGCCTGCCCACGGGGCCGGCGTCCCCTCGCCCGCAACCCTGTCGGAGGCCCGCCATGCACCCAGCCCGGACGGAGGCGCCCGCGCCCGCCGCCGCCCAGCCCGGTGTCATGGGCAGGGTCCAGGCCTACGTCGGCCTGACCAAGCCCCGCATCATCGAGTTGTTGCTGGTCACGACGTTCCCCGCCATGTTCCTGGCGGCCGGCGGGTTCCCCCCGCTGGGCCTGGCCGTGATCACCTTCGTGGGCGGCACGCTGTCGGCCGCGTCGGCGAACGTGTTCAACTCGGTGCTGGACGCCGACATCGACGAGCAGATGCGCCGCACGCGCCGCCGCCCGATGGTGCGCGAGCAGGTGTCCAAGCGGGCCGCCTACACGTTCGGTGTCGTGCTCGGCATCATCTCCACGCTCATGCTGGGCCTGGGCGCCAACTGGCTGGCCGCGGCCCTGTCGGTGACGGCGATCCTCTACTACGTGTTCATCTACACCGTGTGGCTCAAGCGCCGCACGGCCCAGAACATCGTGTGGGGCGGCGTCGCCGGCTGCTTCCCGCCGCTCATCGGCTGGACGGCCGTGACCGGCTCGGTCGCGTGGCCGCCGATCATCCTCTTCCTCATCGTCTTCTTCTGGACGCCCCCGCACACGTGGGCGCTCGGCCTGCGCTACCGCGAGGACTACGCCTCGGTGGACGTGCCGATGCTCCCCGTCGTCAAGGACGCCCCGCACGTGGCGTGGCAGATCCTCGTCTACTCGGTCCTCACCGTGGTCACGTCGCTGGCGCTGTGGCCGGTCGCGGGCACCACGCTGATGTACCCGATCGTCGCTGGGATCGCCGGCGCGTGGCTGGTCTGGGAGTCGGTCGCCCTGCTCAACCGCGCCCGCGCCGGGATGCGCGACGCCGCGCTCAAGCCGATGCGGCTGTTCCACTGGTCGAACAGCTACCTCGCGATCGTGTTCATCGCGGCGGCGGTCGACCCGCTGTTGCCCTGGGGCTGACCGGACTCAGCCCGCCGCCTCGCCGAGCTGCTCGGCGATGTCGGCGACGAACTGCTCGATCTCCGCGACGCCGTGCACCGGCCCGCCCGCCAGCAGGCCGTCGGCACCGAGCAGGACCGCGACCGGGCTGCCGGACAGCTCCAGCGCCTTCTGCGCCAGTCCGGCGTGGTCGTAGGCGACAGCCCCGTCGGGGCGGATCTCCTCGGGCAGCGACTCCGGCTTCAGCGAGCTGAGCAGGCGCACCTCGAGCTGGGGCAGGGTCTGCGCCCAGCGGTTCACGGACGCCGCGGCCTCCCGTGAGGTGCCGCACAGGCAGTTGATGCTCACCAGCAGGGCGGCGGTGTGCGCGGTGAGCTCGTGCAGCGTCTTCGGCTCGCCGTCGGCGTCGATCACCGCGGCGGTGGGGATGGGGGTGCGCTCGTAGGCGAACTCGTCGTCGTCGAGGTCCTCGACCG